>NZ_JASHIE010000017.1:0-170279 GCF_030056655.1 Flectobacillus rivi
GGTCAAACAGGGAAGACGAATTTACCAGGACAGACTAACGTATATGTTTTGACAGATGGAAAAGGAAGAATACTCTCTATCTCGAATAGTCCAAGTTTCAGTGACAATGGCAATGGAGTATACAATGTGTATGGCGTAAGTTACACAGGAAGTGTATCAGGGCTAACAGTAGGAGGAACCATCAATGGTGTTAGTGGAAGTTGTGTAGACATTACCAATGCAGTAGGTTATGTGGTATGTGTACCAGAATTAGCGATTGTTAAATCAGGACCAAGTGTAGCAGAAAAAGGTACCAACTATAACTATACCTTAACCGTAAGCAATAGCGGAACGACAAGTACCTTTGGAACAACTGTGGTGAGTGATACCTTGGCTACGGGATTGAGTTTTGTATCAGGCTCAGGCTCAGGTTGGAGTTGTAGCAGTAGTACGCTAGCTGGTGGTAGAGTGTTGGTAAGTTGTACAACAACGACAGGTATCGCCGCAGGTGGTAGTAGCTCATTGAACTTGACAGTGGTAAGTTCGGTGACGGGTACCGTTGTGAACAAAGCATGGGTAAGTGGTGGTGGAGACATCGTAGCCAAACGACCATCGAATCCAGTAACGACAGTGATTAATGAACCAGCTAAACCAAATCTAGTGATAGCTAAAGCAGGACCATCGTCAGTAACCGTGGGTAGTAATTTTGATTATACTTTAACGGTAAGTAATAATGGTACAGCAGGTACCAGTGGATTAATCACCGTAACAGACAATTTACCAACAGGCATAGCCTTTGTAGGCTCAAGTAGTGCGGGTAGCGTTTGGAGTTGTAGTGCGAGTGGTCAGTTGGTGACTTGTACGAGTAGTGCATCCATCATTGTGAATGCCAACTCAAATATCATCTTGACAGTACAGGCAGTAAGTGCGGCGAGCTCACCAGCCATCAACACAGCTTATGTGAGTGGTGGTGGAGACCCAAGTACGACACCAAAACCATCAAATCCAGTAACGACAACGATTAACCCAACACCGAAACCAAGTATTTCGATTGTGAAGTCAGGTCCAGTAACGGCGACAGTAGGCACGAACTACAACTATACCTTGACGGTAAACAACACCGGAAATGCAGCGACGAGTGGTACGATAACGGTAACGGATGTTTTGGCGACGAACTTACAATATGTAGGCTTCAGTGGAACAGGTTGGAGTTGTAGTGCCTCAAATCAAACGGTGACTTGTATGATGAGCAATGTCGTAGCGGTGAATGGTAGCAATGTATTAACCTTAACAGTGAAGGCATTGGATGCAGCGAGTGGTTCATCAGTGGTGAATACAGCAAGTGTGATCGGAGGTGGAGATCCAAGTACGACACCAAAACCATCGAACCCAGTAACGACGGATATCACCCCAGCACCTAAACCAAACTTGTTGATTAGCAAGTCAGGTCCAGTAACAGGTATTGTTAATACGAACTATGATTATACTTTGGTGGTGAATAACTCAGGAACGGCATCAACTGCAGGAGTAATTACCGTGACAGATAATCTACCAAATGGTTTACAGTTTGTGAGTGGTGGTGGCAATGGTTGGAGCTGTAGTGCTTCAGGACAATTGGTGACTTGTACGAATAGTGGAGTGATAGCAGTGAGTGGCAGTAGCTCAATGAGTTTGACAGTGAAACCAACGCAAGCAGGAACTTACACCAACGTAGGTAGTGTAGTAGGTGGTGGAGACATTAGCACTGAAACGTCCAATAGTGTAACGACGGTGATTTCGAACCCACCAACACCAAACTTAGTGGTAGTGAAAACTGGACCAAGTGTAGCGACGGTAGGTACGAATTTCAACTATACTTTGACGGTAAACAACACAGGATTAGCAGCGAGTACAGGTACGATAACAGTAACGGATAACTTACCAAGTGAGTTGAGTTATGTGACCTTCAGTGGATCAGGTTGGACTTGTAGCGCATCAGGTCAAGCAGTGACTTGTACGACAACAACTTCGATAGCAGCGAATGGTAGTAGTACGATAGTCTTGACGGTAAATCCAACGACAGCACCAGCTTCGGGCTTACCAGTGAAGAACACGGCTTATGTAACAGGAGGTGGAGATCCAGTAACGACCCCTAAACCATCGAACGAAGTACCTACGACCATCAATGCTTTACCGCAGGCAAACTTAACAATCACGAAGAGTGCTCCAGTGGTAGCGACAGTAGGCACGAACTTTGCTTATAGTTTCAATATTGCCAATGGCGGAACGGGAGCTACGACTGGTACAATAACAGTAACGGATAACTTACCGATTGGCTTACAATTTGTGAGTGGACCAAGTACAGGCGGCTTTACTTGTAGTGCAGTAGGTCAGGTGGTGACTTGTACCAACAATGGCTCAACGCAGATTCCAGCAGGTCAGAGTGTAGGATTGAGCATTAATGTGAAGGCTAACTTCAGTGGTGTGTTCAAGAACACAGCAGTGGTAAGTTCAAATGGAGGAACACCAAAAACCTCAAATGAGACTACTACAACAGTGAACTGTCCAACAGATATTAATCCAGGGGTGCTTGGATTCTAATATTCATAAAGAGGGAGCTAAAACTCCCTCTTTATTCTACTATAGCAGATAGTGTTATGAAAAAGTATTTTCCCAAAAGTTTCTTGCTATTATTATCACTTCTAATGATGTGTAGTTTTACCATCTGTAGTCAAACCTTAGGGTGTAATTTCAAACCTGGTACAATCCAATTAAATTTGAGTGGTCAAAGTATAGGTACCAATATCGTAAGTTATGTTGTGTTAGTAGATGGAGGTAATATTATCCGATATAAATCTGTAGTTAATTCAGGTACGATAGATGCTGTTGGTGTTGGCAGTTATAAAGCTGTAGCCATAACATGGGATAATAGTCAGTTAAATCTACCGTCATTAGAAATAGGAAAAAACTTCACTGAAATAGATCATTGTTTGAAAAGTACGGCAGTAGATATATCTATCTGTGATTGTAACACAACCACCAATAGTATAACTGTACCGAGCTCAGTGGGATTATCCCCTCAGTATTTATTAACTGATGGACGAGGAGTAATTCAACAAGTACAGAGTGGCACGACCTTTTCAGGATTGAGCAATGGTGTTTATAATCATTATGTATTGTGTAATACAAATCCCTCATTGGTAATTGGTACAAAAATCACAACGATACCTAGTACGGATTTTTGTAGAATTGTGCCATTATCATACGTGGTATGTGTAGCCGAATGCGCCCCAGTGATATGTGTACCAATGGTAATAGCCAAAATAAGATAGGTTAGTATAAAGAAATTTATGAGCCTAAGGAGGACTAAAAAATATAATAAGATAGAAGTATAGATGAAATTCGTTGCGAGCGAATAGAAATCAAATTTATCATTAAATAAAGACTACGAAAGTAGTCTTTATTTTTGTTTTTAGCCTGTAATAATTTTGTGGTTTTTGAATTATACTAGTAGATGATCTATCAAATAGGAAATATATCCTATTTTGTTACGATACGATCTTCCAATTGGTAATTTTTTTGCATTATTTAATTCAATTTCTTTTGCAGATACCCGCAAAATTTTTTGAGCATTAATAATGAATGAACGATGTAAACGCACAAAATTTTTCGAAGGAAGACGTTCTTCGAGTAAAGTAATAGATTCTTTTACTAAGATTACCTGATTCAAAAGAAAAACATTACAGGAAGAGCCTGTAGCCTCAATATAAAAAATATCATTAAAACTAATTTTGGTCATTTCTGCTCCAGTAGGAAAAAAGTCAAAATGATTGAGGTGTTGTACTTTGGGCAATACGTATTTGCTTAAAACTCTAATAAGTAAATTTTGAAGTTTTTCGGGATTAATGGGCTTCAAAGTAAATAAAATGACGTTGTCTAAATCATGAGGATCGAAGATTGTCTCATAATCATTGGCAATAACTATGATAGAAGTATCTCTGGGAATGCTAGAAATTACTTTTACTTCTTCCTCACTTATGTTATCTCCATTAAAAATAATTACCTCAAAGTATTCCTGTTCAATCAAACCATAAGCAAGCTCAAGTGATGAGACATTCGTAAAGTGAAAGGAGATGTTGCGAGGAAAGACATCAAGTTCTAAACTTATATCATTTGTTAGGTCAACGTATAGGCAATGAAATTGAATAGGTCTCATAATAGTAAAGGCTAGATAATAGATTCTTATTAACTGATATTTTACAAAACTGAAGGGACTGATTTATTCTTGTATTAAGATAATTAACCCCATAGAAAATAATACTAATTTTCGTTTGGGTGAATACAGATAGGATAAAATACAAGCCAAGATGCTAGTATGATCAATGTTAAAGATTTTAACTAGAGTTTGAAAAAGAATTGTAAATGATGAATAGGCATTATTTATAAGCGGTGGATAGAAATTTACGAGTTAGACTTCTTACTAAATTTAGAAAGAAAAAATCTACTTTAAAAATAACAAAGTAACCGCAAGATTACAATACTATATGAGCTTTTATGTGAAGTAATACAAACAAATACGCCGTTCATATTTAATGAACGGCGTATAAAGAAAAAACTATTTTAAAGGGATAATCAACTTTTCACCTTTTTCTGTAATATCTCTTGTCTTTTTGTTGGCTTGCATAATGAGTGCTTTTGAAACACCATATTTCTGTGCAATGACCCGAAGTACATCGCCTGAGCCAACGGTATGGACTTTTAGGACTCTGACTTTTAGTTTAGTAACCCCAACTTTGATTCCCTCAGGATTTACGCTTGGGTTGAGCTTTTGCAGAGATTGCCATTTGAGGTTATAACGGTTGGCAATTCCAAAGAAAGTTTCGCCTGCTTGCACTACGTGAGTGATTGTTTCTCCTTTACCTAAGCTAGCGTCAGATGCTTTGCTATCTGTGCTTTTTTCTACCTTAGTTTTAGTAGTAGCTTTTTCTTTAGACTCAGATTTTTTCTCTTTCTTTTCTTCTTTTTTATGTTCCTCTTTACTATCTGATTTTTTTTCTTCTGATTCTTTTACTTTTTCTTGATCTTCACTTTCTTCATCAGAAGCTGCTTCTGCTACAACTGGAGATTCTCTATTATTGTCAATCACTGCAATGCTGTCTGTACCAGCATTGGTAAGTTCATTGTCTGAAATAGAGTCTTCTTTTAAATACTGCCAGCCAACGTAGAGTAACGCAGCAATCAATCCCAATAATACTAATAAAGTAATGTTAGGAACTTGAGAACTTTCTTCAACTGGTCGAGGGTTTCTTTTGTCTTCCATCTTCGTAAGGTTAATTAGGGCAAAATACTAGGATTTAGCATATCCCAATAATCTTTCCTAAGTTAACGATTGAACTTGTAAGGGAAAGAGATTTTTGATAAATAATTTATTGAATGGTTTTTTTCAATTCAGTAACCATATCGTCTACCTTGCTACTCAGCTGTTTTTTGTACTCAGCCAAAGTTTCGGCAATCACAGGGTTTTCAATACCTAACATTTGTACGGCCAAGATTCCTGCATTTTTAGCACCATTCAACGCAACCGTAGCTACAGGAACTCCTGATGGCATCTGTAAAATAGAAAGTACAGAATCCCATCCATCAATCGAATTAGATGATTTTACTGGCACTCCAATTACAGGTAAAGTAGTAACTGAAGCTACCATTCCTGGTAAGTGTGCTGCACCACCAGCGCCAGCAATGATTACTTTGATGCCACGTTCACGAGCTGTTTGGGCATATTCAACCATTTTGATGGGTGTACGGTGTGCCGATACAATATCGATTTCGTAGTCTACACCTAATTCTTTGATAACGTCGGCAGCTTCTTGCATAACTTTTAAGTCAGAGATGCTACCCATGATGATTCCTACCATTGGAATGTATTGATTTTTATGAATGAAAAGACTACCAATAATTTATGCGATTACTTTCAGCGTATTTTTTACGAAATCTACTTTTTCTTTCAACTTCGCTAGGTCATTTTCTACAACAGTAACATGTCCCATTTTGCGGAATGGTTTGGTTGTAGTTTTACCATATAAAAACGGATATACGCCTGCAACACTTAAGACGTCGGACATACCTTCATACTGAGCGTCGCCTGAATAACCATCTTCGCCCAAAAGATTAACCATAGCAGCAGTACTGTGAGCAGTGGTATCGCCAAGTGGTAATCCCAAAACTGCACGTAGATGTTGCTCAAACTGCGAAGTATGATTTGCACGAATTGTGTGGTGACCACTATTGTGCGTGCGAGGCGCTACTTCGTTGATTAGAACTTCTCCATCTTTTGTCAAAAATAGCTCGACTGCAAGTAATCCTACAATCCCTAATTTTTCGGCAGTTTCGATGGCAATTGCTTTGGCTTTTTCGCTAATCTCTTCCGAAACGTCTGCTGGAGCAAAAAGATATTCAACCAAATTGTGAACAGGATGGAACACGCACTCAACTGTTGGGAATGTTTTACATTCACCTTGTTCGTTACGCGCTACGATCACAGCGATTTCTTTTGCAAAGTCTACGGCTTTTTCTAAAAGACTTGGTTCTGTAAAAGCAAGGTGAACATCCTCGGCTGAACTAATGCGTTGAACGCCTTTTCCATCATATCCGCCACGACCTAATTTATTGAACGCTGGCAAGAAATCAACATTAGCTGCCACAGCGTCGGCGTTGTCGGTCAAGACAAAATCTGCTGTCGGTAATTGATGATCACGATAGAATTGTTTCTGAATGCGTTTATCTTGAATCAACTCCAACACTTCTGGTTGAGGGAATACCTTCTTACCTTCGGACTGAAGTTTTTTCAATGCATCGAGATTGACATTTTCGATTTCGATTGTTATTACTTCACAGTCTTGACCGAAAGCATATACAGTGTCAAAATCCAAGAATGAACCACAGACAAACTCTGGTGCAATTTTAGCACAAGGAGCATTAGGATCTGGGTCGAGAGCCTTCACATGGATGTCTAAATCGATAGCAGCTTGGAGCATCATACGGCCTAACTGGCCACCGCCTAAAAGGCCTAATTTGAAATTTTTCGAGAATACTGGCATGATTTGTAGCACGAAATCAAGAATCGTGTTTATTTATACCCCAAAATTACTGCTAAATATTGAAAGGTTATTAAATTTGTTGTGTATCAAATCAAGACATTTCATGAAAAATTCAATAAACCTTCGTTTTGGGGTAATCGCGGGAATGATTACAGTAGCAGCGTTGAGTCGTTTTTTATTTTTAACCCCTTCTTTAGCCAACTTTTCTCCAGTAGGAGCAATGGCACTTTTTGGAGGTGCTTACTTCGTCAACAAGCGTTGGTCGTATGCTATTCCTATGTTGGCATTGTGGCTTTCAAACTTAGTGTTGAACAATGTTGTTTATAAAGAATATTATCCAACTTTCTCTTTTGGTGTTGAGCCAGGCGTATTTGTGAGTTTTGCTGTGATGGTAACAGTTGGTATTTTTCTTTTGAAAAAGGTGACTGCACAAAATGTATTATTCGCTAATTTGTTGGGAACACTTGCTTTTTTCTTAGTTTCTAACTTTTTTGTTTGGACTGAAGGCAAGCTTTATACTCAAGATATGAATGGTTTGGCGTCGTGTTATGCAAATGCGATTCCGTACGTAAAAAATACATTAATGAGTAATCTTTTGTTCTCGACTTTAATGTTTGGAGCGTTTGAAGCTGCTAAACGTCAGGTTCGTGCATTGGCTTACTAAATTATGTTCGAAAGAAAGGAAATCTTCTATTTAGTGAATTGCGATTGAGTGATTATTCTTTAAATCTACATTTCATGAGTAAAGACGCAATGTTTTGCGTCTAAATAGATACCCTTCCGAAATATAGTATCAAAAAAGCTGTCGGAAATTGTTTTTCGACAGCTTTTTTGATGTTACAATGCTATGTTTTACTCGACTTCAGACGCAATGCATTACGTCTCTACAGCTAGAATACAAATTTTAGAATAATCGCCCAATCACTTAATTCGTGACGGCTCATGTTTATTTCTTTTTGGGAGCAGACTTTAATGGATAAACTCTCACGTAGTCAATCTCCATACGCTGAGGAAAAATACTTTCATCCACACCTTTTAGACCACCCCATCCTCCTCCAACAGCAATATTTAGCAAGATATGGAAGGGTTTATCAAATGGATATTCTTCCCATCTATCGCTTACTTTTGGAAAAGACAAAACTCGCTCATTATCGATAAATGCCTCTATTTTATCGGGAGTCCAATCTACTCGATATACATGAAAAGCCGTATGAAAATCTGGAAGCATTTTATTGGCAGAACGCTGAGTGCCTTTGATATGGTTAAAGTCGCGTGTATGTACGGTGGCGTGTACACGACCAGGGTCGTAGCCTACATGCTCCATAATGTCGATTTCGCCATTGTCGGGCCAATAAGTATTACTATAAAATTGCTTTGTTGCCAACATCCAAATGGCAGGCCAAGTGCCTCGTCCTTCAGGAAGCTTGGCTTTAATTTCGAATCTACCATATAGAAAATCTCCTTTGCCTTTGGTTACTAAACGTGCTGACGAATAGGCATTGTCTTTCACTGTTTCCTTCAGTGCTTCGATAATGAGTACACCGTTTTCAACACGAGCGTTTTTGAGATTTTTTTCTGTATAGTATTGTAGTTCATTGTTGCCCCAACCATGACCGCCCACATCATAATTCCACTTGGTGGAGTCGGGGAGTCCATTTTTGTTAAACTCATCAGCCCATGAAGGTTTTGAGGCAAACTGATACGTTTTTGTTGGAGTATTTTGTCCCCAAGACCAAAATTGCAAGCAAACGCATAGTCCAGTTAATACATAGCTTTTTTTCATTGTTTGCGAATTAATATATTGATAATAAGCCTTTTATTGGAAATGTTAAATAAAATATAAAAGAATAAATGTTAATATGAATATTTTTATATAAAATTAGAAAAATTATATTTTGTAGGCGTTATTTTAAATGATTTCTTGGATTGAAACTGTAAAATTCCTATATTTAATCTAAGGAGTTTAGAAAATAAAGAAGAATCAAAAACATACTCAATACCTAAAACTCCCTTTCTTTCGGACTGCTAACACACATAGAATCAATAAATGCCTTCTAAAGTCCGAAACGCCTTAATTGTAATTTGCTCAGTATATTCTTTCCTTACTTGATTAACGTAGTTACCGTCTTGTAAATAAACTATGTTATAGTCAGAATCGATAATTGCTTTCTAGAAATTACCTCCATAGTCTCTTCCAACCGAGAGACCTAAATTTATATTGTTCAATTTTAAACCTTAATACAGAGCCATGATTGATATTCACGATTTTTTCAAACGCACCTTTCCAGATGCTTTAATTGCTAATCCAAGTGTAGCGTCGTTACATCCGATGAAACTTCGTTTAACTATTCACGGTGAGCGTGAAGGCGAGTGGATAGTTGACACAACTGGAGTTCCTAAGTGTTATTTAGATTCATCAGAATACTGTGAAAACTCAATCAATATGTCCTATTCGGCTTTTCAGAGTTTTATCAAAGACCCAATAGGTTTGGCAGCTTCATACGCTTCTGAAGGACTAATAAAGGTAAATGGTCGATTGAATTTGCTACCTCATTTTTCTAAGTTATTTAAAGTAGTAAAAGCATAGAGGATAGGTAATGAATCACTAGCTGTGATAAATTGAATACCTTTAAAAGCAAAAGCGGCTGCTCCAAAGGAGCAGCCGCTTTTGTTTGATTTAAGCTTTTGCCGACAAACTATTTCTTGTTAAGATTGTTAATCCAAGCGGCAATTTTTTGAATATCCTTTTTAGGAACGTGGCTCATTGGTGCCATTGGCGTAGCAAAATCAGGCCAGTTTTCTGGTTTTGGTTCTGCAATCAAAGCTTCCAATTGAGCATTGGTATATTTACGTTTTGCTACTTCCGAGTACGCAGGACCTACAGCACGCTCATTTACTTTGTGACAAGCCAAACAAGTATGTTTTGACAATAATGCCATGGCTTCTTTGTCAGAAATAATTGACGATACCGCAGCGGTTTTAGCACCAGCTTTTGGTTTAGCGCTACCTTTCATACCTTCAGTACTTGGAGCCGCTTCCTTCATCTGATTGTCTGGTGTATTGGCAGCCGCACCAGCATCTACTCTTTCACGTTGAGCTCTTGTTTTTGGAGTTACCAACGTTATGTTTGCTTTCGGGCCAGTAGGAATGCTGTTTAATGTATAATATGCACTTCCATGTAATAATGCCAAACCATCTTTCGCAGATTTAACACCTTCTGGCTTGATATCGTGAATATAACCTTCACGAAGACCGTCTACTACGATTCTTACTTTCAAACCATCTTCCGATGCCTTAGCGCCACGCACAGCGTTGTCTTTACGATCTACGATTGGACTACCATAAACAGGGTGGTATTTGTACGTATAGCTCGACACATCGTAGTTGTTTACATCTTCAGCCGTCTTTTTGTCAACTGGCGCTGTAAATTCTATTTCGAAACCATCTGGCATAGCACGAACAGCTTTCATTTCGAAAGGCGTTTTTCCTGTGTAAACCAATCTTTCTAAACCAAAATCTTCTTTACCTACAGAACCCCAACCACGGTTTGTACCACCTACATACATACCTTTGTCGGTACCCCATGACATACGCAAAACACCTGAACGGAATCCTGAACGGAAGTCAAAAGAAGCACCTTGGTATTGTCCGTTTACTTTTTCAAGAAATACACGAGCAATTTTTGACATACCTTGATCACCTACAAAAAGTTGACCTGCAAATGGACCAAATGCGCCACTTGTTTCGTCAGCAATGATTTCAGAAGTAGAAACACCCAATACACCGTGAGGCAACCATACTGCTGGTGATTTGATATTCATGTTTGGATATGTTTTATGAGCCATTTCATAAATGGTAGTCATAGGCTCATTTTTCACATATTCAGGTTTTACTTTCGGATCATCGCGAGGATCAACTTTTGAGAAAATCATATCCGCACGCATTTTTACTGGCGATTCAGGACGGCTAGCCCATTGCAATGAAGCAGGGTGACCCAAGAAATCTCCTTTTTCTACATGAGTGATAAAACCAGAACCCATCCAGTCACCTTGGTTATCACCGTAGAAAAATTCGCCATTCAACATACCAATACCGCAAGGAGAGCGCATACCAGCTGCGTAAGGTTGCATGTTACCGTCTTCGGTAATACGCATAGTCCATCCACGCCAAGGTACAAGTGACTTACCAGCCCACCAGTCTGAGTTACCGAAACCTACGTTGCCAGTTACATAGAATGCACCATCTGGACCAACTTTTGGACCAAATGAGTACTCATGGTAGTGACCAGAAATAGGCCAAGCATATACCGTTTCATAGCGTTCTGCTTTGCCATCACCGTTTTTGTCAACCAATTTAGTCAACTCACCACGTTGTGCACAGTAAAGATTTCCGTCTTTGTAAGCTAAGCCCAAAATTTCATGCAAACCACTCGCAAATTTGCGATAAACAGGCTTGGTAGAGGTTGGGTTTTCGATGATGTAAACGTCACCACGACGTGTTGAAACAGCAATATCGCCATTGGGTAAAGTTACCAAACCACCTACTTCAAGAACAATACCTTCAGGGATTGGGACTTTTACAATTTTATAATAATCATTTTCAGTTGGGCCATCTTGAGCAAAAGCCCCAGCACTCATACATCCTGCTAATAGGAGTGCTTTAGATACTGAGTTGAATACAGATTTTATTTTCATTTTTTTGAAAGTCAAAATTGATGTTTTTCATGCCAAAAGTTTTTCTTTCAGCTTAAAAAAAGTAGTAAATCTACGTCCTCGGCAAGCACTTTTTTACATGCTTTACCAGACCAATGATTACCACATAATTGCGTACTGTACTTTTTCTGAAGCTGGTACAGTCAATACTTTCTGAGCACCTACCGATTCGATCGTAGCACCCGAAGCCTTGATATAGTAGCTTTTGCCGTCTACTGTGTAAGTATCGTCAGCTACCTTGCTGATTTCGTTACCCAAAGCCAAACGAACTACTTGTCCCGCTGGATTTTTGATGCTCAACGTACG
The DNA here is from genome assembly GCF_030056655.1 of Flectobacillus rivi. NCBI lineage: Bacteria > Pseudomonadati > Bacteroidota > Cytophagia > Cytophagales > Flectobacillaceae > Flectobacillus > Flectobacillus rivi. The sequence continues at coordinate 12,074 of NZ_JASHIE010000017.1, forward strand.
AGTCAAATATTTGTTATCAGTAACTCGGATTTGGTCTTCTACATCGCTACCCAACATTTTGTAACGGAAAGTAGGAAGATCATTAGCATCTAAGTCATATCCCAATGGACGGTATGCAGCCGACTCAGCAGGAGTATCAGTAGAAGAACCTTTGTCTGCGCTAGCTACCAGTACAGGGCTATCAGGCAAAGTCAACAAAGCTCCACGAGCACGTGAAGAACCATCACCACGGTCATCCCACATTGGAGAAGTATCCAAGAAATCACCTTTCCAGATTTGAACGATAGCACCGTTGTCTAGATCGTAAGTATAGTGCAAGTTGCTTGGATTACCTACATTTACTGAGTGAACCACACGCTTCAATTTTTTACCTTCTTTGAAAAGGTCTGTAAATGAACGGAACACGATTGGTTCTTTAGCATCTAACAAAATTGGATCAGCAGGAGGTCCAGCCAACGTAGAAGCCAAGCTATGATAAGCCGTTGAGCGGAAACTTGGGCCTTGTACCCACATGCCTAAGATTGGAGGCATCCAACCATCTGTTTTATATACAGTAATCTCTACAGGAACTTTGCCCGCAGGTAAATCCATTTCAGCAAAACGCTTATCTCTTGAGAAAGTCCACGCATCTGGTAATAATTCTTTACCATTTACATTGACATAATACTTACCCGCAAGTTGGAATTCGAAAGAATGTTTGCCAGCTTTCGGAACATCAAGGGTAGTTGTGAAGATTTGAGCAAAATCGTTAGTTTGCTTACTTACATCCCACGATAGGGTATTGATAGTGCCAGTAGCATCTGGTTTTTTCGAAAGGAAATCTTTTGGCTCTTTAAATTTGCCATAGAACACTTTGTAAGCGATAGGTGCCATTACAGCAGGCTTACCGCTAAGGTCAGCTATCTTGAAGTTACGGAAAGCTACCGCACCATGGTCACCTTGAATCATAAATGGACCAAGTGGAGCTTCATCTTCAGAGATTGGACCACCTGTTGGACCAGTCAATTCTACATTTTCATGAAGAACATAACCGTTTAACCTAATAGAAATAACCTTGGCATTTGCGATTTTTTTACCAGCAGCATCAAAACGAGGCGCTTGGAAAGAAATCTGCATGTGTTGCCATAAGCCAGGAGCCAAACATGCATTGATACGTGGTGCGTGTCCTTCGTAAAGATACTCCTGTGGAATAAACTTGCGACGCTTATAAATACCACCACAATCGCCATAAGCAGGTTTTTTTACACCCCAACTGTCAAGCAATTGGATTTCGTAACGTCCTTGTAGATAAAATCCAGAGTTTGAGTGAGAAGCCATCATAAAGTCAAATTCTACATCTACGTCACCGTATTCGGCAGCAGACAATAAATTTGCACGGTTGTTGGCGTCAGGGAGGTTGACCAAAATGCCTTTTCCAGCCTGAGTGGTCATTGTTTCATTTTTTGTGAGGTCGGCAGTTACGTCACCAGCGATTTGCCAGTTGGCTTTACCCGTTGGCTTCCAGAATGATAAATCATTCAAAGAAACAGTCTCTTGTGCGAAGCTTCCTAAGGGCAAACACAAAGACATGACCAAAAGTAATTTTTTCATAAAAAGAGTTTTTGATATGAATAAAAATAGAAATTGGGAATTTGCCCTTAAATTTAACATTATACTTGGTATTTGTTATCCTGAAAAGCAAGAATCGGTAATAGGTTGTCGATTTCTCATAATTTCTGAAATGTAAAACGATAGTCTTATCAAAAATTAGATAGATTTCATGCAAAAGACTTCTAAGGATGTTAAGTATAGACATCTATAAAGACATTTAAATAAAAAACTATGGAAAAAGTATTTATTGCTCCTAATGCTTCGGTGATGGGAGATGTGACCTTCGGGAAAGGAGTTTCGGTTTGGTATGGCGCTGTGATTCGTGCAGATGTGGAAAAAATCATAATCGGAGACAATACCAATATTCAAGATACCGCAGTGTTACATGCCGACCCGGGTGATCCCACTATCATAGGCGACTCAGTTACGGTAGGTCATGGAGCTATTGTACATGGCGCTGTCGTTGGCGATGGCTCCCTGATTGGTATGCGTGCTACGGTGTTGAATAAAGCCAAAATTGGAAAAGGCTGTATCATTGGCGCACATGCACTTGTGACAGAGAAAATGGAAATTCCTGATTATTCCTTGGCTGTAGGAGCACCAGCGAAGGTGATTCGTCAACTTACTCCTGAACAAGCTGAAAAGATGAAGCTTGGTGCTCAACATTACGTTGATATGGCCGAGCGTCACGATAGAGGGGAGTTTCCTTTGGTATCCATAACTGAATGAATTGTGTGAATATTTTTAATATGAATTTTACTAGTAGAGACGCAATGCTTTGCGTCTAAAGAGGTGTGATTCTGAGATATAGTATCAAAAAAAGGCATTCGAAAATCTTATTTCGAACGCCTTTTTTTGATACTATATTTATTAATTGTATCCTTCTGATTATGAGTCTATTCCAGTAACTGATATACGGTTAACTAATAACCTCCTTTTACAACAAAAGTCCTGCTAAAGTAGCTGACAAATAACTAGCTAATGTTCCGCAAATTAGCGCTTTAAAACCTAGTTTTGCCAAATCAGCACGACGGCTAGGGGCTAGCTCACTAATACCTCCAATTTGGATAGCAACCGAGCTAAAGTTCGCAAAACCACAAAGCGCAAAGCTGGTAATCGCAATCGTTTTTGGCGCTAAAGTATGTTGTTGCTTAATCAAGTCGAGATACGCGACAAACTCATTTACTACCATTTTGGTACCCATCAAGGCGCCTGCTGCTTCAATATCTTTGGAAGGAACACCCATCGCCCAAGCAAAAATGGCGAACAATTTACCCAAGATAAAGTTGAAACTCAACTCTGGTAAACCAATCATAAAGCCAACTTTACCCAAAATCAAATCTAGCAATGCGATTAAAGCAATAAAACCAATCAACATTGCGATAACATTCATACCTACTTTCAACCCATCACTAGCACCACCAGCGATAGCATCCACTAGGTTGACGTGTGCTTTTTCAACTTTGAGTTTTACTGTCCCTTGTGTTTCTGATTCTTCTGTTTCAGGCATTACGATTTTCGAAATCACCAAAGCGCCTGGTGCAGCCATAATACTAGCCGCCAAAAGATACTGTGCAGGTACACCCAAAGCAATATAAGTAGCCATTACACCGCCTGCAATACAAGCAAAACTACCCGTCATCGAAGCTAAAAGCTCCGAATTGGTCATGCCTTTGAGGTAAGGTTTAATCATAATTTGTGCTTCTACCTGTCCTACAAACGTACTTGCTACGTTTGATACCGCTTCGGCACCACTTACACCCATTAACCATTTCATACCTTTGGCCATTACCGCAACTACACGTTGCATCAAACCAATATGATAGAGGATATTTACCAATACTGCCACAAAAATAATTGTAGGCACTACTTTGAAAAAGAAGATAAATCCATTCTCTGGACCGAATACTTTACCCAAAAGCTCTTGCTTTACTAATGGACTAAATACAAACTCGGCACCTTTGTCAGACATTTCTAATAGGCGCTTGATTTTTTCGCCTAACCATTGAAAAATGTTTTGACCAAGGTCAGTTTTTAAAATAAAAATAGCTAGTGAGGCTTGTAAACCTAGTCCCACACCAACTGTACGGTAGTTGATTGCCTTTCGGTTGTTCGACATCAAATAGGCGATTCCTAGTATCAATACAACTCCGATTAGTCCTGTAAAGCGTTCCATGTTTTATGTAATTAGACCGAGATTAGTGCTTAGTTTTATAGTTGATGAATTTTGCAAAAACAGGTAAAGATAGGAAAAAAACTTCTAAACCTATACGAATATATAGGCGATAGAGCTCAAATGACCTTTTTGACCAGAAAATCCCTGAAGAAGTAAGTAGTTTTTCTGTTATACTGTTTTTACCAATTCATCCGTTTGCGTAGCTCCAAGATATGCGCCACATGGTGACGCCCATGCCACGAATACATGCCTGCCATCACATTTAAGGGATTGGTGTGACGCGTAGCTGGATGAAATAATTGCTTATTAAAATCGGCCTTTGTCATATTTTCTAGCAACATTCCCCATCTCAAGTGTAGTGCTTCTAATAAGGTCAATGACCATTCGATAGGGGCATTTTTGCCATCAGATAACTCAGCCCAAAGTTGTTCTTCGTAAGGTCTTATCGTAGGAATACTCTCTGTTAGGGCTAATTTGAATCTGGTATAGGCATTAATATGTGAATCTGCAACGTGGTGAACTGTTTGTCTGACAGTCCAGCCGTCAGGTCTATAAGGTGTTGCCAATTGTTCTTTATTGAGTCCTTCCACCGCATCAGTAAGCTGCTGCGGTAATCTTTTAATATCAAGAATCCATTCTGCCAGTATAGATTCTGTGATTTCTTGGGGTTTTTCAAACTGGCCAATTGGATATTTTAGTAATTCTATATCGTCTTTTTGCATAAGGTAAAAGTTGTTTATAACGAAATGATTGTCTTCTAGGATAGAAGGTTTCCCTAATATATCTATTTCAGTTGTAAAATAGCTAAACTAAAAGCAAAAATTAAGCAACAGCTCATTTGTTGGTAGACTTACTAAAATCATAGAGGTATCACTTCGAGCATTTACTATGATTAAGCAATGGATAGGGGATAACTGACTTAAGTACAAATGCTTATGGCTGTTTTGAAAGGGGCGTTACTTTCGAATTTCTGATGAAAAATACTCTTCAGATGGTTATATATCATAAATTCTTTGAATAATTAAATTTCAAAAAAAGATATATATGTCAATTCAAAGAATAAATTGAAAAGTGTCGAAAATGTTGAAATTATATTTTGAGTTTTAGATTTTTTTTGTAAAATAGTGTATGCTTTTTCCGAAAATACAAAATATAATACTGATTCAGGTAGAGAATATAAAATAAATAAACTTATCTATTAAGTATTATTTCTTAGACCAGTTCAGTTGTCCAAACAATCCCAAAATCGCTTCAATTGATAAAAGTTTTACGCAAACTCATAGGAACCCATTCCTGATGTTATTGTAAAGAATCTTGATAAACATCCTATAAATCAATACCCTTATTAAACTCATTATTCACCCTTAAAAAAAAACAGGTTATGAAACATTTAGACAAGCTACCTCCAGTGGTGTTAATTATGTTATTTGTTTTGTTGACATTGGTTAGTGCTTAATAAGTAATGCCATGGTCTCCGAAACACTGCGATAATCTTTCGCTTACAGCATGCAACGCCTTGTTTATGACAGGTGATTGGGATAATCATCTGGAAATCTCACATTATGTAAACCCATTTTGCAAGATTTACTTGATTACAATCTTATCAGCTTTTGCCGAGCTACATAGTTAATAGACCTGTGAAGTTATATTTTACAGGTCTTTTTATTTCCATAATGTTTCGTTCCTTTTATGCTACCTAGAGGTTTCACTAAGTGACAAATTCGCTGTTGCAGGTATTTTAGCATATACTAACATTTTAGCTGCTGTTTCGCTATCTAATTTTAGTATATAGGTTAAGTGGGTCAAAAAAATATTTGAAAAATACAATATTTATATTTTTACATATCTTAAAATATCTCCTATATATTGTTTTGATTTAATCCTATTTTTGTTAATTTTACATAAATGAAAGGCTATATGTGATTTTTCAAAACCTATTTTTTTAATTTTTGTAAAAATGTTGTAAAAAATAAGTTTGTTTTAATGCAGTTTTTGTAATTATTGATAAATTTGTATTATTGAAAAAGTGCTATATGCTGTTTCATTTTTTTCCCTTAACTATCAAATTATAATCAACAAGCTAGAGCCGTACTTCATCCTTTGTTTCACTACTAACTAAGACGTGTTATGAAAACAGTACTCAAACTCTCAGACTACCTTAAAATGTTGTTGGCAGCCATTGGCGCATATTTTGGCGCATGGATTATAGCCTAATGCTTGTTCATGTTGTTTGTGAGTATTCTAGAAGGGCGTCCTTCGCAATTTTCTGCTCATTCGACTTTCTAGAATTCTCTCGCAACAAGTTTCTTGATTTTGACTCAAAGGAGATAGAACTCCTCGACAACCATACAAGCTGCAAAACACAAAGTTTTGCTCCAAAGTACAAAAAGGTAATAATGACAGTACTGCCTTAAGGATTATTGAGACCACATCGACAAATCCAACTGCATTATGCTGATCGATAAATAGACTATCATTACTCAAATCACTTCAAAAACAACGTCTTACCATGTCATTCAATATCAATCGCCGTGATTGGCTCAAAAAAAGTCTTATAGCCACCGCAGGTTTGGGCGCTGCTTCAACTTATATCCAACGTGCACAAGCAAATCCAACTGTAAGAAGAGAATTACAAATGAGCTTGTCGCCTGATTTTCAGTTAGAAAAATCATTGATAGGCATCAATCCTCCTGTGGTAATGAAGGCTCGTTTGGGTGCCAATGAAAACCCTTGGGGACCTTCGGCAAAAACCAAAGAGGCGTTGATTGAGGCAGTTGGCGCATCAAATCGCTATGGTATGCAAAGCCGTTCGGCGTTGATTAAGTTGATTGCAGAAAAAGAAGGTGTGCCCGAAACTCATATTTTATTGGGTGCTGGTTCTTCTGAGTTGTTGACAGCGTCGATGGTAGCTTATGGTTTGAAAGGTAAGATTATATGTGGTGATCCATGCTATATTTCAGGTAATGAAGAAAAAATCCCAATGGAGAAAGTGCCATTGACTAAGGATTTTCAATATGATTTGGATGCTATTGCAGGTCGTTTAAACGGCTCACAAAGTTTGGTATATATCACAAATCCTAATAATCCAACGGGTGCTATTTTGCCAGCCGATCAACTAACGGCCTTTATCAACAAAGTTTCTGATAAAACCCCTGTGTTGGTCGACGAAGCTTATATCGATTATGCCAAAAATCCTAAAACAGATGCTATGGTGGCATCTATCAATGTAGGTAAAAACGTATTGATACTACGTACTATGTCTAAGCTTTATGCTTTTGCTGGCTTGCGTGTGGGTTATGCTATTGCCAAACCAGAAATCTTAAAGACCATTGCACCATATTGCTCTGGAGGTTTTGATATTTCGGTTCCTTCTTTTGCAGCTGCAATTGCAGCGTTAAAAGACACAGATTTTCAACAATTGACCTTAACGAATACTGCAGAGTCAAAAAAATACTTGTATGATTTCTTGACAAAAGCAGGTTATAGCTACGTTCCTTCTTCAGCCAACTTTGTGTTGTTCCCAATCAAAATGAAAGGACAAGACCTCATGAGTAAACTTATGACAGAAGGTGTTATGGTAAGAAGATGGGAATTTGATCGACAACACTGGTGCCGTGTTTCCATTGGAACCATGGACGAAATGAAGGCATTTACAGAAGCTTTCTCGAAAATCACCTCTTAGATAATTGATAAAAGTCACCGATTTGGATTGTTGAGTAACCATTTGATTTTCTTATTTTTAATATTTTTTCTAATAAAAAATCAAAGGTTCTTTATCGACAAAATACAAATCAAGCATTTCAATTACTAAGACACAACATTATGACGAGAAGAGATTTTATAGAAAGAACAGGTGCTGCTAGCTATTTGACATTATTAGGATTAGGAATGATTCCAGAAGCAAATTCACAACCCTTGGATTTGCAAAGAGGAAAGGCCGATAAAAAAATTATTATCCTTGGTGCAGGATTAGCAGGCTTATGTTCGGCTTATGAGTTAACAAAATTAGGCTATCAAGTTACAGTACTAGAAGCACGTAGTCGCCCAGGTGGACGTGTTTGGACTGTAAGAGGTGGCACCACAGAAACTGAAATTGGAGGTCCTTCACAAACGGCTCAATTCGATAAGGGACTTTATTTAAACGGTGGTGCGGCACGTATTCCGCACAATCACGAAACGACGCTCCACTATTGTCGTGAATTTAATATTCCGCTCGAAATATTCATGAATATGAACGAGGGTGCTTATTACTACAGCGATAATGGAACAGGTCTTTTGGCAAACAAACGAGTAAAAATTCGTGAAATACATGCTGATGTTCGTGGTTATACAGGAGAGTTATTGGCAAAGGCAGCTGACCAAAAAGCCCTAGACCAAGATTTGACCAAGGAGGATATCGACAAACTCATTGCTTATCTGAAAGAGGAATGCGATTTGGATATTACCAAAAAATACAAAGGCTCTGAACGACATGGGTATTTGCGACAAGGTGGATATGGAGATCAAATCCCACAATTGGCAGAACCTCACTCGTTGCACGACATCATTGCTGGAGGGTTGTTTCACCCTGCATTTTCGAATGTAAGCGAATATACCTTCAATCAGCAACCAGTCATGTTACAGCCCGTTGGCGGAATGGATGCTATTCCGTATGAGTTTGCAAAGCGTCTTGAAGGAAAAATACAATATCAAACAGAAGTAAAAGAAATCCGAAAAACACAGCCAGGAGTTCGGATAGTCTATAAAGATAAGGCTGGACAGGAAAAGGAACTCAAAGCAGATTATTGTATTTGTACCATTCCTTTACCTGTATTACGCAATATACAAACAGACCTTTCATCGGATATTCGTCGTGCAATAGATTTTACTTCTTATATGAATACTGGTAAAATTGGTTTGCAGTTCAAGCGGAGATTCTGGGAAGAGGACGATAAAATATTCGGTGGTATTTCTCGTACCAACATGGATATTACCCAAATTTTTTATCCTTCCTACAATTTTATGGGTAAAAAAGGTTTGTTGAAAGGCTATTACAATTTTCATGACCGAGCCGTTAAAATGGGTAATTTATCCATCGCCGAAAGAGAAAAAGCAGCTTTGGAACAAGGAAGTAAAATTCACCCGCAATATGCTGCCGAATTTGAAAGTTCCTTTTCGTTGGCTTGGCAAAAAATTCCGTATTCGCAAGGAGGTTGGGCCGAGTACACAGATGTACAACGCAAAAGATTATATCCAGCCTTGATTAAGCCTGATGACGAGATTTATATGGCAGGAGAGCACACCACTCACCTTACAGCTTGGATGGCTGGTGCATTAGAATCGGCTAAAGCGGTAGTAGACCAGATCCATCGTCGTGTCAATGCATCATAATTTTTTAATTTATTTCTTTAATTAGTTAAAATTATTTTAAAAAATTTGAGATACTATTATTTGATAATCAATAATTTATTATATTTATAATTGTAAAATAATTTTGATTTAATAATGCTGTATTTCAAATAACTATTACACAAGTTTTCAGTCGTGATGAGTTATTTCTGAGGTTCAAAACACCTCCAATCACTTGTTATTATATCAAGTGCTTCATCATTGAAGACTAAAATTATTCAGTATGAAAAAAGTATTATTAGTATTCGGTTTAGTTTGCTCAACTCTTTTCGCCAAGGCTCAAGAAGTAGCTAAAGTGGGAATCAAAAATGCTGATTATGATGCGCTTAAGAAAATTGCAGTCAAAAATCCTGACAAGGATACATATATTAAAGAGGGAGCTTACGTATTGGATAACAGTAACCCACCATACGTCTTCAAATTCTCGGATGGAAAAGAGCGTCGTATATATTTATACAAAGTTTTAGAAACCGCCGAAATGAAGGAAATGGGCTCTTTGATGGTTTTTACAACGCCCAAAGATGGTAAAAAAATCAGCTTAGTAGTGCCCAACCCAATGGCCGAAAAGGAAGTTTGGGGCAAATACATCGATGACCTAAAAGATGGCGAAAAAGCCGTTTCAGGATTCTCATCTTGTGTAGCTTTTGTGTTAGCAAAAGAATTTACAGGAGGCGCTTCAGGTGCTGAGCATGGTGCAGAAGATAAATACGAATATTGTTTCCCTGAGACAGCTGTTGTAACAATGGCTGATGGTTCGCAAAAGTCCATTGCAGCAGTAAAAGCAGGTGAGGTGGTGATGTCTTACAACACTGCAACTAATAAAGCCGAAACAACGCTTGTCGATGAAGTAATTGAACACGATAATAAGTCTTTTGGAATCGTAAAAGTATTGTTGAGCGACGCCGAAGACCAAGCGTTTGCTTCGACACAACCGCTTTTTCAATTAACAGAATTGGAAGGTACAGCCAATCATCCTGTAATGACTACTACTGGTCATGCCAAATTAGGTAAGTTGAAAGTGGGTGAACAAGTTTTGATGTACAATAGCGATACGCATACTTTTAATCGCTATAAAGTATTTTCAACTAATTCAGACTATCGTACGGTCGAAAAGGTATATAACCTTCGTACCGCTAATGATAAATACCTCGTAAATTCTATCGTGGTATTAGAAAAATAAGTGAAATGGTTTAATGCACATCGAAGGTTTCGGCCTTCAACCTAAATGTTAAGCCTACCGAAAGGGACTTAATTTTTTTGAGATTGTTTTTGGATAATTTTTAAATCCTTTCTCTTCTAGGGAAAGGATTTATTTTTTTTATATGGGGCAATATCTGCTATTTGAGTGTTTTTTGAGCGAATTACATGACTTAAATAGCTTTTTTACATAAGGTGTATTTTAGTACTAAATCAAGATTTGTTTTTGGTATAAAAAGAGGGGATGAAAATATTTGTTCATTTTGTTTAAAAAAAAATTGTTAAAATTATATTTTATTCAAAAAATGCTATTACATTTGTAAAGCTAAGCAGTTAGCAATATTCAAAAACAATCTCGACAAGATATAAAGTGATTCTCTAGATTAGAGAAAACAATTTGACTTAACAAAAGATTTGAATCCAGAAACGGATAGAAGCTTTTAAAGATATTTTCAGAGCGAATTTTAAAATGATAAAATTTTAGGGTCACCGTAAGTGACAAACTATGAAAGTACCAATTTGATTAATTTACTAAACTCAAAACAACTATTTAACTTTGAAGCTCTGATAAGCCCCAGCTAACCACTGGGGCTTTTTTATTGAGTAATTTAGTGATTTTCTATTGAGTGATTGTTGAAATTCTCCTTCAAGTTTTGTCAATACAGATAACGAATATACCGTTAACGATTAACCTCTTTCACGATTTGTGCTAAAACCTGCTGTTTCTCTGCCGATATATCTACTTGGTTTTCTATACCCTCCAGTTGCTTTAATACATTTTGTAAAAACTTCTGATGAGCTTCGGACGTAATATCAAAAGGCTTGTGAGTTAACGCTCTTTTGATTTGTTGCCATTTAGGTAAAAAAGTTTGTAAATCGTCTGAAAAATAGGTTTTTGTAAACTGCTCAAAAATATATTGCTCTGCCACTTCATTGGGATGAATCATGTCTGCCTTATAGAAACGATAATCACGAAGATCGTCTATCATGATTTCATAAGATGGAAAATACGCTACATTTTCATAATCAGCACTGAGATAATGACAGGCCGTTCGAAGAATTGATTTTGACAATTGGTTTTCGGCAAGTCCTTCTTTGGTATGTCGCACTGGCGAAACAGTAATAATGATTTTTAGAGAAGGATTTAATTCTGTTATGGCTTTATGCAACTCTGCAAACTTTTTACAAATATCCTTCACACTCAATAAATCCTTTTCAAATAAGCTTGCGGGCATTTTATGACAATTGGCTACATAGCTCGGTGTAGTTTTGAGCTGATGCACAAATGCCGTTCCGAAGGTTAAAACTAATAAGTCATATTGCTGAATCTGAATTTTTGCTAAGCTATCATTCAGTAATTCCTTTAGAGATTCCTGCTGAGAAGCAAAAAATTGCGAATGAAAATCATAATGCAACCATGTTTGTTGGTGCTGTACAAATAGTCGCTCATCGGCTTGTTGGTAGTTAGGATTCAAAAGTTTGAATATCGACATGGGGTTAAACAACGTCCCGAAAGGGTTAACTTCGGTCGCAATTTTGTTTTCTTCAAGCTTTTGTCCGATAACCTGTGCAAAGCATGAACCAACTGTCAGTACCTTGGACTGAAGTTGTATTTGAAAGGGCGATTTTTCTATTTTTATTGGCGTTCTGAATTCCATAAGGCGATTTTGACTGAATATTTTACAAAGGTAAAGTTAAGCAATTTAGGCTATGATAAGTTTTAAAGCCTGTTTAACAGACACTCTGTTAGTCTTAAAATAAGATTCTAAAATTGAAAAGAATTCTCTATTCTCTAATTCCCTCAATCACAATTTACTACCTTTGTACCAGATATAGGTGCTTTATACGTCAAATCTACGAAGTGTTAAAGCTTAATAGGGAATTAGGTGCAATACCTAGACTGTCCCCGCAACTGTAAGTTTCAATGATGTCGAATTCAATCTTCATGGCCACTGCCCGTCGGGCGGGAAGGCTCGAAGTCGATGAAACAAGTCAGGAGACCTGCCTTTTATCTATTCTTGGTACAATTTACGGTGGATGAGTTGTCGCTGAGCGTTCGCTTTTCTGTTCATTTTCTTGCCTTTTAATGTCAATTCATTTGAGCCTATCCTATAGGCACGAGTGTTAACTTTAGGGAAGAAAACAATCATCAAATCAATGTTTAAATCTTTATTTTTCTGTTCAGGATTACTTTGCGTGGCAAGCCTAAGTATGGCTCAAAACAATGTGACAAACCTTAATGAAGTAGTAGTTACGGCCAATAAAGTACCTCAAAAGCAACTGCAAACAGGAAAAGTTTTAACCGTTATATCCAAAGAAATTTTGGAGCGCAATGTGGGCAAGTCGCTGGGAGAGCTACTCAACCAACAAGTGGGCATGCAGGTAGTAGGTTCGCAATTAACACTTGGTGCAAATCAAGAAGTAAGTATCAGAGGCTTGAGCAATGGTTATGCTCTTTTGCTCATGGACGGCATTCCATTGAACGACCCTTCTACGATTGGTAATTATTTTGACTTAAACGTTATTTCGATAGACCAAATCGAAAGAATTGAAATTTTGAAAGGAGGGCAATCCACCCTTTATGGTTCGGATGCCGTTGGTGGTGTTATTAATATTATTCGTAAAAAAGCTGACAGTAAACCATTTAGTGCGCAAGCCAATCTTTCGGGAGGAAGTTATGGAACTTGGAAGGGAGCTTTGAATTTGAGTGGTACTTTAAATAAAAACTCCAGTTATTCTTTGGCTTACACCAAGTTGTATTCAAAGGGTATTTCGCAGGCAGCTAATAAAAAAGATGATAACCTAAACGAAAAAGATGCGTTTAATCAAGATGCGCTTCGTGCTCAGTTTCAGCAAAAATTTGGTACAAACCTTACAACCAAAGTTTTTGTAACCCACGAAACTTATCGTGCCGACATTGATAATGGAGCATTTAGCGACGATAAAGACTTTGTAGCCAATAGCAGCAGCACACAAATAGGAGTAGGGGCAGAGTATTTTGTGGGAGGAGGTAAATTAGTGGCTAATTACCATTATAACGACCTCAAACGTAGCTATATCAACGATTCTAATTATGTTGCTCCTGATGCGTATGACAAGTATTCAGCTAGTAATTATGGTGCAAAAACTAACTATGCAGAATTATATGGCAGTTGGAGTTTGGGTAAAAATGTAACATGGTTGATTGGTGCAGAATACCGTGCTCAGAAAATGAGTCAAACCTATTTGTCTATCAGCGATTGGGGACCTTATGAGGATGCTCCATTGAGTGATGATTTGGCAAATGTAAACCAAGTGAGTGGTTACACATCTTTTACCTTGAATAATTTAGGTGGTTTTGGTGCTGAAGCAGGAGGACGTTACAATCATCATTCTTTGTACGGAAATAATTTTACCTACACCCTCAATCCTTATTATTTGTTAGGCAAAAATCTAAAGGTATTAGCTAACTTTTACTCAAGCTTTAAGTCGCCGACTTTGTATCAATTGTATTCTCCTTACGGAAATACAGCTTTGAATCCTGAAAAGTCATTCACGCAAGAAGGCGGTTTTCAGTTGTTTAGCAATAACCAACAATCCTATTTCCGTGCTGTGTATTTTAATACAACCATCAATGATGTGATTATTTTCCAGTCAATTAGTACTGCGCCTTATGGCAAGTATGTTAATTTCAATAAGCAAGCAAGTAAAGGTTTGGAATTGGACGCTCAAGCGCAATTAGGCAAGTTCAATATGTCGGCTACCTATACGCACCAAATTGGAGAATTGACTACCAAAGTAGCAGGAAAAGACACTACTTACAAAAATTTGATTCGTCGTCCAGAAAATGCCTTTACCTTGAGTTTGGGTTATCAGGCTACTTCAAAATTGTATGTTAGTTCAACCTTGAGAGGCATTGGCGCTCGTAAGGACACCTACTATGATAATGACCAATTCAAATCAATTAACGTGGATTTGGATGCGTATCAGCTATTAGATGTTTATGGTGAATATCGCATCAATTCAAAAATCAAAGCGTATGCTGATTTGAGAAATATTTTGAATACCAAATTTGTAGAAATAACAGGCTACCAAACCCGTCAATTTAATGCAAGTATTGGGTTGAGTTTGCAGTTTTAAAAACAATAGAGTGAACAGGCACAAAGGCACAAAGTGGCAAAGTGAAAAGACATTTTGTACTTGTGCTTGAATTGAATATCCAGTTTTAAAAACAATAGAGTGAACAGGCACAAAGTGGCATAGTGAAAAGACTTTTTGTACTTGTGCCTGAATTGAATATCCAGTTTTAAAGATAATAGAGTGAACAGACACAAAGGCATAAAGTGGCAAAGTGAAAAGACTTTTTGTACTTGTGCTTGAATTGAATATCTAGTTTTAAAAACAATAGAGTGAACAGGCGCAAAGGCACGAAGTGATATGGTGAAAAGACTTTTTGTACTTGTGCTTGAATTGAATATCTAGTTTTAAAAACAATAGAGTGAACAGGCGCAAAGGCACGAAGTGATATGGTGAAAAGACATTTTGTACTTGTGCTTGAATTGAATATCTAGTTTTAAAAACAATAGAGTGAACAGGCACAAAGGCACAAAGTGACATAGTGAAAAAACTTTTTGTACTTGTGTTTGAATTTAATATCCAGTTTTAAAATAATAGAGTGAACAGACGTAAGAGTGCTAAGTAGCATAGTGAAAAGACTCTGTGCCTTTGTGCCTGTTCACTATGTCACTTTACTTATGAACCTCCTTTGTTCTTGGTCTGGTGGAAAAGATTCTTGTTTTGCTTTGATGCAAATGAATCAACGACCTACCGTAATTTTTACGACACTCAACGAATGGGGCGACCGCTCACGTTCGCATGGTTTGAGCCCTGCTATTTTGGAGGCTCAAGCCAAAGCAATAGGCTGTCCGAGTGTTACGATTAGTACTTCTTGGGAAAATTATACCGAAAAGTATATCGCTCGTCTCAAGTCGCTGACTGAAGAATACCAACTAACTGATGCAGTTTTTGGCGATATAGACCTACAACCGCATCGTGAATGGGAAGAGAAAGTTTGTGCTGAGGCGCAGCTCAATTGCCATTTGCCACTTTGGCAACAAGACCGTAAAACATTGGTTTTTGCAATGATTGCGTCAGGTATCAAAACGATGATTGTATCTTGTAATGCTACATTGGGTGCCTCGTTTTTAGGGAGAATTATTGATGCTCAAACGGTAGCGGATTTGGAAGCAAAAGGTGTGGATGTTTGCGGTGAAAATGGAGAGTTCCATACCGTAGTATTAGATTGCCCTTTGTTTCAATATCCAATTGATGTTGTTCAAGGCGAAAAATTAGTTCATAACAATTATCATTTTTTAGAGTTAACATTGGTAGAATGTTGAAGATACACACCCATTGTCCACGTTGCCAACAACCATTTCAGTGCAAAGTTGACGATATAGCACATTGCGATTGTCAACAAGTGACATTGACTTATGAGCAAACACAGCAATTGCGTCAGTTGAGTTTAAATAAGTACGGAGGACAATGTTTGTGCAACACTTGTATAAAGTCTCTAATCAAAACCCATTTTGAAGACCATGATGCAACTCAGTCCTAAAACTTTCTGCGACACTTTTTCAAGTGTAAATACCTCTATGCCAATTTTGACAGGTATGGAGTTTATGCGCCGCCCTGCAAGACTCAGCGATGCGTTACTGCATGAATATGAGTGTGTGAGCCGAATGGCGCACGTGCGAAAATGGGATTTCGATTTGTATCATTTCCGAGATTTTATTCAAGACCCTCAGCATGCTGTAGTCATTACCAACATCCAACAAACTATACAGTGGGTAAATCATGGTTTTGCTAATATGACGGGCTATCAGATACAAGAAGCTTTGGGAAAAAAGCCTAGTTTTTTACAAGGAAAAGAAACCGACCCACTTACACGATCAGCGATTAAGGCTTGTTTGTTGGAAGAGAAAAAGTTTGAAGGAAAACTGATCAACTACCGCAAAGACGGTGAACCTTATTGGTGCGATGTTCGTATAGAACCTATTTTTAACGAGCAGCAAAAACTGGTTAATTTCATTGCCTTTGAGGAAGAGATTGTTTGAAATAAAGATATGTGATAGAGACGCCAAATTTGGCGTCTCTATTTTTTTTATATCTGAGTAGCTAATCTTATCACTAAATGCCCTTTTTTGAC
Organism: Flectobacillus rivi; assembly: GCF_030056655.1. NCBI lineage: Bacteria > Pseudomonadati > Bacteroidota > Cytophagia > Cytophagales > Flectobacillaceae > Flectobacillus > Flectobacillus rivi. The sequence goes on from NZ_JASHIE010000017.1 coordinate 28,612, forward strand.
ACCATAAGGTTTGTAAGATATTCTTAAAAAGCCTCTTCCGTAGTAATCAATACTATAATCTAGGGCGGTTTTTCCCTTCTTCAAGTTGAATCTATGTACAATATAGTTTGGATTATCATAATCACGAATCTCGATATAGGCTGGCGCATCTAGCTCACCTTCTATTTTTAGGGGTAAACTCACGAAGTCATGAAAAGTAGCAGAGGTGTCAACGTAAAATTGAGGCTTTTGAACGTCTTTGACCGAGATAGCCAAGTAATCGGGCTTTTTGAACAGAAGCATCCAAATACCAAAGAAAAGAGCAGCATTAAGCACAATAGGCGCGATGTTACGTTTGATTTTTTGTAGCATGTAGATTGAAATTAATAGATGAAGACTATTATAAAGATATACATTTAATTGAGCATTGGCAACGCCTTCTTTTTCAGTATCTATATGCTTATATACTTTTCTCTAGTAATAAATCACTAAATTGAGTAGTAATACTTATTTTATTTATGAGTAATTATTACCAATTTTGCAGCAAGTTAATAATTCATCTCATGCTATCGAATTGTAAACTTTAACAGAGAAAAGACCGAACGCCCCCCGAAAAACGTTCGGTCTTTTATTTTTACACCTGTTTCGACGCCTAAACCTACGAAAATGATAAAAGTTTCTTGTAAAAACTGAAGAATCCTCTAACTTGTAGTATATTTCGAACCATACTCATTTGAGGTTTTTGAAGCTTAACTCAAAGGATTCATGATGTGAAAAACATGGTGTAAGTCCACAAATACTCCTTTTAATTCTTCATATACCTTTTCATAAACCATTAATTAACCCAACCTACAATGAAAAAAATTGTGCTTGCCTTTTGCTTTTGGCTATTAGGAATCGTGTTTGCCAAAGCACAGACAATCTATGTAAATGGTCAGTCATTAAACGCAATTCGTAATATTAATTACATTACGATTAAGGCTGAAAAAGCTTGGCTTGCAACCAAATTATCTGTTTTTCTTGATTATGGACAAGGAAATTCACCAAGAGAACAAGAGGTGACAGATGCCAACCGAAAGCCTTTATTTTTCAATAGTAAAGTTGAAATATTCAATTTGATGGATCGCCAAGGATGGGAATTAGTGGATACCTACGAAGAAATAAAAGAAGGTAAAACCTTCATTTTACATATATTTAAACGTAAAATTTTACCACGTGTAAAATAAGCATATCTACTTAAAAGTCAGTAGTAGTAGCTACATAAAGAGATTAAAAAGCCTCAACTTTTAAAAGGTTGAGGCATTTTTTTTATCTTTGAAAAGATTTGCAATGTTTTATACAACATGGGCAAGTTCTTGCAGAAAGCTTTGAACTAATCAAATTAATTATACCATAACACCACTAGCTTTTAGCGAGATAGAAGTTAGTTATATCCCGAAATTGAGAATTTATGAGTAAAGTAGTAGTAAGTGCCGAAAAATTAAGGTTAAAAACTCGTGCCGACAACAAAGGATGGAAAAAATGGGGTCCATATCTATCTGACCGTCAATGGGGAACAGTACGAGAAGATTATTCTCCTAATCAAGATGCTTGGAATAATGTAACGCACGATATGGCTCGCTCAAAAGCCTATCGTTGGGGCGAAGAAGGTATCGGTGGTATTTCGGATAACAAATCGTATATCTGTTTTGCACTTGCTTTGTGGAATCATAATGACCACATTTTGAAGGAAAGGTTCTTCGGACTAACAGGGAATGAGTCGAACCACGGCGAAGATGTAAAGGAATTATATTACTATCTTGACTCGACGCCTACGCACTCGTACATGAAAATGTTGTACAAATATCCCATAGCAGCATTTCCCTATTCAAAACTGGTAGACGAAAGTCGTAAGCGCTCACGCTTAGAGCCAGAATACGAACTTCTTGATACAGGTATTTTTGATAACGATGAGTATTTTGATGTATTTATCGAATATGCAAAGTCGGACGAACAAGATATATTGATAAAAATTACGGCACACAACCGTAGTAATAAGCCTGCTCCAATTACCTTATTACCAACTATTTGGTTTAGAAATACTTGGTGCTGGGGATACGAAAACTTCAAGTACAAGCCAATGTTGACAGGTGTGTCAAACAAAGTAATTGAAGTAGACAACAAAAGCGTAGGACACTATAAATTGTATTGTGAAAAGGCGGATGAGTTATTATTCTGTGATAACGAAACCAACTTCCAACGCTTGCATGGTGTAGCTAATAATGTGCCATATACCAAAGATGGTATCAACGAATATATTGTCAATAAAAACAAAGCGGCTGTCAATCCAAACAATATCGGTACTAAAGCCTCAGGACGTTACACCAGAGTGGTAAAAGCGGGTGAAAGTGTAACGATTCGTTTGCGTTTGTCCGACCATTCTATTATTGAGCCATTCGGTGGTTTTGAAGATATTATGGATAAGCGTATTCGTGAAGCAAATCAGTTTTACGATGAATTGCAAAGTAGCGTACAAGACCAAGAGTTACGTTCAATTCAACGTCAGGCTTATGCAGGAATGCTTTGGACAAAACAATGGTATTACTACAATGTCAACGAATGGATTAAAGGCGACCCTACAATGCCGAAGCCTTCGGACAATCGGAAGTTTGGTCGAAATTCAGGCTGGCGACACATGTATGCCGCCAACATCCTTTCGATGCCCGACAAATGGGAATATCCTTGGTTTGCAGCATGGGATTTGGCCTTCCATACCATTCCATTGGCACGACTCGATCCTGACTTTGCAAAACGCCAGTTAGCCGTAGTATTACGTGAATATTATATGCATCCGAATGGACAAATTCCTGCTTATGAATGGTCATTTTCGGATGTAAACCCTCCTGTACATGCTTGGGCGACATGGCGTGTGTATGAGATAGATAAAGAAATGAATGGCGTAGGGGATGTCAAATTCCTAGAGCGTGTTTTCCATAAATTATTGCTCAATTTTACGTGGTGGGTAAACCTCAAAGACGAAGGTGGTAACAACATCTTTGGAGGCGGCTTCCTTGGAATGGATAACATCGGAGTATTTGACCGCTCGGCAACTTTACCAACAGGCGGACGTCTTGAACAGGCTGATGGTACAGGCTGGATGGCCATGTATAGCTTGAACATGCTCCGTATTGCCTGTGAAATTGCGGTTGAGCGCCCTGTATATCAGGATATGGCTTCTAAGTTTTTTGAACACTTCTTACATATTGCTGGTGCGATGCAAATGTTAGGTGGCTCAGAAATTAGCCTTTGGGATGAAGAAGATCAGTTCTATTATGATATGCTTCACATGCCAAATTCGCAAAGTATGTTGCTCAAAATCCGTTCGATGGTAGGATTAATTCCTCTTTTTGCTGTAGAAATTCTTACACCAGAAATGTTGGAAAAACTTCCAGACTTCAAACGTCGCGTGGATTGGGTTTTGGCTAACCGACCAGATTTGGCAGGATTGATTTCACGTTGGTACGAGCCAGGAAAAGGAGAAAACCGTTTGTTGGCGATTTTGCGTGGTCACCGTATGAAGATGATTATGAAAAAGATGTTTGACGAAAACGAATTCTTGTCAGAACATGGCGTGCGTTCATTGTCAAAATATCACCTCGAAAATCCTTATCAGTTCCGTGTACACAACGAGGTATTCAGAGTAGATTATACCCCAGCCGAATCTACGGGAAGTATGTTTGGGGGTAACTCTAACTGGCGCGGACCTATCTGGATGCCAATGAACTTCTTGTTGATTGACTCCTTGTTGAAATTCCAGTCGTATTATGGTAATGAATACGAAGTAGAATATCCTACCAATTCGGGTAATATGGTGAGCATCAAGCAAGCCGCTTTGAGCTTGGCAGAACGTTTAATCAAAATCTTTAGAACAGATGAAAACGGTAAACGTCCGATGTATGCCAATTACGAAAAAATGCAAACAGACCCACATTTCAAGGATTTGGTGTTATTCTACGAATATTTCCATGGGGATGATGGTAAAGGGCTAGGAGCTGCTCACCAAACAGGTTGGACAGGTCTAGTAGCAGAATTGATTTTGATGGTAAATGAGGCGAATAAGGCAGAGATAAAAGAAATCTTATAAATGCTGAATTCTGAGGTGTGAATTAGGGCTGTACGAAGGATTATAATTCAGATATCGGATGTTGGATTTCGGAAGTGTAAGCTTCTATATTTTGTAAAAATCAAGATATTTTACTTTTTTCCGAAATCAGAAAGCCCAATAATTCAATCTTATTTTGCATTATTCCTCCAAAAATATATCAACAAAAAAGCCTTAAGCAAATTGCTTAAGGCTTTTTTGTTGATACTGGCATTCAGAAACTTTAAGCATTTTAAAGAATCTAAAAGCAACTCATCAAAATATTCTTAGTGCGCTTTTGCTCCAGATGGAGTTTGTTTGCGCATAATGAAATACAATACTGCAAAAGCGATAATCAAGATGAATGGGAATACCGCCATATTATCTAGTGTTGCTTGTCCAGCAGCTAAGTCAAGTTCTTGACCTGTCAAACCTTTGGCAGCAGCAGCAGCTTTTTCGTCATCCAACCATTTACCAATAATTGGTTGGAAAATTGAGGTAGAGAACATCCCCATACCACCAATAATTGACATACCAAAAGCACCAGTACGAGGTAGATATTCAGCTACAAAACCAATCATAGTTGGCCAGAAATAGCATACACCAATCGCGAAAATTACTGCCGAAACATATACCATTGCACCTTCAGCTTGGCTCATCAAAACCACACCGATTGTTGCAAAAATAGCCGAACCTAGCAATACACCCGTTGGGTTTAGATTATGTACAATTGGACCAGCAAAATAACGACCTACTGCCATCAAACCAGTTACCAAAGCCAAAATCAACATTGGACTTGCTCCTGCATGACCCAATACTGGACCAATCCATTGCTCAGGACCAAATTCAGAAATAGCAGTCAATGCCATACATGCCAACATAAATAAGTACAATGGCGAAAGCATCGCTTTGAAGTTTTGACCTGTTGAAGCAGCACCTTCATCTTGACTTTCAGGAAACGCTTGTCCCAAAATCAATGCCGCATAAGCTACCGCAGGAATCAAAATGATACCAATTTGTAACTGCCAGCCCATACCAGCCGAAGTCATAAATTCAGAAATTAAACTCGCAATAACGATACCTCCAGGGAACCACATGTGGAAACGGTTCAACATTTTGGTTTTTTGATTGCCTTCGTACATATCAGAAATCATTGGGTTACAAGCCGCTTCTACGGTACCATTGCCAAATCCAACGAAGAAAGTCGAAATCAATAAAGTCCAGAAACCACTTGCGAAAATGGTCATTACTAAACCTAATACGTGTGTAATAAATGCTACCCACATGATTTTTTTAGGACCTAATACATTGTAAAGAGGACCTCCAATAATCATTGCGATAGGGAAGCCTAAAAATGCCATCTGGTTGACGTATCCGAGGTGCTCTGCATCAAGGTTAAAGGCTGTACCTAACTGCGTGAGGACACCTGCACGAATACCGAAAGCCATTGAAGTAGTGATTAGTGCAAAGCAACTCGCCAAAAACAATCGATTATTATTAACTGTTTGGGACATAATTGATTAAAGGGTTTAAGATTAATAAAAGGGACAGTGTTCTTATTTTATTATAATTCGTACTAAAAAAAATCCATGCCAAAAAAACAAAAAGATTTCCGTATTTACTAAATGCCTTTGTAATAATTTTAATTAAAATTTGCAATCAAACGGTATAGAGCGGGCTAAATGTAGTATTTTCAGGTGTTTTTTTAGATTACTTTTTCAAATAGTACATTTTAGGATGATTCCTAAAATCATTTCATGATTACGCTTCAGGCAATAAACCATACTTATTAGAAGCAAATATTTATATTCTTTTATCAGAAATACATTCCAACATTTAGCCTATGGCATAAAGCATATAGCCTTCAGCTGATAAAATTATATTAATTTTGTGCAATATTGTATCAAAAAGATACACAAAGTAACAATAGTCGTATTTTTACAAAATTTACATTGGTATCAATGTCAGCTTTAGGCTGTAAGCCGTAGGCATTAGGCAAAAAATGTATTCATGATTTTTTAACCTAATACATATAGTTTAATGCCCATTGCAGGTGAAATTAAAGTAGTTGTGGATTAAAACATTCATCATTCACAACTCATAATTCATCATTAATTAATGATCCATTATTCTAATTATATATATCAATTATTATTTCAACCTAAAACTGTTGAGCCTTTAGAACAAGCTGACCTTGATTAGTCAGCCGAGCCGTTCAAAAGCTCGATATTTAATTAACGAAAAAAATGGCTAGAAAAATCAGAATGGGCATGATTGGAGGAAGTTTGGATGCCTTCATCGGAGCAGTTCACCGCAGAGGAGCCGCCTTAGATGGCGAAATCGAACTTGTTTGCGGAGCGTTTAGTTCAAATCCTGAAAAATCTAAAGCTACTGGCGAGGCGCTTTATTTACCTGCCAATCGAGTATATGACTCGTATGAGGAAATGATTCTGAAAGAAAAAGAACTTCCTGAAGGCGAGCGTATGGATTTCGTTTCGATCGTTACGCCAAACCATGTACATTTTCCTGCGGCAAAATTTGCTATCGAAAACGGTTTCCACGTAGTGATGGATAAACCACTCACTTTGACGATGGAAGAGGCTAAAGAATTGACCGAAATCGTTAAAAACTCTGGCTTGTTATTCGCCCTTACGCACAACTACACGGCCTATCCAATGGTAAAAGAAGCACGTCAATTGATCAAATCAGGTGCTATTGGACAAATCCGTAAAGTAATTGTTGAATATCCACAAGGATGGTTATCTCAATTGGTGGAGGCATCTGGTCAAAAACAAGCTTCATGGCGTACGGATCCCGCTCGTAGTGGAGCAGCAGGTGGAGTTGGCGATATTGGTACACATGCTGAAAACTTAGCTGAATATATTACTGGCTTACAAATTACAGAACTTTCGGCTGACCTTACGATTTTTGTGGAAGGTCGTATGCTCGACGATGATGCCAATATTCTCCTACATTTTGATAACGGTGCTAAAGGTATTTTGCACAATAGCCAAATCTGTAATGGAGAAGAAAATGACCTTAATATTCGTGTCTATGGTGAATTTGGAGGTCTGAAGTGGCGCCAAATGGATCCGAATACTTTGATTATGACAAATCAAGAAAATGGCTCGAAAATTATCCGTACAGGAGTTGGCAATTTGTCACCTCACGCACAGGCACATACGCGTCAGCCAGCAGGACACCCAGAAGGCTATATTGAAACATTTGCAAGTATTTACCGAAACTTTACTTATGCCCTACGTGCCCGTTGGGGTGCCGAAAGCAAATCTGGTACAGGTGGTGGTTTAGGAAAAGGTACTGGAGTGGAAGGTTACGACCCAGATATTTATGACTTCCCAAGTATCGAAGATGGTTTGCGTGGTATGGCTTTCATCCAAACGGTTGTGAAGTCAGCAAACTCAGCGGAAAGATGGACAAAATTTGAAATCTAGAAAGAAGTATCTCCAAGTCACAGATTTATGCTTGATGGCTTGGAGATATTCTGTAAATTTGGAAGCTCTTAAAGGGGTGCAGCCCATAGAAAATCGTCTTTTTCTTTAATCCTTCATTACTTTTGTGCAAAAAGTTTGGAAAAAACTCGCTTGAGATTGTTATGAAATACTTCTTAACATTCCTGTTTTTAGGACTCTTATTTACTCGTTCATTGGCTCAAATATCTCAATATGAAGTGTTTTTTGCTCAATATCAAAATGAATTAGTCATTAGGAAATGGAAAGATGCTGGTATTACCCAATACTTACTGGTTAATCCAGAAAGCCTCAAAACACGCGTTCTGAACAATATTGAGGTGCAGTCGATGGAGTGGAGCAATGTGATAAATGCTTTTGAAAAAACACCTTATATTCATGATTGGCAATTTGAAAAGCATCGTGATTATGAGCTTCAAGACGCAGGAATTACAAAGGCAGATAGTACGCTCAAAGGTTTTAGTTTAACGATAGATTTATGTCCATCGAGCAAACCCTTGACTAGAAGCTTTTTTCAAAATGTGATTAAAAGTTTTGAAATCAGTGAACGTCCTGTTCCTCTGACTATAACCATTACAGGCGTTTGGATGCAAAAACATCAAGATGACCTCAATTGGCTTAGGCAACAAGAAAAAGTAGGTAATTTACGTATTACGTGGGTCAACCACAGTTATACGCACCGTTACGACCCCAAATTGTCTCTTACTAATAACTTCTTGTTGGAACATGGTACCAATATCCTTTCGGAAGTATTATTGAATGAGCAAGCTATGTTATCCAATGGACTGGTTCCTTCTATTTACTTTAGGTTTCCAGGTTTAGTGTCCGACAAAAGCATTTTCGATGAAGTTTTGGCTCTTGGGCTATTACCCCTCGGAAGCGATGCTTGGCTAGCCAAAGGCGAGTCTATCAGAAATGGAAGTGTGGTATTGGTTCATGCCAATGGTAATGAGCCTTTGGGATTAGCGCTTTTTCAAAAAATGCTTCGAAAAAATGAAGGAAATATCAAAAGTAAAAAATGGCTTTTATGGGATATTTCCAATTTACTATCCAAAGAGTAACCCTTTACAAAAACAATAATTAATTATATCCCCAAAAAACAAATCGATTAACTCATGTCAAAAATCAAAGTAGGTGTCGTTGGTACAGGCTTTATTGGACCAGCTCACATCGAGGCCCTCAGAAGACTACCAAATGTAGAAGTAGTAGCACTTTGTGAAGTGAATATTGAATTAGCTACGGCTAAAGCTGCACAGTTAGGTATCGAACGCCCATGTACGTTTGACCAATTGTTAGCCATGGAAGACATCGCTTGTGTACATATCTGTACGCCAAACTTCTTGCACTATTCTCAATCAAAGGCCGCTTTGTTGGCAGGTAAGCACGTTGTTTGCGAAAAACCATTGGCAAAAGACTTGCACGAAGCAGAAGAATTAGTAGCACTTGCTAAAGAAACAGGTTTGGTAAATGCTGTTCACTTCAACTTACGTTATTATCCATTGGTGCGCCAAATGAAAACGATGCGTGAGAAAGGTGATTTAGGAGAAATTTACTCAATCATTGGTTCATATCTACAAGACTGGTTGTTCTACAACACAGACTATAACTGGCGCTTGGAGCCGGACAAATCTGGTGATTCTCGTGCTATTGCAGATATTGGCTCACACTTGATGGATATCATTGAGTATATCACTGGTTTGAAAACTGTTGAGGTTATGGCTGATTTCAATACAGTTCATAAAACTCGTAAGAAGCCATTAAAACCTGTAGAAACCTATTCAGGCAAAATGCTTCAACCAGAAGACTACGCTGATGTGACTATCACTACAGAAGATACTGCAAACGTATTGTTGCGTTTTGACAACGGTAACCGTGGTTCAGTGACAGTGTCGCAGGTATCTGCTGGTCGCAAAAACCAATTGAAATTGGAGATTTCTGGTTCAAACAAAACTTTTGCTTGGAACTCAGAAGCACCAAACGAATTGTGGTTGGGTAATCGTGATGCAGCCAACCAAGTGTTGATGCGTGACCCATCGTTAGCGTATGCAGAAGCAAGAGATATCATGACATTCCCTGGTGGTCACAACGAAGGCTTCCCAGATACTTCAAAACAATTGTTTAAAGAAGTATATGCGGCTGTAGCTGCTGGCAAACAACCAGAAAATCCAACTTTCCCAACCTTTGCTGATGGTTACAGAGAACTACTCATCTGTGAAAGAATCCTAGACAGTCACAGAAGCCAAAGCTGGACGAAGGTATAGTATTTAGTGAATGAGTGATTGAGATCAAAAAATGATGAACAAGGTGTATATTTGTTCATCATTTTTTTTAAAAAATTGTGAATCAATTCAAATATGAAAATCAAGAGCGTTCAACTGAAAAACTTCAAACGATTTACGGATTTAAGAATAGAGAATATTCCTGAAGAAACTAAGTTAGTTTTACTGATTGGAACAAATGGCTCTGGTAAGTCTTCTGTTTTTGATGGTTTTAGGTATTCAACCTTTGTTGCTAATAGCAGTGCAAAGAACGATGCCTATCTGCTCAAACCAGAAACCACTAAGGAATACTACAGAAAACAGGTTGAGGTGACTACTGAATGTACTATTAAAATATATCATAATGAAGAAATACACAGATTAGAACAGTATCAATTAGAATCTCTTAATCCCGATGCTTTTGATTTACGTAAAAAATTTATTGGTAGAAGTAGTAGTAGGATTATTCCCAAAATCATCAATCAAGCGGATTTAGCAGAAATAAATAAGGATGCTGATGCTCCCGCATTGTATATTGACAATGATACTCGTTTCATCAACGATGTTTTCTCCTATATTCAACAAATCAATAAAGCATTAAGAGAACCTGCTTTTAGAGGAGAATCAGCCAATACGTTTGAAATATTTCAGGAGTTCATAGCACCTCTGAATTCTTCATTAAGTACGATTTTTGGAGATGATACCGCAATATCGTTGAAAATTGTTGAATTTGAAGATGCATCTCCGTCGAAACCTGCCAAACTAATTTTTCAAAAAGGGAACTCTAAAATCAATTATGATTTACTAAGTCATGGAGAAAAGCAGGTAATTATACTTTTACTCAATTTTATTGTCAGGAAAAAACAATACGAAGATGCTATTATATACATCGACGAAATGGATTGTCACTTAAATACTTCTTTGCAAGAAACACTCCTAAAAGAAATTGTTGAAAAATGGATTCCTGATAGTTCGCAGTTATGGACTGCATCGCACGCGCTTGGTTTTATCGACTATGCTCGAAAAACGGATAATGCGGTGATTTTAGACTTTGATTCTTTAAATTTTGATGCTCCTCAAACCATCGTTCCGCAATCGAAGGAGGTATTAGATGTTTATGACTTAGCGATTCCCAAAAGCATTTTATCTCAATTATTTAGCGATAAAAAAATTGTTTTTTGCGAAAATAAAAATGATGAATACTACAATTTAATGGGGATAGATAAGACCTTATTTGTTGGAGTAAAAGATTCACGTGATGTGTTTTTACAGATCAAAAATGATAAAACTAAATTTTCACTTCGAGATAGAGATTTTCTTAGTGACGGAGAAATACAGATCATTCAAGGAGAATATCCCAATCATCGTATTTTAAAGTATTATGACTTTGAAAACTATCTCTATCATCCTGATAATATTGCAGCGTTGGGTCTTGCAGGTTTTGATAAAAATGAATATCAAGCAGAAATACTGAGGCAGAAAAAAGCAAAAGTTCATTACATTTTGCCCAAAGTTGAATCAGCCAGAAAAACGTATGAAGAATTTAAAACTGGCCTCAAACCCGAAAGTACTAATAGTATTGTAGATGATTTTGTCAGTGATGAGTTTGAACGTTTTTATAAGTTTTTTGATATGAAAGAACAGTTTAATCGTACATCTCTTGCTCCATTCAATCTGACAACCCAACGATTAGCTAGTACCAACTGGTTTAAATCTCAAATAGAACAACTATTAACATAACAACATGAAAACAATCAAAGGACCTGCTATATTTTTAGCACAATTTTTAGATAATGCTGAGCCTTTCAACTCACTTGATTCTATTACTTCGTGGGTAGCTGATTTAGGTTACAAAGGTGTACAGATTCCTACTTGGGATGCTCGTGCGATTGACCTCCAATTGGCTGCGGAGTCAAAAACATATTGCGACGAATTGAAAGGTAAATTAGCTGATAAAGGTGTCCAAATCACTGAATTGTCAACGCACTTACAAGGTCAGTTAGTGGCAGTGAATCCTGCTTACGACGTGATGTTTGATGGTTTTGCGCCAGATTCAGTAAAAGGTAATCCAAAAGCTCGTACCGAATGGGCTGTGCAACAATTGAAATGGGCAGCGCAAGCTTCGCAAAACCTTGGTTTGAATGCTCACGCTACATTCTCGGGTGCTTTGATGTGGCATACGGTATATCCTTGGCCACAACGTCCAGCTGGTTTGGTAGAACAAGGCTTTACCGAATTGGCTAACCGTTGGTTACCAATTTTGAATGCTTTCGATGAAGCTGGTGTTGACCTTTGCTATGAAATTCACCCTGGTGAAGATTTGCATGATGGTGTTACATTCGAAATGTTCTTAGAAAAAGTAGGAGGTCACAAACGTGCTAACTTGCTTTATGACCCATCTCACTTTGTATTGCAATGCCTTGACTACTTACAATACATCGATTTCTACCATGAGCGTATCAAAATGTTCCACGTAAAAGATGCTGAGTTTAACCCAACAGGTAAGCAAGGTGTATATGGTGGTTATCAATCATGGGTAAATCGTGCGGGTCGTTTCCGTTCATTGGGCGATGGACAGGTAGACTTTGGTTCGGTATTCTCTAAATTAACACAATATGGTTACGATGGTTGGGCTGTATTGGAATGGGAATGTGCTATCAAAGATCCAGTTCAAGGTGCAACGGAAGGAGCTCCATTCATTGATTCTCACATTATCCAAGCTACATCAAAAGTATTTGATGACTTTGCAGGTGGCGGTGCTGATATTGAATTGAATAAGAAGATTTTGGGAATTTAATTTGATTTGGGATTTTATAAAAGAAAACCTCATAAGCTTGCTTATGAGGTTTTCTTTTATAAATCATTGGTAGTTCTTGGTTGTAATTGTAATGTGTTATCGAAACAATTGGTATTAAGCAAATGAAATTCTTTACGCTGAATCAAATCAGTTCTGATAAGAGGAATGTCTTCAAAAACCTTTAGCCAAATAGAAAAGAAACCCGATTGTACAGCCAAATCCACAATAGCATTAACTGATTGATTCATCCCTGATTGATATTCTAAACGTCTATCAATAGCCATTTTATAAGCTTTTAACTTTTCGATCCAGCGAGTATCAGCACTTCCATCGCTTGTAGCTTCTTTTCTTAAGCCATAGAGTTCAATCAAATTATTCGCTCTCTTTTTTTGTATTCGGGTTAAAGAATCAGATGGCTTGATATGTGGAAAAATTTGTTCATAATCAAATACTAACAGCGTATTGTTCAAATGAGGCCAAAAATAGTTTTCCTTATATTTTTTAGGAATTGTAGCTAGTTTGTGAGAATTACAATAAGGACATATCAATAGAAAATTACTCCAATGACTTTTTAGTTGTGGATAAGACTCTTGGGGTTTTATATGTTCAATTGCAAACCCGCTGTTCATTTTCATTTCACATAAATGACAATAAAGTCCAGTTCTTTGCTTCAAAATGGATATAGCTTTCGTCCAGTCATTAAAAACTTTCTTTTTTGTGCTATTATTTTTAGTTGGCCATGTACCTTTATTAATCGGTCTCATTCTCTTCTTTTGCTTCTAAATATGCTTTATAAATAGGGTCGTTCACTTCGTCTTTTATAATTTTACCTATCAGAGAACTAATATTTTGGTAATCATCTAGCGTTAATTTTTTGTTATCATTATTTATCTCCTCTAATGCCGTTTTCGCTCTTTGGTATCTATTTTCAAAATCATCGCTTCTGATGTTCTCAACCCCCATAATATCAGTAACTACTTTATTTAGGGGTAATTCATCTGGAATCTGTGTCAGCTCAGGCTTATCTAAATTGATCAGTTCATTAGCACCTAAACTCTGAACAATAAATGGGGAGTGAGTTGTGGCTACAAACTGAATATGAGGAAACGCATTTTTTAGGTCAGCGATAACATGTCTTTGCCAAGTTGGGTGCAAATGCAAATCAAGTTCATCTATCATTACAATACCTCTTGATTTTATAACCGCTTTATCATCTAAGAATCCATTAAGAATAACACATCTATAGGCCAGTTCTGCTACCATTTCTGTAAATGAGCGAATTCCATCACTATGAAGTTCTAAGGGTAATAAATCAGAAGTATAGTCATCAATTTGAACTTTTATCCAAAGTTTTCCTGCTTGTTCTTCAATCTCTGTAATGTAAGGATTTGCTTTTTTTATAGTATCAAAAAAGGCTTGCTTAGTATTGGAATACTCACGATTACTTTTTCTTAAAAAATCGTAGGAGCTTAGCCAATCTTCGTATTTAAAGGTTGTTGCCTTCATTTCTATCCAGTCCTGATAGCCTTCTTTGAAAATTTGTCTTCCTGTTCTCGATTCTCTATTTCTACCTGCTCCATGTATTCTTGAGGTTCCGAAAAATGCTATGACAGGTAACTCCACATTATCATTTTCTTGCAGAACTATTTGATGATATTTCTCTTTGCCAATTTTTCTTACGTTTCCAACATCGGCATCACTTGATGTTGTACTCTTGCTATCCTCAAGTATCTGCCTCTTCCAAATGATAGTATCTTTTATTTTTCCTTCAAAATATCCTTCTGCTTCAATTTTCACAGGCTTTTGAGGAACTAAGAATTTTCCTAAATCTTTAAGTCTAATATCAGATTCTATAATATGCCTCTTTTTTACTTCAGAAATACCTAGGAAAAAGGCACCGCAAGCTACTCTAAGCCCCAAAAGAATACTAGATTTTCCCTTACCGTTAACACCGATTATTACTGTAAAGTCAGGGTCAAGTTTAAATGTACCCTCTTCTATATTTCTAAAGTTCTTAAGTGTCAATCTCGTTATATTCATAATTCTTTCCGTTCAAAATGGTATTGCAATTTATATATTTTCTTAACTCTCTCAATCGTATTTCTATTTGAATACAATTTATGTTATTTTTTATATATGATTTTAAACATCTTAGATAGAATATCCGTCTCTTTGTATTATTATTTTTGATAAAATAAAGGTATATTTATTGCTAAATTATCAGACATTATTGATAATTATTACCAAAATGAAAAATATGCAACTATTCCAATCCGACCAAGAGGTCGAAACATTAATCGAAAAATTCAACACTTGCTGTTTGCCTGCGGAGGCTTGGACACATGAAGCACATTTGGCGATGGGCGTTTGGTATTTGCGACAATACACGCTTACTCAGGCAATGTTATTGGTGCGCCAGCGAATTATTCTATTCAATAGCTCTGTTGGTGGCCCCGTGGGTTTTGAACGAGGATATCACGAAACACTTACATGGTTTTGGCTTAAAACAATTGATGCCTTTCTCAATGAGTATGGACGTGAAAAAGCCCTATTCGATACCTGCAACGCATTTCTCGAAAGTCCGCGAGCCGATCGTAATAGGGCTTTGTTATTTTATCAAAAAGAAGAAGTAATGTCGTTAGAAGCCAGAGCTATGTTGGTATATCCTACCAATATTTCCCACCCTTGGTAATAATCAGTTTGATACCTCTAAAAAGGATTTGAACATGTGCCCCAATCGCTCCAAACACACCAAAATGCTTTTGTAATACTTTATAACGGTCAATTAGTGAACGTTTGAGCTGTTTATTCGAAATTCCTCCTGTTAAGTATTTTGCTACAACAAAATCCAAATAAACCACTTGTTGGGCTTTTTTAAGACACGTAATTTCCCAATCTACATCAGCACTTAAGTTTTCTTGCCAGTACACAGGTGCTACTCTTTTGCTAGCAATAAATGATTGATGACACACGAGCATTCCCAAATTCATATCTTGCCATTGGAGGTTTTTGGGCAACCTATGCGGTGTTATCACCGAGCGTAATCCTTGTATTTCCCCCTCATTATTGACAAAATAGGTATCACCATATAGCACATCAGTTTCTGGAGTAATCTGTTGATATATTTTTTCAACTACTGAAGGGTCATTAATTTCATCTCCTGCGTTGACAAACCACACAAAATCACCCGTTGCCATTCGTTGTCCTTTATTCATCGCATCATAGAGCCCTTTATCTGGTTCCGATACTAGTAAGTCAACTCGGGCACGATACTTTTCTGCTATGGTAAGCGTACCATCTTTTGACTTTCCATCAATGATAATATATTCAAAATCTTGGCAGGTTTGCGCCAAGATACTTTTGATAGTTCGTTCCAGAAATGCCTCGGCATTGTAGGTAATGGTTATTATTGATATTTTTCTCACAATCAAAAAACGTATTTAAAGAAGAGATTGATAAAGTGTTTCGTAACGCTTAGCTACGACAGCCTCTGCGTACTCGGATTCTACTTTGGAGCGAGCCTGTTTACATAAACCCTCATAGTTGGGATGTTGTAAAATATGCACTATTCCATTGGCTAAATCTTCAGCAGAAGGAGCTTTTGCCACATATCCCGTTTGAAGGTGTTCTATCATTTCAGGAATACCCCCTGTTTCAAATCCTACCACTGGTGTTCCACAAGCCATAGCTTCCATGATGGTGTTCGGAAGATTTTCTTCCAAAGACGGAATCACAAATACATCCGCAGCGGCATAAGTAGTCGCTATTTTCGAAAGATCAGAGAGGCGACCTAAAACATTTACTTTGCAGGGAATATTTACAAAATCTGCTTCTTGGGCTTGTCCCATCACCAATAATTCTACACTATCTTTTAATGAGGGATTTTGTGTTATTAAATGCTGAATCGCCTTTTCAAAGTATTGAAAGCCTTTGCGTGCATCACTAATTTTCATGGCGGCAAATAAGATATATTGCTTGTCCTGTGCCAAATTAAGCTGTTGGCGAGCTTCTGTTTTAGCTTGCGGATAAAAAAGCTTTGTATCTATCGGGTTAGGAATCGAAATGACTTTTTTGCCTTGTAATAAACTACTTTGACGGGCTTTTTCAGCCAGCCATTCACTACAAGCCACAAGGGTTAAATCCATTTGGTCAAATAATGCCTTTTTCCGAAGCCAAACTTGATGGGATAGGTCATCAGCTGAAGGCTTTTTCAAAAAGTGTTCACAATTTCCACAGGACTGTTGATAACTTTCGCAAGTACCGCTATAATGACATCCACCTGTGAATGCCCACATATCGTGCAAGGTCCATACGAATGGGCGATTTAGTTTGGACAATTGAGTTAAAGATTTTACAGATAGAAAACCAAAATTTACCCAATGTAAATGAAAAACTTCTGCATCCCTAACAACTGCTTCGGAGGTGACATCTATTCCTATTTGAGCTTGCGAAAAAACAAAACGAACTGCTTTTGATTTTTCATAAAAAGCAAACTGATAACGATCGGCTGCAAATCGTGCCAAGGCAATTTTTTGTTGCACCCAATTATTAGCTACAGAATATACCTCTGGGGCTTTCCCTTTTTTGTCTTGAACCAGCATACGCGACTGTACGCCATGGCGACCAAGTGCTTGATGCAAGCGAGAAGCAGCTATGGAAGCTCCTCCAAAAGTATCGAATGTGCTAAAAATAGTAACCCTCACGAATGTTTGCCTCTTGTATTTTGATGGATAAGACTTAAGACAATCAAAAACGGATTTTTCTGTACGTTGATTATTGCCTATTCACTTAAAAAACTAAACTATTTACAAATATCCTTCGAGTTTGCGGAAAAGCCTTAACTATCGGAATATTTCTCTCGAAAATCGCTGATTTACTGAGCTTTTACGAGCTAAATTTCATTGCTCACAATGATAAACCATACCAAACGGAATGATATTACCTTCTTTTTCTGACATTTATAAGTATTATCCAAAAAACATCAAAATAATACAAAAAAATATTGGATTTAAAGAAGTATAAATTATATTTATCCAATAATTTCTTGTACTATGCTAAAACATTAATTTCCTTTGTATAAAGTTTCAATTCAAAGTTTTTGCTTTTTGCTATAATGAATTGAACTAAAATTCCCAACCATCTGTAGTTCAAAGGTATTGTATTAGTGATAAGCCTTGATAATCAGCTAGTCACATAATATTTACTAGGTACAGGAAATACTTGAGTATCAGTGCAAAATAGATGATTAAATAAGGCATCCAGCGATTGAAAATCTTTGATGTTTGTACCAATATTTAAACCTTCCCCTATCTAGCAAAGCCCAAAGTTAGCATTAACCTTGCAACGAAGTTGGACTGTATTTCATAATTAATATCTTAAACTAACACGTAATGTTCATTAACGCAATTGCAAGTTACCTGCCCGAACAAGTTGTTACGAATGCCTATTTTCAAGAACTCAATGGATTGACCGACGAATGGATTGTTGAGCGTACTGGAATTCGTGAGCGTCGCAAAGCATCATCTGAGGAGAATACGCATACGATGGCATTGGAGGCAGCCAAAAAGATTACTGAAAGTTTACCTTACGACATTTCTGAAGTTGACCTAATTGTAGGTGCTACCTACACTCCACACGATAATATATTTACACTAGGCCACGCATTACAACACGCGTTAAATATCTCTGAAATTCCAGTAGTAACCATTTCGTCTGCTTGTTCTTCATTACTCAATGCAATCGAAATCGTTCAGGGATATTTTGCTATGAACAAAGCTAGCAAGGCACTCGTAGTTGTTTCGGAGCACAACACTGCTTACAACAACGAAGATGATACCAAAGCTGGACACCTTTGGGGCGATGGCGCAGCGGTATTATCTATCTCTAAAGAAAAAGCAGGAGAGCAAAACTGGGAAATCAAAGATTTGATTACTGGTGGTGCAGCCAACGTAGGGAAAGCATCGGAAGGTGTAACACTTAAACCGCTTCACCGTGGTTTGATTATGCCTTATGGTAAAGATGTGTTTATCAATGCTTGTACTTACATGCCAAAAGTAAGTAAGCAAGTAATGGAGAAAAACAGATTGACTGTTGAGGATATTTCTTTTGTGATTCCTCACCAAGCCAATTATCGTATCACCAAAAACGTAGCTGGTACTTTGGGTGTACCTGACGAAAAAATGATTTCAAATATCCATTATTTAGGCAATACAGGTTGTGCTGGCTGTGCTATTGCCATGGACGAAAATAAAGGCAAGTTCGAAAAAGGTAACAAAATCATCGTAACGGTATTTGGCGGTGGTTACTCTTATGGAGCCATGCTTGTGGAGATTTAAGCTAAAAAATCGAAAAATATTTCAATTTTTTAAAGATTTCATGCAAAAACTAAAACCACTAAGTTGCTTAGTGGTTTTTTTATTGGACAAAAGAAAGACATATTACGGTTTTTGACCGAAATTATTAAATGGGGCTTCTCCTATTCAGAATAATTTCTATATTTGCTTTGATGTCAACCAAAAATTTTGCCTCAAAAATCTTATTGGCCTCACTTTTAAAACCAGATTATTCATTTTTCTAAATATTCTCAAATAGATAAAACTATGTCAACAGGTTTAGACGCTCTTACCAAGAAAAACATTGATACTTGGCTAACTGGTAACTATGATGAAGAAACAAAAGCTAAAATCCAGCAGTTGCTAGACGAAGGAAAAGAAACAGAACTTTCGGATTCGTTCTATAAATCGTTGGAGTTTGGTACTGGCGGTATGCGTGGAGAAATGGGTGTGGGTTCGAACCGTATGAATAAATACACCGTAGGAGCTGCTACACAGGGTTTTTCAAACTATCTTAAACAAAGTCTTCCAGGCAAAGAAATCAAAGTAGCTATTGCACACGATTCTCGTAACAATTCTCCTTTCTTTGCTCGTATTTGTGCTGATATTTTTTCGGCAAACGGAATCAAAGTATATCTTTTCTCGGCACTTCGTCCTACTCCTGAGCTATCATTTACGATACGTCATTTGGGTTGCGACGCTGGTTTGGTAATTACCGCATCTCACAACCCTCGTGAATACAATGGTTACAAAGCGTATTGGAACGACGGTTCACAAGTGGTTGCTCCTCACGATAAAAATATCGTAACAGAGGTGAATAACATCACTTCGGTAGATGATATCAACTTCAACGGCAACGAATCGCTTATTACCTTTATAGGTGAAGAAGTAGATAAAGAATACTTAAAGACAATCCAGCATAATAGCATCAATCCAGACGTAATTGCTCGTCAGAAGGATTTGAAAATTGTATATTCTTCTATTCACGGTACAGGTATTACCTTGGTACCTCAAGCCTTGGCTTTGCTAGGTTTTGAAAATGTAAACGTAGTAGAAGCACAAGCTGAACCAAATGGTGACTTCCCAACGGTAGTATATCCGAACCCAGAGGAAACCGAAGCAATGACGTTGGCGGTAAATTTGGCTAAAGATATTGATGCTGATTTGGTAATTGCTACTGACCCAGATGCCGACCGTGTAGGGGCTGCTGTAAAAAATCCTCATGGCGAATGGGTATTGTTGAACGGTAACCAAATGGCGAGCTTAATTATCTATTATTTGTTGGGTGCTTGGGAAAAAGCTGGCAAACTAACAGGTAAAGAGTTTGTCGCTAAAACTATTGTAACTACTGAAATCATCGCAAAAATGTGTGCTAGCAAAGGCGTAAAATGCTACGATACTTTGACGGGCTTTAAATACATCGCTGCGGTAATTCGTGAATTAGAAGGCAAAGAGCAATTCATCGGTGGTGGTGAAGAATCTTATGGTTACTTGATTGGTGATGCCGTTCGTGACAAAGATGCTGTAGCTTCTTGTGCAATGATTGCAGAATTAACAGCTTATGCAAAAGATAATGGTAAGTCATTGTTTGACTTCTTGACAGAAATGTACCAAGAAAACAATTTCTACTACGAAGGCTTGATTTCTTTGACTAAAAAAGGAAAAGCTGGTGCTGAAGAAATTCAACAAATGATGGCAAATCTTCGTGCCAACTTGCCAACTTCTGTAGCTGGTTCTGAGCCAGTAACGGTATTAGATTACAAAAACTTAACTTCGAAAGACCTTAAAACAGGTGAAATCACTGCGATTCCTGAAGGTTTGGGTATGGAGTCATCTAACGTAATTCAGTTGATTTTGGCAGATGGTTCTAAAGTTTCGGCACGTCCGTCAGGAACAGAGCCCAAAATTAAATTCTATGTTTCGGTAAATGCGCCATTAGCTAATCCTGCCGACTTTGACGACACGCTTGCAGCTTTAAAAGCCAAGGTTTCAGCTATTCAAGAAGATTTAGGATTGAAATAATGATATAAGTTACTTTCGGTAAAAAGCGATGTTATCTTCATTGGTAACATCGCTTTTTTTTTGACCATTTACTCATTAAATCATTCACTTATTCAAGAATTATTCAGTAATTAGTACCAGAAGTCACGACCAAACTGTTGGTTTGAATATCGTTTTTACTCTTTAAACTTATCCATCGTCGTTATTCGCCCTAAGTTCTGTGGGCTTCAAATGTTGTTTTATTTTTATTAAAACCCATAAAACATTCATTTAAGTTTTATTCTAAACATTTCAAAATCATGAAAAATTTAAAGTTTTCAGCCCTTCTTTTTGCTCTTGTAGCATTGGTTAGCTTTTCATCGCAAGCACAAACATTCAAACGTGGTGACAAAATTTTGAATGCTGGTATTGGATTACTGTATTTTGGTGCGTACGCAAATGCTGAGTTTGCGATTGAAGACAATATTGGTATTGGTCCAATGGTAGGTTATACTTATTTTAATTCGGGTTTATTGACGGGTTATTCGGGAGATTATAGCTATGGGCAATTTAGAGTAGGTGCTAGAGGTGCGTATCACTTGGGGGATGTACTTAATTTAGGCGATAACTCCATCGACCCTTATGTAGCAGTAGGAGCAGGCTTACTCTTCGACCGTAATAATTATACTTACAATACAAATACGGGTAATGTTACGTATGGAACAAGAACAACTATATTTATTAATCCACGAGCTGGTGCTCGTTTTCCATTGAGCAATAATCTTTCAGGTTTTGGAGAGGTAGGCTGGGGTGCATCTTGGGTAACAGCAGGTGTCTCTTTTGGATTTTAGTATTTTCAAATATAGCTAATGGTTTAAAGCCAAATTTACTTTCATATATATCAGGAAGAAAGTAAATTTGGCTTTTATTATATCTCGACTATGAATCAAAAAAATCGTCTTTATCTATTATTAGGCTTAGTATCGATGTTGACATTAGCCTTTTCTTTTTCTTCTAATACCGTCAAAAAAATTAGTATGATAATGGTTGCTCGTTCTAATAAAAACGGGAAAACAGCCACTATCAAATCAGAAATGGTCTATCAGGTAGCAGGAGGGAAGATGGTCAGCCACTTCACTCAACCCAATAATCAATACATTATCAACAATGCCAAAGGCGAGGTGAGTATTTATGACCCTGCGAAAAATACCGTTATTCAACAAGTAAACTATATTTTCAGTACAGAAACTACGCAGTTTTATTATTTCTTGAACAACCAAAAATCTGATTTGGGATTGAGAAATATGGGCTTTACTAATAAGGCGACTAAGTTTGAGAAAAACCTCATGATTAGTACATGGATAGCGCCTGCTAAATTGAGCAAAAGTATTCGTTCGGTAGAATTGGTACATAATGGCGGAAATCCGATTTATACCAAATATATCGACGGAGAAGGCAAGGTGATGAAAAAGGTATATTATTATAATTTTCAGAAAGTGGGAGATATTGAGTTCCCTTTAGCGGTAACACAAATTGACTTTTTTACGGCAAAAGATTCGGTTATCACCAAAACTTCTTACACTGACGTGAAAATTAATGAGGCTATCAATAATGAACTTCTCAACTTTACGATACCACTCAATGCCAAAGCACTTAAATAAGATACTTTTCTTGGTATTAGGGCTTCTTATGGGCAATTCACTTAAAGCTCAGAGTCTAGAGACTGACTTACAGCTTTTGGAGAAAAAAGAACAAGCCGAACAAGCTCAAGCAACCTTATCGGTTGGGAAGAAAGGATTTCATCCTATTTCTTTTGTTATGAATGGTACATTAACCTTTTATCAGAAGGTAATTTCTCCACAATTTTCGGCCAATTGCCTCTACGAACTATCCTGCTCACGCTTTAGTCGCGAGGCGATTCGTATGTATGGACCGCTCAAAGGAGTAGCGCTTAGTGCCGACAGATTGGCACGCTGTAACCGCATTAGTGGTACTACTATCAATCCATTCAGAGTAAATGAGCAAGGTAAAGTCATTGACTCGCCTCAAATGTATAAGTAAGCGAACCTCGTATTCCTCTCCACTATGTCTGATAAGCTTCATATTCGATTTTGGGTTATTCTTAGTTGCGTGTTGCTCCTTGGTGTCCAATCGGGTATTTCTCAAATCACGAAAGATAGCCTCTTTTTACAACATTTGATTGGCAAAGAACAGTATCACGACGCTATTACCTTTACCAATCAACTTGAGCGAAAATATCCTATCTCGATTCAATCCAAATTACAATTGGCTTACCAAAAGGGTTTTGCTTTTTATTCGCTCAAACAACTCGACTCGGCAAGTGTCTACTTTTCTAAAGTATCCTCAGAAAGTCCTTTTTTCTCAAAATCTCAATTTTGGGCAGGATTATCAGATAGCTATTTAAGAGATTTTACAAAAGCTGAAAAATACTTTAAAGCCATTGATTCAAAGGATAGTCTTAATCGTTCTTTACAAACCTTTGAGCTAGCAGGTTTGGCACTTTTACAAAGAAATCAACAGCGTTTTGATTCTCTTCAAAAACACCTCGACCCTTCGCTTTATGCTTTACAAAAGCAACAAGCTAATTATTTGCTTTACCGAGACGATATTTTGAAACAACAAAAAAAATCAGGTTTCAAGGCAGGATTATTATCTGCCATTATTCCTGGAGCGGGCAAGATTTATGCAGGAGGGCAATTAGGACAAGGAATTTCTGCCTTTTTGCAAAATACCATTCTCGGATTACAGGCTTATGAAGGCTTGCGTAAAGATGGCGTTGGGAGTCCTCGATTTATTATTTATGGAAGCTTGTTTAGCCTTTTTTATATTGGAAATATTTGGGGAAGTGCTTTAAGTGTCAAAATCAAAAGACAAGAATTTAATGAAAAAATCGACGAGCAAATTCTATTTGATATGCATATTCCTTTGCGTACCCTTTTTAATTAAGGCGCAAAATAGTAATGCCATTGTATCAAAAGCTGATAGTTTGTTTCGTCTACGACAATATGACGAAGCGATGTTAGGCTATGAACAAGCCTTTTTCGAGCTTAGCGAATGGCCTGATTCAACTCTTAGTAATAAGCAAATTCAAGATATGAAAAATGCTTTTTTACTGAAAAAACTCTATTGCCAAAAAGCGGCACAAAAGTTTACGATGGCTCTGCAAACGAGTCAGCGTTTTGATTTTAGTAACCTCGAGGATCAAGAACAGATTCCGCTTCGATACGAAACAGTTGTGTGTAGTTTTTTGGCTGGGCTGTATGACGATTGCTTCAACAATGTCCAGCAGTTTAAACATTTCGTAAAAGATAGTACGCAACATACGCCAACGTTGCTTTGGGAAATACTTTCACTTACCCAACTAGCCCGTTACGATGAAGCAAAAGCACTTATTCCGACCTATAATCAAGCTTTTCATACACAAATTAATGCAGAGGAGTTGTTTGCTTTTGCCCAAAAAACAAGATTTAGAAGTATCAGAAAAGCCGAAGCTTTGGCAACTTTTGTACCAGGCGCAGGAATGATTTATGCTGGCAATACGACTCAGGGAATTGTTTCGCTGGTACTACAACTTGGAACACTTGGTTATGGGGCTTACAGTATAATCAATGGCTATTATTTTACAGGGATATTTACAGGACTAGGGCTATTTCAAGCCTTTTATTTTGGAGGAGTTCGCAGGAGTGCCTATTTGGCTGAACAGAAGAATATGAATCTAAAAAATCAGTATTATCAACAAGTCAAAAAAGGGCTTTTAGCAAATCGGAAATAGTCAAAAAAGAAAAAGCTGAAGGAGAATCCTTCAGCTTTTTTATTTTTTGAATCTTTCGATTCTTATCTTCCTCCCCACATAAAGAATTTAGGGTTGTCTGTGTATTTGCCAATACCTTCGTCTTGAACTAAAGCGATTAACAATACTACCCAGTCAACAAACGCTACGATACCGCAACCACCCAAAGTAAGGATATAACCTACTCCAGTCAAGGTAGCTGTACCCATGTAAAAACGGTGGATACCCAAACCGCCCAAAAATGTTGATAAAATGAATGCTACAACAGGATCTTTACTTGCTGCAACAGAACTAGCTGGCATAGAAGCAGAAGCTGCCAACATGTTGTTTTGAGTAGAAACCTCAGTATTCGAAACAGGAGTAAGGTAGTTTACCTCTACACCTTCATTCAAAGTTGTTTCGATAGCAGCGTCATCTACAAAATACTCAGACGATGATGAAGCAAAAGACTTAGTGCATACAGATGCAAAAAGCATTGCTGATAAAATGATAGATTTTTTCATAATTAAGAAAGCTTTGCAATTGAACGATAATTAATAAAGCACTGCAATATATAGATAAATTCTCAAGAAAAATCAAAGAATTGTCATCTCTGAATAAACGGTAAAATAATTGTTTTTAAAGAAAGATTAACACCAGTGATTTTCAGGGGTTTAAAAGCTTAAAATACAATTTTATTAACAAATTAGCAAGAATCCACAGTCATAGTTTATTTTGCATTTATACAAAAAGGCTCGAACTAATTTTTGCTTTTGCTTAAATTAATTCGAGCCTTAAAATAGAAAATTTAATGTTGTTCTTATGCCTCTGCCGCCAACTTAAATTCCGAGGTAAAGTGGAATTGAATATCAGGGTTATTTTGGATATTCATACGCAAAATCCAATCAGATTCAGCTAAGAATACATAATTACCATCTTTATCAGTAGCGATTTGTTGTCCTTTCAAACGAACAAACTCAGCTAATTTTTTAGGGTCTTCAGAGGTAATCCAACATGCTTTAGCGATGTCACGATGATCGAAGCGACATTTTGCTCCATATTCATGTTCCAAACGATATTGAATTACTTCATATTGGAGTTCTCCTACGGTACCAACAATTTTACGATTACCCAAATGAGACTGCGTAAATAACTGCGCTACCCCTTCATCTGTCAACTGCTCAATCCCTTTTTCCAATTGCTTGGCTTTCATTGGGTCGAGGTTGATAAGTTCTTTAAAGATTTCAGGAGAAAAGCTTGGAATACCTTGGTAAAACATACTTTCACCTTCAGTGAGCGTATCGCCAATTTTAAAGTTACCTGTGTCATACAAACCTACTACGTCACCAGGGAAGCCTTCGTCGATGACTTCCTTATCTTGTGCCATAAAGTTGTAAGGGTTGTTGAAACGCACGTTTTTGTCTAAACGCACATGCTTATAAAACTTGTTACGCTCAAATACACCTGAACAAATACGCAAGAATGCGATTCTATCACGGTGTTTAGGATCTAAGTTTGCGTGGATTTTGAAGATAAAACCAGAGAACTTTTTCTCATCTGGTTCTACAATACGTGTATCTGTTTGGCGCTTTTGAGTTGATGGAGCAATTTGAGTAAATGTATCCAACAATTCTTGAACACCAAAGTTATTTACTGCCGAACCAAAAAATACTGGGGCAACTTCACCCGATAGATATTCAGCACGATCGAAGTCGTTATAAACTCCTTCGATAAGTTCAACATCTTCACGAAGCTGATTAGCATCACGTTCGCCAACACGTTTGTCTAGTTCCTCAGACCAAATATCTACAGAAACAACCTCTTTTTCAATTTTGGTTTTGTTGGCGCTAAACAAGTTTAGAGACTTTTCATAAAGGTTATATACCCCTTTAAAGTTAGCTCCAATATTGATAGGCCAAGTCAATGGACGAACTTTGATACCAAGTTTTTGCTCTAACTCGTCCAGTAGGTCAAACGCATACTGACCTTCGCGGTCCATTTTATTGATGAAAATGATTACTGGCGTATTACGCATACGACATACCTCCATCAATTTTTCTGTTTGTTCCTCAACCCCTTTTACACAGTCGATTACCAAGATAACTGAGTCTACAGCCGTAAGCGTACGGTAAGTATCTTCGGCAAAGTCTTTGTGACCTGGTGTATCGAGGATATTGATTTTTACATCATTATATTCAAAAGTCATTACCGAGGTAGCCACAGAGATACCTCTTTGACGCTCGATTTCCATAAAATCGGAGGTTGCACCCTTTTTGATTTTATTTGATTTTACAGCCCCCGCTGTTTGGATAGCTCCACCGAACAAAAGTAGTTTTTCGGTAAGCGTAGTTTTACCCGCATCGGGGTGGGAAATGATACCGAATGTACGGCGTTTTTGTATTTCTTCTTGTAACGTTGCCATATTTAATAATCGACTGTCAAAATCGAAATGCAAAATTACGGATAAAAAAACAAAACCCACAGGTTTTTTGGGATTGAGTGCTTTGAATTTGAGTGAATTAAACTTCTTAATAAAATCAAAAGGCTCTAACAAATCAATGCTAGAGCCTTTTGAGTATCTGTAGAATCAAGCTTAAAGCTTAATTTTTAAGTCTACTTTTCGTTCAAATTACTGTTTGGTTTACCGTAAAGGAAGTACACAACCAAACCGATTAGTAACCATCCGAATGCCAATTTTTGAGCCAAACCATCCAAGTTGAAAATCAAGAAAAGGTTTGTTAAGATACCTAGTGGAGCAACGATTTTCAAGGCTGGAGCTTTGAAGTCACGCTCTAAGTTAGGCTCTCTGTAACGCAATAACAATACTGCTAAACATACCATGGCAAAGGCAAACAAAGTACCGAATGAACACATATCGCTCAATACACCAATTGGCGTAAACGCTGATACAACTGATACTAAGAAACCTACCAAGATTGTGCTTTTCCAAGGAGTACGGAAAGTTGGGTGAACCTGACGGAAGAAGTTTGGTAACAAACCATCTTTTGCCATACCTAAGAATACACGTGTTTGACCTAACATCATTACCAACATTACCGAAATCAAACCAGCTGTTGCAGCAGCAGTAATAATAAATACTGCCCAAGGTTGACCTACTTTATCGAATGCGTAAGCTACAGGCGCTTTCAAAGCATCACCTACGATGTCTTTGTAGTTAATCATACCCGTCAATACCAAAGAAACCAAGATATAAAGGATTGTACAGATTACCAATGAAGCAATAATAGCAAAAGGCATATCTTTCTTAGGATTGATAGCTTCACCAGCTTGTGTAGATACAGCATCAAAACCAATATAAGCAAAGAAGATAGCCGCAGCACCACTCGCAATACCACCCCATCCGTAAGCTTCTTTCATAGAACCATCAGCGTGTTCTACCATTTCAGGAGCAGGGATAAATGGAGTCCAGTTAGCAGTGTTTACAAAAAATGCACCTACGATAATTACGAATAAGATCGCAGCTACTTTCAAGATTACAATAATGTTGTTGGCACTTGCCGCTTCTTTGATACCTTTAACCAAGATATAAGTTACCAACCAAGTAACAACAAAGGCAGGTAAGTTGATACCCCAACCTACGTGCTCAAGTCCCATAGATTTGGCATAAGTTGCTGCCGAAAACGGGTCATTTTTTAAATAATAAGGAATTTCAATACCGAATAAGTGGAGTAGCTTATTGAAGTACCCGGACCAACTCACGGCTACAGTCATTGCCCCCATGGCATATTCTAACACAAGTCCCCAACCAATAATCCAAGCAAAGAATTCACCGATTGTACCATAAGCGTAGGCATAAGCTGAGCCCTCTACAGGAAGTAGAGCTGCAAACTCAGCATAGCAAAGAGCTGCAAAAATACAGCCGATACCTGCTAATACGAATGATAATGCCAAAGCCGGGCCAGCATGATAGTGAGCGCCTGTACCAGTTAATACGAAGATACCTCCACCGATAATCGCACCGATACCGATAGCAGTCAAGCTCCATTTACCAAGGACGCGCTTCAGCTCACTGTTTTTAATATCTGCCTCGTAAGCTGACATAGGCTTTTTGCGCCAAATACTGTTACTCATAAAGAAAAGGTTTTAGTTTATTTTATTGTGATTGAAGGTAATTACAGAACAGAATTGTATAAACTGTGTTTCAAGATAGTTAATATTTTGTCGTGAAACAAAAAAAGACCTCATAGCTTTTGGGGGCTATGAGGTCTTTGAGAGTAATTACTTAGAAGGGTTTGCGGCTGGCGCTACAGCTTTCTTCTTTCCTGTTCCAAGGTCAATAACGATTGGAGCAGCTACGAAGATAGATGAGTATGCACCAAATACTACCCCGATAAACATCGCAAATGAGAATCCACGCAAGATGTCACCACCAAAGAACAACAATACTGATACTACCAAGAATACAGTTGTTGCTGTCATTACGGTACGGCTCATTGTATGGTTAATAGAAGTATTGATTGTTTTGATAATCAACTCTTTGTCTGACAAGTCTGCATCAACACCAATTTCTTCACGAATACGGTCAAATACTACCACAGTATCGTTAATTGAATAACCGATTACCGTCAATACAGCAGCGATAAAGATTTGGTCAACTTCTAATTCTAAACCAAAGATACGAACGATACCTACCATACCCAATACTACTAAAGTATCGTGTAACAAGGCGATAACGCTACCCAATGAATATTGCCATTTACGGAAACGAATCAAGATATAGATAAAAATGGCAATTAAAGCATAACCAATAGATACAAATGACTGTGTCAAGATATCATCGGCAATAGTTGCACCTACTTTAGATTCTGATAGGATTACTGGTTTGTCAGCAGCAAATTGTGTCAATCCTTTCTCCAAAGCAGCACGAACTTTTTGGTTAGCAGCAGCAGACTCATCTTCAACCAAATACGCTGTTGTAACCTTCATCTTAGTAGGACCGTTGAAAGTTTTTACTTCAACACCTTTTTCTTCAAAATCATCTTTCAATGCTTCTTTAATATCTGTTGCATCTACTGGTTTAGCAAACTCAACTACATAAGAACGACCACCTTTGAAGTCAACACCTAAGTTGAAACCACCTTGTGCAATCAACACACCCATACCCAAAGCGATTAAGCCCCAAGAGAACCAGTAAGAGTATTTACGTTTCCCGATAAAGTCGAAATCCATTCCTTTGAATAGGTCTTTCGAAATAAATGTTTCGAATGTTACTTCTTTCTCTTTACCAGCAGCAATTTTACGTTGTACCATCCAGTCTACCAATACGTGTGATACGAATACAGAAGTAAATACTGAAGTAACCAAACCAATACAAAGTGTTACACCAAATCCTTTTACAGAACCAGAACCGAAGAAAATCAAGATAGCACCAACCAAGATTGTAGTAATGTTACCATCCAAAATAG
Organism: Flectobacillus rivi; assembly: GCF_030056655.1. Taxonomy (NCBI): domain Bacteria; kingdom Pseudomonadati; phylum Bacteroidota; class Cytophagia; order Cytophagales; family Flectobacillaceae; genus Flectobacillus; species Flectobacillus rivi. The sequence continues at coordinate 58,782 of NZ_JASHIE010000017.1, forward strand.
CTGATAGAGCTTTTTCATATCCTAATTTTACGGCCTCCAACAATCCTACACCACGATGTAATTCTTCACGAATACGTTCATTAATCAATACGTTGGCATCTACCGCCATACCCAATGTCAATACGATACCTGCGATACCTGGCAATGTCAAGGCTGCTTGAATTTGAACCGTGATACCTGCAATAAAGAATACGTTGAACAATAACGCAGTGTTTGCCATCCAACCTGGGTTACCATAATAACCAATCATAAAGATGATTACTAAACCTAAACCGATAGCCATTGACAAATAACCTTGGTTGATAGCTTCCTGACCTAATGATGGACCGATGAAAGCGTCTTCAACGATACGAGTTGGAGCTGGCAATTTACCTGCTTTCAATACGTTTGCTAAGTCTTTTGCTTCTTCTACAGTAAATGAACCAGAGATAGATGAACGACCGTTAGGAATTTCACCGTTGATTACTGGAGCAGAATATACATAGTTATCCAATACGATTGCTACACGTTTACCAATGCTAGCAGCTGTCAAGTTTTTCCAAATACGAGAACCTGTACCGTTCATCAACATCGTTACTTCAGGACGCTGATTTTGATCGTAGTCTTGTGAAGCATCTACAATTACATCACCTTCTAAAGGAGCTGGTTGATTTTCAGTTTTCTTGATTGCTTCAAATTGAATAATTTCATCACCAGTCGTTGATGGAATTCCTTTAGCATACCATACAAAAGTTAAGTTTGATGGGAACATCATTTTTACTTCTGGACGACGGAACAATTCATTAACACGAGCAGTGTCTTTACGCATTACACCCCAGCTTCTTCCTTGGTTGTCCAAAGGCAAGAATAGTTTTGTCAAAGCAGCACCTGAAGTTGTATCTGTTTTTGCTGTGTCTTTTTTAGCAGCTTTTGATGCAGCCAATTGACCTGCCAAACCACTTTTTGAAGTATCAGCAGTAGCAGCCGTTGTAGTAGCAACAGTTGCTTTTTTCGCTTTTTCTTCAGCAGCCAAATATTCACCCAATGTATTCAAACCTTGTCCCCATTCGTTGATTTCTGCAACCTCAACAAATTCCAATTTAGCAGCACCTGCCAATAATTTACGAGCACGCTCAGGGTTATCTACACCTGGTAATTCAACTTGGATACGGTTTGTACCTGGCAAACGTTGGATGTTCGGGTTAGCTACACCGAACTTGTCAATACGTGATTGAATGATTTTGTAAACGCGGTCTACAGCACCATTAATTTCGGCATTAACTACTTTCTTCACTTGAGCATCAGAAGAGTTTGAGCTCAATTTGTCACGGTTTACAGAGTTAGCGAAAATCGTAGCTAAACGTTGGCTTGGAGCAATTTTAGCAAACTCTTCGAAGAAGATGTCATTGAATGGCTTCGTTGAAGTCGCTTGCAATTTTGAAGCGTTAGCTAACGCTTTCTCAAAATTAGGGTCATTACTTTTTCCAGAAAGTGCACGTAACATTTCTACTGGAGATACTTCCAATACTGCACTGAAACCACCTTCCAAGTCAAGACCTTTGTGAAGCGCATAAGTAGTTACATCTTGCAATGTGAAGCCCAAATACACTGGTTGCTTCCACAATGAATCGATATAACGAGTTTTTTTAGCTGGGTCGAGTTTTCCATCTTTCGATGTTGCATACGCAATTGCATCTTCACGAACCGAATTAGCCTTCCATGTAAACGAAAGGAAGAACAAACATAGGGCTGAAATAATACCAGTCAGCCACACAATGGCACCTTTGTAACGCATTTGTTTTTAGTTATTTGAAAAATGAATGTGAATTACTTGTGTAACAGTCGCCTATTACAAGATTGGAAAAGGGTTTGGTAAGGGTGGAGTAAATGTTGAGTCTGAAGCTTGGGAAATCGTGATACAAATGACCAATAAATTGCCCATAAAGCCTATATCGTTAGACTTTCAATCATTTAAACCAAGAAAAAAGGGAATCAGGGAGCATTGGTAGCAATAAAATGCTCGAACAGAATTTCGTAAAGAATATTAGGAGAAGTAACCTTCAATTGCTGACCCAAAGCATGAACTGCCACAGGGATCGCAACGCTAGGAATCGAAAAAACAAAATCGCTAACGGCATCAAAACTAATACTTGGACTAGCGTGCATTACCGACAATTCACTTACTGAACATTCAGGAGTAGCTCCTTTTTGCTTTTTGGACTGCTCAGTTTTCGCTTTTTTTACACCAGAATAGTGTACCTGCGATGCCGAAAATGTTTTACCAAAAACGGTAAACATCAGCATCAAGCACACGAAAAAAGTGCTGAACAAACGCGATATGTGAGATGTTTTTTTCATTGTTGAACACAAAAGTAGCAAGTTTTATAGAAGTATCGCAAACTTTACACCAAATTTTACGTCTGTATAAAAAGAGACTTACCCAATTTTCTTGGGATTTTTATAACAATAATGAGGTATTGCCTACAAAAAATTTCAAAAGTACAATTGAATAATTTTCTTACTTTTGGGACATAAAACAATCTGTATCTAGCATGTTTAATTATTTAGAACCAACTTATATCAAAAACTTCATTCAAAATGCTTTGACTGAAGACGTCGGTGATGGCGATCATACTTCGCTCTCGACTGTACCGCATGATGCCATTGGACGTGCCAGATTATTGGTAAAAGATAAAGGAATTTTGGCTGGCGTCGAACTTGCCAAAATGATTTTTGCAGAAGTTGATCCTGAGCTTCAGGTTACAACTATCCTCGAGGATGGTACATCTATCGACCGTGGACAAATCGTATTAACAGTAGAAGGTCGCTCGCAGTCAATTCTGAAGGCTGAGCGCTTGGTACTCAACTGTATGCAACGTATGTCGGGTATTGCTACCTATACACGCTCGATGGTCAATTTGATTGAAGGTACCAATGCCAAATTATTAGATACCCGTAAAACAACGCCTAATTTTAGACTTTGTGAAAAATGGGCTTGCAAAATTGGAGGTGCTGTAAACCATCGCTACGCACTTTTTGATATGATCTTAATCAAAGATAATCACGTAGATTATGCTGGAGGTATTGCTAATGCAATTCTTCAGGCTAATGAATATTTAGTGAAAACGGAAAAAAGCCTCCAAATCGAAATTGAAGTTCGTAACCTTGAAGAATTACAACAAGTTTTAGCGATTGGTCAAGTTAATAGAATCATGTTGGATAACTTCAGTTTTGAAAACCTTCGTGAAGCAGTTCGCTTAATCGATGGTAAATACTTGACTGAAGCTTCGGGCGGTATCAACGAAACTACCATTCGCCAATATGCCGAATGTGGCGTAGATTATATTTCGAGTGGAGCATTGACTCACCAAATCAAAAGCTTAGATTTAAGTTTAAAAGCGTACTAAAGAATAATGAAGAATTGTGAGGTGTAAGTGTTTTCAACTATAGCGGATTTGGGATTTCTGATTTCGGAAATATGGGAAAACACCTTCATTTCTATAAAATAGCTTAAAAGTATGTTACACCTCCGCGTGGCATAGCTTGCCATTTCATATTAGTATCTATTAAAACTTGATTTATTTTTAAACTAGACAACAATTCACCGATTAATAAAAAATGAACTTACTAGACGAAGTAAATAAAGTAGGCTATGTGAGCCGTTCGGTACCTTTTAAGGGAACTGACTTGAAAGAAGAAATTTTAAAACTCAAAAAAGAAAAAAATGCTGTAATCTTGGCTCACTATTATGTAGATGCTGAAATTCAAGATTTGGCTGACTTTTTGGGAGATAGTCTTGCCTTGGCACAAGCAGCCGAAAAGACAGATGCCGATATGATTGTATTTTGTGGCGTGCATTTTATGGGTGAAACAGCCAAGATTTTGAACCCTAACAAAAAAGTCGTTATCCCCGACTTCAATGCAGGTTGTTCGTTGGCAGATTCTGCTCCAAAAGAAGAATTCGCCGCTTTCAAGGCTCAGTATCCTGAGGCTGTTGTGGTAAGTTATATCAACTGTACGGCCGATGTCAAAGCCATGACAGATATTATTTGTACTTCATCGAACGCTCTCAAGGTGGTTGAATCGATTCCTGCGGATAAGCAAATCATCTTCGCACCAGATGCCAATTTGGGAAGATATGTAGCGAAGAAAACAGGTCGTGACCTTATTCTTTGGGATGGTGCTTGTATTGTTCACATCGATATTTCCTTAGAGAAATTGAAAAAAGTAAAGGAGGAAAATCCTAATGCTTTATTGATTGCTCACCCAGAATGTAAAGAGGTTATTCTTTCACAAGCTGATTTTGTAGGCTCAACTACTGCTCTTTTGAATTTTGTAAAAGACTCTGATTGCCAAGAATTTATCGTAGCTACCGAAGCAGGTATTTTACATAAAATGAAGGAGTCTGTTCCGAATAAGAAGATTATTCCAGCGCCTGCCAATGAGAAAAACACTTGCGCATGCTCAGAATGTCCATATATGAAAATGAATACCTTGGAAAAACTCTATAACGCCATGTTCTATGAGTTGCCAGAAATTCAGGTAGCAGAAGACGTTCGTGAACCAGCACTCAAAGCCTTAAAAGCTATGTTGGAGATTAGTAAATAGAAAATATTTTGCCAAATGAGTCATTATTCTGACATATAGTATCAAAAAAGGCGTTCGAAATGAGTTTTTCGAACGCCTTTTTGATAAATACCCCATGATTCCTTTCAAATAAACTAGTAAAAAATAATCACTAAATTGCTCAATCAGTCATTCACTAAATTATGAGTGAATTATGTCTAACTGAGTACTTTTCCACAGCCTCTTCTTTTCTAGCATATCCTCAATTTTCAACTTGAAACTTTGCTATGAAAACATTCCTCTGTAAATCCATCCTATTACTTTACTGTTGTTGCTGTCAAACTTTTGCACAAAAAGTTATCTATGCCTCCGAATATGGTGTGAAGCCCAATACTCAACAAGACATGGCTTTGCCCATCAGAAAAGCCCTTGATGCCTGTCAAAAAATGCATGCCCAAAAACTCATACTACCTCAAGGGCGTATCGATATTTGGTCAAATGACGCAGAAAAAAGAACATTATATCTTTCAAATAGTACCGAAAACGATACGCTATCCAAAATAAAATCCATTGCTTTTCTGCTGGAAAACTATCAAAACTTTAGTATTGAAGGACAAAACACCCTCATTGTATTACATGGTAAAATGGTTTCTTTTGCCTTATTGAATAGTCGTAATATCCAAATCAAAAACCTAAGATTTGATTACGAACGTCCTACTATGTCAGAACTAACTTTATTAAAAGTTACCCCAACAGAAGTAGATGTGGAAGTTCACCCCGATTCAAAATATAAAATCGACCAAGGACGTATCACGTTTTTGGGAGAAGGTTGGGAGGCAAAATCTTTGCATACCATTTTGTTCAGACCCCAATCCAATGAGATGCATTATAGTTCGATGAAACCACTACAGCAAGCAAAAGTGATAGCAATAGCTCCTAATCAGTTACATTTTGAAGGAGATTTTAGCAAAGTAAATTTTCAGCAAAACGATATACTTACTTTTCGTGATCCCTATCGTGATAACTGCGGAGCTTTTATTCATTTGAGTAAAAATATCTTACTCGAAAATATCTCCATGCACTATATGCATGGTTTGGGTATCTTGTCGCAGTTTTCTGAAAATCTTACCCTTCGACATATTTTTGTCAAACCTCAAGCCAATAGCCATCGTATCATTGCCGCTTTCGCTGATTGCTTTCATTTTTCTGGTTGTAAAGGACTCGTTAAAATAGAAAACTGTGAAACCAGTGGCGCTCACGACGACCCCATCAATGTACATGGTACACATTTACAGATCACTAAGATACTTGCTCCTCAAAAATTGGTGATAAGATTTATGCATCATCAAACCTATGGATTCAAGGCCTTTTTCGAAAAAGATAGCATTGCCTTTATTAATCCAGCCACCTTGCTCCCTATAGGTTTTGGGAAAATAAAGTCTGCCAAACTGATCAATCCTAGAGAGATGGAAGTGGAGTTGTTTCAAAATGTACCATCGACTGTCCAAATTGGTCAAAGTCTCGAAAATCTTACTTGGACACCGAGTGTTATTATCCAAAATTGCCGATTCGAACGTACTAATACTCGTGGTATTTTGATGACAACTCCTAGAAAAGTTGTTATTCAAAATAATGTATTTAAAGGTACAGGTATGTATCCAATCTTGATTGCTGACGATGCCGCCAGTTGGTATGAATCAGGTGCCGTAAAGGATGTTTTGATTCAAAACAATGTATTTGAAAATTGTGGTTATAATACTCAAAGTGGAGCTATTGCCATTTTACCAGAAAACCATGAGACCAATCCCATCCAAAAAGTCCATCGAAATATCAGGATTATCAACAATACTTTCAAAATCAGTCAACCTGGAGTATTGCAAGCTAAAAGTGTGGATAAACTCATTTTTAGTAATAATACAATTATTCCATTCAGCCCTATCAAAGAGTTTTCAATACTGCTAACTTCCTGCAAGAATATATCTATAGAAAACAACAAATCCACCGTTAAGGAGAAAATTGAAAATAAGGAATAGTAACCAAGATGAAGAGGGGCAAGGCGCTTGAAACTATTTGTTCCTCTTCATTAAATAATCATTAACAATATTACCTGACGGTTACGCTTTGGGAATCTTGGGTCAACTTTGTGTTGATTTTCAAATTTCTCGTTGATATGTTGTCTATAAAATCGCACGCCAAATTTCTGCTAGTCCTTTGGACTTTGGGTATTGTACTTCATGGTTCTGCTCAAACCCTCGATAAAGATACTTTTTATAGTGAAATCCCGCATCCAGATACCAAACTACTGAAGCTAAAAGCACAATACAATTCGGCAGTTGAAAAACAACAAATACTCGAGGCTGGGCTTTATTTGCAACAAATGGGACAATTATGTTTTCATTTTGGGCATTATCCTCAAGCTTTGGAGCTTCATTTACAAGCCAATAAGGTGTTGAAAAGCCAACAAAAACCTCTTCTCTTAGCCGACAATCTTTGCGACCTTGGACTTTTGTATTATTACCTGCGCAATTCCAATGCGGCTCTGCAACAGTATCAGGAAGCTTTACAGATTTTTCAAAAACAAAAAGAACCAAGTGGTATCGCCAAAACCTATGGTCGTTTGGGACATTTGTATGAAAAACAAGGTAAATACCCTTTGGCGCTTGACTTTCAGCGCAAAGCTATTTCAGAATATCAAAAAGCTGGTAATCAGAGTGGTATTGCCAAGATTTATGAAAACTTAGGAAGTATTTTTGAAGATTTATCTCGGTATGACTCAGCCTATTTCTATTTCAACAAAGCCCTATCTGTCAACCAAGTAGCCAAAGATGAGCTGTCGCAAATAGAAGTGCTCAATAATTTGGGAGATGTTTTAAGAAAAACAGGAAAAACCCAAGAGGGACTTCAATATTCAAAAAAAGCCTTATCTCTTTCGCAGTCACTTAAAGAAAAATATCAAGAAGCCAGTGCCTACCGAGATATATCAAGAGCCTTGCACGATTTAGGACGTAATGATAGCGCCTATTACTATCTTGAACTGAGTCGAAAAATGACAATGGATATTTATTCCGAAAAAAGTATGCAACAAATGGCTGTACTACAAGTGATGTATGATATTGCCAAAAAAAATGCAGAAATCGAACGTCTTGACCATGCCACAAAAACCAATCAAATTGTGGGTATTGCCGTAGCTGTGGTCTTGGTTTTATTAGGAAGTTTGGGCTTTGTGATTATGAGTCGCCAACGTATGAAAATCGCTAACGAATTACGCCTTAATCAACAAAATCAAAAGGTGTCAGAAACCGAGCAGGCTTTGATGCAAGTCGCTCTTCGTAATCAGCAATTAGAGGAAGAACACCTTAAAAATCAACTCGAGATAAAAACTCAAGAATTGAGTGCCCACACTTTGCACGTCATTCAAAAAAATCAGCTTTTACAAAAGTTATATCTGCGTTTGGAAGAAACCTTGAAAGATGACCGAAAAAATGTGTCTAGAAATCTAAAGCAGATTATGCAAGAAATCAACCAAAGCTTCACGCATGATCATGACTGGGAACACTTCCGTCATGTGTTCGAACAAGTACACCAAAGGTTTTTAGAAAAACTAAAATCTCACACCGAACAGCTTACCTCCAACGATATTCGTTTGATTGCTTTACTCAAAATGAATCTAAACTCTGCTGAAATTGCCTCCTTGTTAGGCGTATCACAAGACAGTCTACGGGTATTGAGATACCGCCTTCGAAAGAAACTCAATTTAGCGCAAGGAGAGAATCTGTCGTCCTTTATTCAGTCTTTATAATTCAGAAACGTAACGTTAACAATTTGATAATGTAACGTTTTTAAAAATAAAAAGCATTGATTTTTAGGTAATTGCAAAGTTTTAATTCACGCTGTTGCTTTTTTGTTAACGCTCTTTGTAACGCTGTTTCCTTTTTGTAACGGCACGAATTTGCAAATCAAAATAGACTTATTGCACCTTTGTCACAGCAAAAACAACGAGGTATTTCATCTAGGCTCGACTTAGACACAGACCTTTTCTGACAATTATGTGCAAATATTTTATCATAGTGTGGTGTTGCTTAATTGCACACCTTGGATTTACACAAAACTTCCAATTCCATGGCTCTGTCGCAGACCAGCAAACAGGCGAACCACTTGTGGGTGCCGTTGTTAGAGCAATGCCTCAGGGTGCGTATGATGTTGTTGGATTGGATGGGAATTTTCGAATCAAGGGACTAAAGAAGGGAAAACATACTCTCAAAGTAAGTTATGTGGGCTACCAATCTTTTGAAGAAAATATCGAGATTCCAGAACACACCACCAGAAAAATTCAACTCAAACCACATGCCAATCAAACCCTTGAAGAAGTTGTGGTATCCGCCCATAGCGATAAATCTTCTGAGCTTACTGCTCGTTCAGCCGAACGCAATGCGTTACAGTTGATGAATATCGTTTCGGGAAAAGCTATTGAAATTTCGCCTGATTTAACCGTGGCAAATTTAGTACAACGTGTTTCGGGGATTTCGATAGAACGCAATAGCAATGGCGATGGACAATATGCTATTATGCGTGGTATGGACAAACGCTATAATTATACTTTGGTCAATGGTATCAAAATCCCAAGTCCAGACAATAAATATCGTTATGTGCCTTTAGATATATTCCCTTCCGAACTGTTAGGTCGCTTAGAAGTAAGCAAATCACTTACGCCCGACAAAGAAGGCGATGCTGTTGGAGGTGTAATCAATATGGTGATGAAAGAAGCTCCAACGCAACTAGAACTAAAAGCTAATTTAGCCACAGGATATAGCGAGTTGTTTATGAATCGCTCATTTGATTCGATGAACAAAAGCTTGATTCATACCCAGTCACCTTATGAGGCTTATGGAAAAACGTATTCGGCTACGATACAGGATTTTGCGAAAGGATTTTTAGATACGAAGTCTGCTTCGCCTATGCCGAATGTCATTGCTGGTTTGTCGGTAGGTAACCGTTATATGCATAATCGTTTGGGAGTGATTTTGGCAGGAAGTTTCCAAAATACTTTCCGTGGTAGCAATAGCGATTTCTACAACTCGACAGTCTACGATACAGAAACGACGTCTCGTATTACCAGTTTGGCGCAACGTAATTATTCGGAGCAACAACAACGTTTGGGCTTACATGCCAAACTAGATTTCGCTCTCAATTCACGTACTAAGTTGCAGTGGTACAATGCGTTTATGAATTTGCAAAACTGGCAAGTTCGTCAAACAAAAACTACGGATTTTTCGTCGGGAGGATATGACCCTGTGGCTGGAAATGCAGGTTTGGGATATTCGACTCGTTTGAGATATACTCGCCAGAGTATTTTTAACTCTACTCTACAAGCCAAACACCAGTTAGCGCCAAACCTTTCAGTGAACTGGTCGGCTGTGTATTCCTTGGCAACCAATGCTGTACCAGAAAATACTAGTGTGAATTTTTTAGGAAAAAGAGAAAAATTTGTTGAAACACTTACCTATCCAACTGAAAGTGCTCGTCGTTGGGAGCATAATAACGACCAAGATATAGCGCTTTATACCAATGTAAATTACCTTTTCAAAGGCATTGATTGGAGTGCTGGTGGTTTGTTTAGAACCAAGCAACGAGATAATTTTTATAACAACTATATCTTTAAACCTATTAATCCTTTTGCCCTTTATCAAACAGATTATAAGCAATATAGCGATTTATCTTGGTCGTTAGAAAACCCTCGTGGTACAGTAGCTTCCGCACTCAACTACAAAGCTTCCGAGCAAATAGGAGCAGCGTATGTTATGGGGAAATGGACCTCAAAAGAGTGGCAAATTATCTCGGGTGTACGTGCTGAGCATACTTCGCAGGGATATGATATGCTATATCCTTTGGGTGAACTTCGTCCATCGGGTACACAAGATTATTGGGATATTTTGCCAAGCATTCATACAAAATATGCCTTGGAAAGTAATCAAAACCTTCGTTTCTCTTATTTCCGCTCTATCAATCGTCCTGGTTTTTTTGAAATTGTGCCAGGGAAAATTGTCAACGAAGAATACCAAGAACGTGGGAACCCTGACCTAAAACGTGCTGTTGCCGACAACATTGATTTCCGTTATGAATATTTCCCTAATGCCTCAGACCAATTAATGGCTGGTGTTTTTTATAAGAATATTCAGAATCCAATTGAATATACTTTGCAAGTGGACGAAACTCGTGGACAAGATGTGTTTTATACGCCAGACAATTTTGGAACAGCACAAAACTATGGTTTGGAATTAGATATGATTAAAAACTTCCAAAACTTTGGTTTCAAAGCCAACTACACCTATACCAATTCTAGTATTACGACCAAAAAAATGATTCGTATTCGTAATGCGCAAGGAAATTTAGAGCCTCGTAGCGTTGACCAAACTCGTCCGATGTACGGGCAATCTGCACACGTAGGAAATCTATCTGTTTTTTATAAAGATGGGAAAAAAGGCATTGATGCACAATTGGCAGCCTCGTATACTGGCGAACGTATCAATACTGTATCTCAATTTTTGAACAATGACCTTTGGCAAGAAGCATTTATACAAATGGATGCGTCCATCGAAAAGAATATAGGGAAGCATTGGACGATTTTTGCCAAAGCTAATAACCTTTTGAACACGCCTATGCGCGTTTTTATCAAAAATAGCAACCCTGTAAATTCTTCAATTCCTGAACAATCAGCTCTTAATAACAAAACTTTAATTCGTCAAGACTATTATCAACGTAGCTATTTGATTGGTCTACGCTTCAAACTTTAACACTCATTTTTACAAAACATCATGAAAACATCAAGCATTTTAGCAAGTGTCTTGTTGCTGACATCGCTATGCACAAGCTGTACAAAAGACAACTCAGACCCCAAGCCAGAAGAACAATCAGTAGCTGGTGAAGTATCTGGTACTTGGAAAAAAGGAAGCATCGTTCAAGTAACTGGGGATATCATTGTTCCTGCGGGAAAAACCTTGAGTATTGAAGAAGGCGTAACCGTAGTAATGGACACAACGGCAAAACCAGAAATTATCGTTAATGGTAATTTATACGCTTCTGGAAGTGCTAGTAATCCTATTAAATTTACCGTTCCTGAAACGGCTCGTACTTCTAAATACAACTATGGTAAGCTTTGGGGTGGTATCTTGGCTAGCAAAACTTGTGCTGAATTAGTATTGGACAATGTGATTTTGGAATATGGTGGCTCGACTACAACAGAAGCTTCCACGTCTGTGAAATTAGGTCTTTATAAGGCATTAAGTGGCGAAAATGTGCCAGCGCTTTGGTACTCGAATGTATCTGGTAAATTGGTGGTAGTTAATAGTATTTTCCGCCATTTCAACGAAGATTGTACTTATTTAGAAGGTGGTAATATTATTTTCTCAAATAATAAATTTTACACAACAGGGGTAACAGGAGGCGAAGCCATCAACATCAAATCGGGCTGTATTGCTGATGTAGCGTATAATTTGGTTTATAGCACTAATACCAACGCACTTAAGCTATCAAACGCAGGTGACCGTACACCGCAAGCTTATGTGGTAGCATACAACAATACCTTGATGAATACAGGCTGGAGACGCCCAACCATCAAAGGTGGTTCTATTTGGATAGAAGCTAGTGTGCGTGCTGATTTGTACAACAACCTTTTGGCTAACTGCCGCTTCGGTATCAAACGTGATGTGAAAAAGCCTGAAGATACTCGTTCGGTTATTCAAAACAACCTGTACTATGGCTATAATCAAACTACCGTAGACCAGTTCCAGCCGACAGCTGAGATTGCTTCAGGTACAAACGAAATCCGTGGTACAAAAGCGGGCGATAACGATCCAAAGTTTGCGAACTACCCATTATCAACAGATGTCATGAACGCAGACTACAATAGCTCATGGGATTTCTCGTTACTATCTAGCTCGGCAGCTCTTAACAAGGGTATTACCACATTTACTCGTAATTTCAAAACAGGTATTACTGCCAACGGCAAAACATACACTTCCCCAGAACCAGCTAATTACATTGGTGCTTTTGGAGGGAAGTAGATTAATAATGAAGTGAACAGGCACAAAGGTACAAAGGCACAAAGGGAGTGAAGTTTTATAGAAGCTTCATTAATTTAAAAATACTTTGTCACTTTGTGCCTTTGCACCTGTTCACTCTGAACAAAACCAACTTATTTCATGAAACTTCTCTTTAAATTATTATCCTTGAGCTTGATTGTTTCGACTGTTGAAAATGCTTGTGCTCAAACGATTATCAAACCCGTTGTTATTACTGATTCAGTTAAACACGATACCGACGATCCTGCTATTTGGATAAACCCTAAAAACCCTAGCAAAAGCCTAATTATTGGTACCGATAAAAATCAAGATGGAGCGCTATTTGTTTTTGATTTACAAGGTAAAATCCAGTCAGAAAAGGTAGTACGAGGACTCAAACGTCCCAACAATGTAGATATCGAGTATGGCTTAAACCTTGGAGGTAAAAAAGTCGATATAGCCGTTACCACCGAGCGCATGAACCATCAGTTGCGTATTTATTCATTGCCCGACATGAAACCTATTGACAATGGCGGTATTCCGATGTTTGAAGGTGAAACAGGAACAGAATTCCGTGATTTGATGGGGATAGCTTTGTACAAAAATCCTAAAGGGAAAATTTATGCTATGGTAGGTCGTAAGAACGGTCCTACAACGGGCGGATATATCTGGCAATATGAATTATCGGATAATGGTAAAGGACAAGTAAAAGCTACTTTTATTCGAAAATTTGGTACTTATAGTGGCAAAAAGGAAATAGAATCCATAGCTGTAGACGATGCGCTAGGCTATGTCTATTATTCGGACGAAGGTATTGGTGTGCGAAAATACTATGCCGAGCCTTCAAAAGGCGACCAAGAGTTAGCGCTTTTTGCCACCAAAGGTTTCTCAGAAGATCACGAAGGAATTTCGATTTATCAGACCTCAGCTCGTAAAGGCTATATTCTTGTTTCTGACCAAGGAGCCAATCAATTCCATATTTTCCCAAGAGAAGGTTCTGCACAAAATCCTCACGAGCATCCAGAGCTCAAGGTAGTAAAAGTCGAAGCCAAACAAAGTGATGGTTCAGACATTACAGCTATTCCTTTGAATAAAACCTTCAAAAAAGGATTATTTGTAGTCATGAGCGATGACAAAACGTTTCATTTTTATCGTTGGGAAGATATTGCTGGAAAGGATTTGAAATAAAAGCTTAAAACAATTGCGGATTTGGGATTGCGGATTTTGGAAATAAGGTCAAATACCTTTATTTTTTGTGAAAAATAATTGATTACACTTCCGCAATCCAACATCCGAAATCCGAGATAAAAAAAAGAAACCCCACCAATATCGTATCGGTGGGGTTATCTGTGCTAACAATCGCAATATTTAAGAGTAGTTTGTTTTATGCCTAGTTTAGAAGTAAGACAAACTCGAAACGGTATTAAATAATCAAATAAAGTCTGAAAATAATAATCACTATTTTCAAGAAAAACCTTTTAACTTCTTACATTTCTAGCAAAAAGTCTTGGTATAGACCAATGAAATAAGTTCGCAATACTGCTGGTTTTAATAAAAATCAAAGTGCTCAAAATTCCTGAGGCAAGCGATGCTATAATGACCCCAATTTTGATAAAATCTTTTACCTCTGTACGAAGGTATGAATGCTCTGTAACAAAAATCGCCATAGTTACGCCAGTACCGGCCAAAATCCCCATTCCTAAAATATGTACCCAATTAATGTGAGCCGGAAGTTGGGCAATATTCAATCTGACAGCAAGCCATGTAGCCATCAAAATCCCCAGTGGTTTACCTAGTAGCAGCCCAATCAAAACACCTGTTACATGAGATTCCTGTAGGAATTCTAAGCTTTCTACGTTGATAGTAACTGCTACATTGGCAAATACAAATAGCGGAACTATCAGATAGTTTACTGGCATGTAAAGCCATCTTTTTAGCTCTTCTATTCGATTAATAGGGATAGAAAGGGCTGTAAAGATTCCTGATAAAGCGGGAGGTAATCCTGCTTGTACCATATTCCACCAAATAAAAGCTCCTACCAAAAAGTATGGAATAATATGGGTGGTTTTGAAATATTTTAATCCAAGTAAAGCTAGAACACTTAGTAGGATAAGAACGATTTTTAGGCTTGCAACGGTTGGTAAATAAAAAGCCACTAATAATGAAATGGCTAGTAAATCATCTATAATAACAAGAGCAACAAAAAAAACTTTAATAAAATTGGGTACTTTATTTCCCAATAACTTTAATATACCTAACGAAAATGCAATATCTGTAGTCGTAGGAATAATCCAACCAGCATAATTACTTTGCTTCTGGTTAAAAAAACAAAAAACGAAAATTGGAATTACTAGCCCTCCAATAGCTGCTATTAATGGCAAATTGGCTCGTTTATAAGTTTGCAGTTCACCATAAACAAACTCTTTCTTCAAATCAAGACCAATCTCCAACATAAACAACGTCATTAATCCTTTATTGATAATATCTAGCGCAGTAATATGTCCTAATTCTGGCATTAATGGCGACGACCAGAATTGAATATAGGCTGTTCCACTAAGAGGAATATTCGCAAGTAAAAGGGTTAAAAATAAAGCGTTGAGTAGCAAAAATCCACTTAGTTGACCTGTCTGCTCAATCTCAACGATTGGGCTTGACACATCCTTGATAGGCTCAACTAAAACTTTGTGGATACGCTTTTTCATTTACATTTAGCAAGCAACTAAAACATGCCTTTAAAGATGACTAGCTTGGAAGTAATCGTGTCTCGACCGACCTGAATACCTGTAAAATTATATGAGAATAGAGTGATGCAAAGTGTTTTAAACACCATCTCTTCAAAATCACTAATTGTTCGGTTGTACATTCTTGTAAACCTTTCTGTAATTCTTTTTTAAATAATAGAGGCGAAAAACTTACCTTTTTTAGAATTAACTTAATATAGTTTAAGCGAGAAATTTTCGTTCTCTTTACAGTTACTTCCATAAGTCAATAAATTAAGTAAATTGATTTTAGGAGAATTTCCTAGTAAGACAAATAGGTAGAGTCATTGCATAGGCGACACAGAATCAATAGCACGTTTGTTGAGGGAAGACCATAAAAAAGCTTAACAAAGAAGTAAGGGGGCAACTGAGATATCAGACGAGAGCCAGTCAGTAAGCTAATGCCTCATATCTGCCTGCCCCACAACTTCGTTAAACTTCAACATATATTTCTCTTTCCGCTACAAAGTTGTGACTATAAAGTTAAAACTTTCTTAGACAGATATTAGAAAATGCTTAGAATGTGATGTTGCTTGGTAAAACGAGTGTAAATGTGGTGCCAATATTAGGGGATGACTTGACATCAACGGTACCTCCGTGCATACGAGCGATACGTTCGACTAGTGAAAGTCCAATGCCATAGCCTTTGATGTCGGCAGTTTGGCTGCTTCGATAAAATGGTTGGAAGATATAAGATAAGTCAGATTCTTGAATGCCAATGCCTTTGTCTTCAATCGCTATCTGAATTTCGTCAGGAAGGCAACGTAAACGAATAATAGCTTTTTTGTCAAATGAGAATTTACAAGCATTTTCCGCCAAATTGACAATGGCTGTTTTTAATAATGCCGAATTACCCAACATACAAAGTCCGTCTGGGTCTTCGGGAAGCTCATCAAAGAGGAGTTCGATTTGATACAGAGCATTGCTTTTGGTCAAAAGTCCACGAACTTCCCACAGAAGTTCATCTACTCGAACTTTGTCAACCAACAAATCTTGCTTAACGCCATCGACTTTGGTAAGTTTCAATAAATTTTGGGTAAGAGCAATCAGTTCTTGAATATCATCCAAAACCGAATACATCGTTTTTTGGTATTCTTGAGGCGTACGTGTTTTGATAAGACTAACCTCCAATTGTGAAGACATTTTGGTCAGAGGGTTCCGAAGCTCATGCGATACATTCGACACAAACATCCTTTGTAGCTTAAAAGTATCCTCAACACGGTCAAGCAGTTGATTGATAGTATGTGTTAGGGTGTCAATTTCATCTTGGTTATCTTGCTGGGTAAGCCGTAGGTGCATATTTTTGGGCACAATACTATTGAGTTTTTGTCCCATATCATCAATTGGAGCAATAGCTTTGCCTGCATAATACCAGCCTGCTGCCGAAACCCAAAGAATCACAATCAAAAATAATAAGACCATGATAAGTCTCATTTGTGCCAAAAATGCCCTCCCATAATCGTCAACAGCACTTGCTACAATAAAATAAGGTTCAGGCGTTTGAGCATAGTATAAACCTACTCCATGATATTTACCATCTTTAAAACGATACTTTTTCTCCAACTGAATCTTCGTCATTAAATCTTCTGTAAGAGGTAGCCCTTTGCGATCGTTGGTGGTAAAGACCTTTTTTTTGTTTTGGTTATAAATCGTGATGTTTTCGCTGTGAAGAACGTTTTTGTTACGGTCTGTAATGGTTCTCAAAAGGGTAGAGTCAACGTCATCTACCACAAAGTAGAGTTCGGCCGTAGTTTCGGTGCGGTTTGAAAGTCGGCGATAAAAGCTTTCGCTCAGATAATATTGCGTATAAAGGTATATCGACAACAACACTGCGAGGAGTATTGTTGAAACGATAAAAATAAATCTTATGGTAAGACTAACCCTTATTTGCATATTATTCCTTTTTCAAAACATAGCCCATTCCAAATACGGTGTGAATAAGCTTTGTATCAAAGTTTTTATCGATTTTTTTACGTAAATAATTAATATAAACTTCCACAAAATTAGTGCCTGTATCAAAACCAATGTCCCAAACATTTTCGGCCAATTGTACTTTTGACAATACTCTGCCTTGATTGCGCATCATATATTCCAATAAAGTGAATTCTCTTGCAGTAAGTTCAATTACTTGCTCGTCACGAGTCACCACTTTGGTATCAAGGTTCATTTCTAATCCCTCAAATTTAAGGGTTTGATGAGTCATTAGGGTACTTGAACCTCGTTTTGTGAGTGAGCGGACACGTGCCAGTAACTCTACAAACTGAAAAGGTTTTACTAAGTATTGGTCTGCCCCAGAGTCGAACCCATTGACTTTATCTTCCGTTTCGCCCAAAGCGGTCAACATCAAAATAGGCGTTTGAATACCCGACTCACGAAGTTCACGAGATAGCACAAAGCCATTTAGCCCTGGCATGATAATGTCGGTGATAATCAATGAATAATTATTACGCATAGCCAATTGTCTAGCAATGAGCCCATCATAAGCAATATCTACCTCATATAGGTTTTCTTCAAGACCCTGCTGGATAGCGTGTAAGGTTTTTGGTTCGTCTTCAACTACTAAGATTCTCATAGTTTTAAAATTTGATTGACATTAAGTAAAAGAAGTAAAGAATTAGAGCTTAATTATGAGTTTTGAATGTAAGTTTTTAATTACCAATATTTTGTATTCAAAACAAGTGGAATCTAAGTCTGTATTAGTACGCTTTAGACTAGTAACCATTGCCCAAAATGTACTCATCACTTCATAAGAAATACTTTTAAACTTTTAGCCTATGGCATAAAGCATAATGCCTAATGCAGGCAAAATTATACAATTTCACCGATGGCTTCATCATTGAGGCTATTCGAACTTCCCTTTTTCTCAGCCGTTATAATACCCAACATCATCAATACGCTGGTAATCAGAATGACAAAAAACAAAATACCATTATTAAATGTATTGAGCTTGAATTGTTGAGGAATCCCATAAAACAATAATATGGTAATCAAACCTCTTGGCATCAGTAACAACTCTGGCATAGTATTTTTTTGAGACTGGATAAATCGAAGAAAAATAAATCGAATGACCAGTAAAGCCAATACCACCATTGACCCTGTCATCCAAACTTCTTCTTGACTAAAAATTCCAACGTTCATCGAGTACCCAAAGAGTATAAAAAAGAAGGTTCTAATCAAAAAAGCTGTTTCCGCAGTAATTGATTTAAGATTGTTTTCTACCTCATCAAACATGTGTTGAGGCACACCTTCTACAATTATTTTGGGACGAATGATTTTTCTATTATTAATGAATAGTCCAAAAAATAAGATAATTAATAAAGAAGGTAAGTGTAATAATTTACCCGCCGCATATAGTACTAACAATACCGCAAACAAGAGGAAATACTTCAAATGCAAGGTGATTCTTGATAAAAGATAAATCAAACCTAGCGCGACTACTACCGACAATAGTAAGGACCAAACAATATTGAAACTATAAAGAATACCAGATTCTATAGAAATACCTTCGTCAGCAATGAGATAATTGAAAAATAAAATCCCGAAAATATCAGAAAAAGAGGCCTCATAAATGATGAATTCTCTTTTGTGTGGCAGTAAGTTTTCAACACTCGGAATCACAATTGCACTACTGATAATCGACATGGGAGTGGCATATACCAGACAGTTACGAAATGTTTCGCCAGTGGCTTGCTGTATAATCAATGCAATAGAAAAAGAAGATGCCAGTAAGATGAGTAAGGCAGCAAAAAAAGCCTGTGC
The DNA here is from genome assembly GCF_030056655.1 of Flectobacillus rivi. NCBI lineage: Bacteria > Pseudomonadati > Bacteroidota > Cytophagia > Cytophagales > Flectobacillaceae > Flectobacillus > Flectobacillus rivi. Next base: position 77,902 of record NZ_JASHIE010000017.1, read on the forward strand.
AATCATTTTGGATTTATCGCGGCTCAGTTCCAAGTCAAGACTTGCCTCCAAAATAATCATAATCAATCCCACTACTCCCAAAATCTCAACCGTTTTGTTGACAAATGTAGCTGGCAGTAAGTTTTGTCCAAAAACTTGCCCAACCAGAATCCCCGTTCCTAGAAGTAATAGCACTGAGGGAATCGCAAATTTTTTGGCTATAAGATTAAAAATATACGATATAATTACACCGCTCGAAAGCAATAAAACAATTTCATACGTATTCATAAATGCAAAATGGTTAATGGTGAAGTGAAGTGGCAATTAGACGTTAGTCGTCAATCGTATATCCGTTATTGGCAGGTACTTATAATCATAGGAATACCCACAGATATATGATTAATTTGACCTTTCCTGTTACTTAGAATCCATTGTGTAAAAACAAGCAAATACTTCCTTAAGTTTTGGTTTAAGAATACCTAAATGCTTCATAGCATGCAAGAAGTCCATATTTGTTTTAAAAATCGTTAAGAAAAAATTAGAAATTACTTAGAGAGGCTTAGGTAAAAGGGTTACTATAAATTTATTAAATCTTTGTGAAAGACATACATAAAGATTGGTAAATTTGGTATCTTGAAAATGAAAATATCGACTCTTGTGGCATTACTAAGCCTTGTTAAATAGCAATAGAATGAAAAGAAAACTATATCAATACGGGATTTTGTTAGGGCTTCTTATGAGTGTAAGTGCATGCCGAAAAGATATGCGTTTATTTGATAAAGAAGTTCGTCCAACCTTAGAAGAGTATGGTAAACAAAATCCTGAAACAAAGCTACAAGTAACTACACGTTTAGGAAACTTTACGATACAGCTATACGAAGGCACGCCGTTACACCGAGCCAACTTTGTTCGTCTGGTAAAAGGTGGTTATTATACCGATTTATTCTTTTATCGAATTGTCTATGCAACAGCTATTCAAGGAGGTGCCGAATGGATGTATCGTCTCGACTATGATTTGCCTACCGAAGTAGATACCTCCAAGTTTAGACACAAACGTGGAGCAGTAGCCATGGCACAATACGACCCTAGCATGAACCCCGAGGGCAATACTTCTGCGAGTGAGTTTTTTATTATTACTAATGCGGAGGAGGCTCGCAAATTTGATGGCATTTATACCGTAGTAGGAGAAGTAACAGAAGGAATGGAAGTGGTCGATAAAATCAAGGAAGCAAGAGCTTTCAACGAAAAACCTGTGGATCCTATAAAATTTTCTATTCGTATTCTTGATTAAGTATTAGTACTGTACGAAGGATTGTAAAAACTATCTATTTCGGATATCGAAAGTGTAAGCTTCTATATTTTGTAAAAAATAAAGGTATTTTTCTTTATTTCAGCAATCAAAAATCCCAAATCTGAAATAGTTGAAAATCTTTCGTACACTACTAAATAAGTATCATAATGAGTTGTGAGTTATGGATGTAAAGTTTAATTATCAATACTTTCTATTCATAGTATAGTCTGATTACTGAACAAAATGGAAATTCCACGTTCAAGACTTAGTCTTGGACTTATTTTTTTAACAGCTTAAAACTGTTTTTATAAAATTCAGTGATGAAGTCCAATTGCCCAATAAGCAGTAATTCTGGGTTGGTACTTACTGGACAAATGGCCATTTTCTCAGCTTTTAAAAGCCAATGGGTTCTCGTTGTTTTTGCTGAAGAATACGATAAGCTTCTAAATACAGTTGTTGCTCAAATTTTTCTTTCCAAAATTTGAGTTCTATTTCCAAGCGGAGGTTTTCGGATTTTAGATGTTTGTTTTCTTCCAATAAAGTATCTATTTGTGGCGATACAGCCAATTCTTTTTCTCCCCAAAGTACAGGAATGTCCAATACTTTGGATAAATCTTGTGCACGTTTGATACTGAGTTCGGTTTTGCCACGCTCAATATCGCCATACGCTGTGGTCGAAATTCCCAACATATCGGCTACGTTTTCTTGAGAAAGCCCTTTGAGTACACGAGCTTTTCGGATTTTATCAGGAATAGAATCTTGTTGTTTCATATACCTTATTAGGTTGAGTTGGTTATGATGGACTAAGACATAAAAGTTGGTTAGTCTTGTCAAATTTTATGAAAAAATATCCACTTTACTTTCGACATATTAATCTAATACCTCAATTTATATAATCCTTTGATTTACAAGAAGGTATTTTAAATACTTTTTAGAGGGTAATAAAAATCATAGTAAAAAATCGTATTTTCCGAGAATTTATCTGAAAATCTGATTAGGATTTTTTCATAGATTTTGCATCTTTGTTTAAAAGAACTACCTCTTAGTTGCAAAACACTGTAAGATGACTTGAAAGTTCAACGACTATTTGCCTCGAACCATTTTACAGATTTTGAAGTTTACAGTTTAAAATAACGGTTATAAAATTATGTTTCACAAAGATTTAAGTTCAGAAGAATTCAGAAAATATGCTGTTCATCACAGAGGTTTGAATGGCTTAGCAGTAGATCAGTACATGAATCAGATAGGTGGGCAGAGCCGTCCATTTATTGAAGACATGACTCAATATATCATTGAAGAGCGCCCAATGCGTTTTGCTCAAATCGACGTATTCTCACGTTTGATTATGGACCGTATCATTTTTATGGGCGTACCTGTAGATGATTATATGGCAAATATCATTGTTGCTCAAATGTTGTTTATGGAGTCGACAGACTCTCGTAAAGACATTATGATGTATATCAACAGCCCAGGTGGTTCGGTATATGCAGGTTTAGGTATTTATGATACTATGCAGTATATCCGCCCTGATGTAGCTACGATTTGTACATCTTTAGCGGCGTCGATGGGTGCTGTATTATTGGCTGGTGGTGCAGCTGGTAAGCGTTCGGCTCTTCCTCATGCACGTATTATGATTCACCAACCATCAGGTGGAGCGCAAGGTCAGTCTCGTGATATTGAAATTACAGCTCGCGAAATCGTAAAAATTCGTAAAGAATTGTATGATATTTTGGCTCAGCACTCAGGAAAATCGTTTGAAGAAATCGAACGTGACTCTGATCGTGACTACTGGATGCGTGCTGAAGAAGCTAAAGAATATGGCTTAATCGATGAGATTCTTACTCGCGAACCGTAGTTGATTGGACATATTTGTTGATTTACGAAAATTTTGCTTTTGACGTAAATCACCATAGAAATGCTTACTCCTTTGTTTTAGGGGTAAGCATTTTTAGTATAAATTCAGTACTTTTGTGAATGGTTGTACCAAACAGTTGCCTGTAGTACGTTGAAACAGCTGCCATTGTGGGAACCCTTCTTTTTCAAATTGTATTTTACAAGAGTTGAGACATAGTAACAAACACACAACTCTCTTATTTTTTACATAGAATGAAACAACAACAACAGCCTCATTGTACGCTATGTGGTCGTGGCCAAAAAGATGTGCCATTGCTATTACAAGGTATGGAGGGTCATGTATGTAGTGAATGTGTCACTCAGGCTTATCAGGTAGTGCAACAAGAAGCAAGTCCTTCGTCACGTAGCTTTAAGGGTGACAAAAAGAAAGGTGGCGCTCGCTTCGAATTGGTAAAGCCAATAGAGATGAAAAAGTATCTTGACCAATATGTAATAGGACAAGATGAAGCAAAAAAACACCTTTGTGTAGCTGTTTATAACCACTACAAAAGATTGATGCAGCCTAAAACTGATGATGATGTACAGATTGAAAAATCGAATATCATTATGGTGGGCGAAACAGGAACAGGTAAGACTTATTTGGCTCGTACGATTGCCAAAATGCTTCAAGTTCCATTCTGTATTGCCGATGCTACGGTGATTACTGAGGCAGGTTATGTGGGTGAAGACGTAGAAAGCATCTTGACTCGTTTGTTGCAAGCAGCAGACTATGACGTTGCCAAAGCCGAAATGGGTATTGTCTTTATAGATGAAATAGATAAAATTGCACGTAAGTCTGACAACCCGTCAATTACACGTGATGTATCGGGTGAAGGTGTACAACAAGCGCTATTGAAACTGTTGGAAGGGGCTGTTGTAAACTGCCCGCCACAAGGAGGTCGTAAGCACCCTGAGCAAAAAATGATTGCAGTAAATACTGAAAATATCTTATTTATCTGTGGTGGTGCTTTTGATGGTATTCAACGTCATATTGCTAATCGTCTGAACACTCAGCCAGTAGGCTTCAAGAAAGGTGCAAGTTTTGCAGATGAATTTGACGAGCAAAATTTGTTACGTTACGTTTCTTCGCAAGACTTAAAATCATTTGGCTTGATTCCTGAATTGTTGGGACGTTTGCCAGTGCTTACTTCATTGAATCCATTGGATGCAGAAACACTACTTTCGATTTTGAAAGAGCCCAAAAATGCGATTACGAAGCAATATGAAAAGCTTTTCAAAATGGAGGATATCGATATTCATTTTGATGATGACGCTTTATTATATATTGTCGAACAAGCGATGGAGTTCAAATTAGGGGCTCGTGGTTTACGCTCAATTTGTGAAGCAATTATTACTGATGCGATGTTTGAGCTGCCTTCACAAGATGAAATCAAGGAATTTAATGTAACGCTAGAATATGCTCGCTCGAAGTTTGAAAAAACGGCTTTGCATAGAATGAAGAAAGTTGCATAAAAATAATTTGCGAATCCCCGAACACATTGTTTGGGGATTTTTTGTTATATAGTAATATTGGCTTTGGGCTTTCGGCATGGAGAATTGAACTTAAGCATTCTTTAATTCATAATCTCTTTTTCGATTTCGGATACTATTTTATAAGGAATAAAGATATTTTTACATATTTCAGAAATCAAAAAAAACAATCCACAATAGCCAATAGTCATTCAATTATTCTCAAAACATTACGGACATGATACAGAAAAAAGTAGTAGTATTATTACATGGGTTTGGTGAAGACTCGACTGTATGGTTGGGAATAGTCCCTTACTTACAAAAGAGCTTACTGGTATTTACACCTGATTATGCCAAGGAAACTACCTTGAAAACCATGGATGATTATGCCGATTTTGTAGCCCAACACTTACAAAAAGCTGGTGTGAGTCAATGTACTGTGATTGGGCACTCGATGGGAGGGTATATTGCTTTGGCGTTTGCCGAGAAGTATCCTGACATGATTACTGGATTGGGCTTATTTCACTCGACAGCTTATGGTGACTCGGAAGAACGAAAAGCTTTACGTTTGAAAAATGTTGATTTCTTGAGAACACATGGTACGGAGGTTTTTATCAAAAACTTTACACCAAATCTTTATAGCGAAGAGTTTAATGCTCAAAATCCAGAGGTGGTACAAAAGCATATCGACTATTCGTCTCAGTTACCAGTAGATGCCTTAATGGTGGCTATGGATGCAATGCGTATTCGTCCAGATCGCAGAGAAGTATTAGCCAATGCTAAATATCCTGTGATGATGATTATTGGTAAAAAAGATAAAAGTATTCCTGTGGCAGATGCGCTTGAACAATTAGCTTTGGCGGGTAATACTAGCTCATTGGTACTTGATACTGTTGGACACATGGGTATGTATGAGGAGCCAGAGGAATGTGTAAGGTTTATCAAGAAGTTCTTATTGAGGTAAGTTATAGGTTACTAGTATAACTGTTATTAGGTAAAGGTTAATGTTGCTAATTAGTAGGAAAGATTAAATTAATAGTATATCTGAGGTAAAATTTGATTATAACCTTTTGATTATGAATATCTTCAAATAACCAATATACTATTAACTAATAACGTTTTCCTACTTAGATTCTTTGAGGTTTGCAATTTCAACAAACATAAAATACTTCAAGAATACATTTTACTAAAAGCCAATAGCCAAACAAAAAAAGCTGACTCTTGCGAGCCAGCTTTTTTGTTACTACACTTTTATAAGAGATTAGAATTTATCCCAGAAAAGTTTTGTATTTACTTTATCCGCACCGATTGCTGTTGAAGCAGCTTTCCAGTTCGACTCATTAAGAGTTTGTTCACCTACAGGGTAAGTAAAACGAGTTGGAATATCAGCATAAGTTTTGTTAGCAGGAACATTGAAGATTGGGTAATCCAAACGTCTCCATTCTGTCCAAGATTCAAAACCACGGTTGTACAATGCGATATACTTTTGAGTAGCAATTTTTTGCTTGTAGTTACCAGTTGCAGTAGCGTAGGCTACCGAACTTTTGCCAAGGTATGCTGTAATATCTGCATCGCTCACACCCCAATAGCTCATCGAAGCTTTGATACCTTGGTTGTAGAATTGTTCAGCAGTACCACCAACATTGTATCCACGAGCAGCCGCTTCAGCAAGGTCGAAAGAAATTTCAGCATAATCCATAATCAAACCTTCTAGGTCTGGTTTTTGGAATACATCACCAATTGCCGAGAAGTTAGTATAGTTACCACCAGCAGCATAAGGACCACCTACATATTTACCATTCAATTGACCAAAGAAAACCGAACGACGTGGGTCAGATAGGTTATTCATCAAGTCAACCACTGTGTTGGCAGGAACATAATCTTTACGACCACTTTGAATCAAGTCAACCCAGATAGGGTTTGTATTTGGTACATTGCTGTAGTAAGTTAAGGCAGTGTTGTCACTGTTTGAAGAGAATACTCCTTTCGCAGCAGCTTCAACCATTGTTTTTGAGGTAGCAGCATCAACGTCAGCTAACATCAAACCCATTTTCAATTTCAAGCCATTAGCAAACTTCAACCATTTTGCCATGTCTCCACCATATACCAAGTCAGCCGAACCAAAAGAACCAGCCGAAGTATTAACACCAGCAATAACAGCATCCAAACGCTTCGCTAAGTCAGCGTAGATTGTTTTGGCGTCGTCATATTTAGGGTTTACATTTTGTGGGTCTAATGACTCCGTGTAAGGGATGTTACCGAAGGTATCTACCAATTTTTGGTAAGCATAGATATTCAATAACTCGATAAGCGCCAACTTGTTTGTTTTTTCAATAGCTTGCTGAGTACCGATAGGTTTTTCAGCATTAACTAAAGCTTTAGCATCTTTCAAGTTGTTCAAGATATTGAAATAGAAACGCAACCATACAGCATCAGCAACTTTACGAGTGGTAATATCGTAGTTACTTTCGTCAGTATAAGTAGTTTGAGTCCATTGTTGAGCAAGCAAACGGAACACATTACGGTTTACGTTTGTGTTTACCATTTGGTCAATAAGGTTTGTTTCTGCTGCTGCAAACACAGTAGAAGATGGCACAGAACCCGAGCTAGGGTGTTTTTTGTCGGTATTCAAATCTTCAAGATTACTCTCGCAAGACATCGACAACAGTGCTATAGATAGGAATGTTACAATTTTTTTCATTGGAATAATATCTTTTTTCGTTTGACAAAAACCTTCAATTAGTTTGTAATAAAGGTTTCGATTAGAACGAGAATTTAAGGCTTGCTCCGATTTCTCTAACTGAAGGATAAACACCTGATTGGAAACCTGAAAGGTTACCTGATGTCAAACCATCTTCTGGGTCAGCATAAGGTAAGTTTTTGTGGATAATCCAAAGGTTACGACCTACTGCAGACAATGTAGCACCTTTGATGAAGTTGCTTCCGCCGAATAGATTTGCAGGTAATTTATAAGAAACAGTTACCTCTCTCAATTTAACGTAGCTAGCATCATAAACGAAAGCAGCAGCAGGGTTTCTTACATATCCTAATAATCCGTAGTTTTCAGCACTTACACGTTTAGTGTTGGCAGTTCCATCAGCTAATACACCTGGTACGATGTAACCACCGCCATTTGCAATTGATTCACGGATAGAAACACCGTTGTCGTTTAAGAATACAGTTTCAGCATATAAACCTGTAGCTCTACCGTAGTATTGGTCAAGAGAGAATACGCTACCACCTTTTTGGATGTCAATCAAGAAGCTAAATGAAAGGGCTTTGTAATTGAATGAGTTAGTAATACCCATTTTCCAATTAGGAGTAATGTTACCGATTACGCTAGTTGCATCCGTTTGTGCATAGTAACCATTTGCATTAACAACTTTTTGTCCGTTTAAATAAACGAAGTTAGTACCTTTCAATACACCGTAAGGTTCACCAATAGATGCGTTCAATGTAACACCACCTTGGAATGAACCCAATGGCAAGTTGTTTACGCCATCATACAATTCAACCACTTTGTTGCGGTTCATCGTAAAGTTAGCGTTCAATTTCCATGAGAAGTCACCAGTTTGAACAGGGATAGCAAATGCAGACAATTCAATACCTTTGTTTTCGATTGTACCAGCATTTACATATTTTTTGTCATAACCAGTAGCTTTCGAGATAGACACAGGCATGATTTGGTCGATAGACAAAGTACGGTAAGCTGTAATGTCAAATCCTACTCTGTTTTTCAAGAACTTCATTTCTAAACCAATCTCAGAACTTTTTGTACGTTCTGGTTTCAAGTTCGGGTTGTTCAAGATCGAGCCAGTCGCAAATAATGTTTGTCCACCAAATGCATCTCTAGTATCACCGTTCAAGTTAGTTGGTTTTACATACGTATTCAACAAACTCAACGCAGGAGCAGTGTTACCTACTTCAGCATAGTTTACACGAACTTTACCAAAGCTCAATGCAGGCCAGCTTTCTCCTAATTTGTTAGAGAAAATATAGCTCAAAGAAGCAGATGGATAGAAATAAGTGTTGTTTGATACTGGTAAAGAAGAAGAAACATCACGACGAGCAGTAAGGTCTAAGAACAATTCGTTGTTATAACCCAAAGATGCATTAGCAAAAATACCTTCTTGGTAGATAGCACTTACGTTTTCTGTAGGAGCACTAGCCGCAGAAGCAGAGTTAGCCAAAGAGTAGATACCTGGTACAACCAAGCCACCTACTGTAGTAGCATACATTGTGCTAACTTCTGTTTTACGGATGTTTCCACCAACCATACCTTTCAAGTTGAAATTCTCAGACAAATCTTTGTGATAGTTTGCAAAGAAGTCATAGTTCATTTCTCTGAAAGTACGATCATAACGAGAGTATTTAGCAGTACCATTGTTGTTGATAGAACCAACAGCGATACGTTCCTCTTGTTGTTCAGTGTAAGTATCCATTGAGATACGACCCAATACATCAAAATCATTTGTGATTTTGTAAGTAGCAGTCACATTACCAAAAACACGGTTTCTCCAGTCAGTTTCGTAGTTGTTAGCACGTTGCCAGTAAGGGTTATCCCAGAAAATAGGCTTGATTTCACTTGGGTCAGTCCAGTTCCAAGTAATGTTTTGTCCAGTTCTTTCAAATGCTGATTTCAAATCTAAGATATCAACGTTTGTTTGATACCACTGACGGAAGCTTGACATGATGTTGTCTGAGTAACCGTTGCTATAACGACCTTTTGCATCTTGACGAGCAAAGTTGATGTTGGTTGTAACAGTGAACTTTTTGCTGAAATCATGGCTACCAGCAAATGAGAAATTGTTTTTCTGGATGCTAGAGTTTGGAAGAATACCAGTTTGGTCAAAACGAGTATATGATACACGGTAAGAACCGTTTTCGCTACCACCATCCAAAGAGATAGTTCCGTTGAATGTTTTTGCGTCGTTGAAGAATTTAGCAGGAGAGTTTGCTGCTGCTTGCCATGCGCTAGTTTTACCATACTGTGGTGAAGATGGGTCAAATGAACGCCAGTCATACACTTGTTTGTTAGGGTCAAATTTAGCACCCCAAGAAGCATCTTCTGACATTGGAACAACAAGGTCGTCTACTCCATCACCATTGATATCTCTGTACAAAAACTTGTGAGAAGGGTCTTCATAGTAGTTACCATAACCACCACCATAGCTAGATTGGTATTTAGGGAAGGTAGATTTGTCGATAGAACCTACAGTGTATCCCATACTTACATTAACACCTAAACCTTGGTTTTTCTTACCTTTTTTAGTCGTAACCATTACAACACCATTGGCAGCTCTTGAACCATAAAGCGCAGTTGCTGCAGCACCTTTCAATACGTTGATTGACTCGATGTCGTCTGGGTTAATATCCGAAGCAGCGTTACCGTAGTCATAACCACCACCACCTTGAGCTGTCGAAGAGCTAGTAGTGTTTGAGTTATCGATAGGTACACCATCCACTACGAATAATGCTTGGTTGTTACCAGTCAATGATTTGAAACCACGAACAACGATGTTGGTAGAAGCACCCATGTTGTTGTTACGTTTGATTTCAACCCCTGATACTTTACCCGACAAAGAGTTGATGAAGTTACTTTCTTTAGCAGTACTTACTTGGTCTCCCTTAACCTCTTGAGTTGCATAACCCAAAGATTTTTTGTCACGAGATACACCAAGGGCAGTTACTACAACCTCTGAGAGGGTAGAAGTACTTGGAACTAACTTTACGTCGATTACAGATTGAGAACCAACAGCCACAGTTTGTGCGTTGAATCCCACTGAAGAGAAAATTAGGGTTGTGCCATTACCCACAGCGATACGATAAGTACCATCTGTAGTTGAAGTAGTACCTTTTGAAGTACCCTTCACTGAAATACTTACGCCTGGGATAGGAGAACCGTCTTCGGATGAGGTTACCTTCCCTGTAATTTGCCTGTCTTGAGCAAATGTGCTACCTAACTGAGCCAACAATAGCAAAGCGGTTAGCAGTAAGAGTTTTCTCATAATGATTATTGGTTAAATTGTTGGTAAAAACTTTTCATATACACGCTTTTTTGAAAAGGCGTGAATAGTGGTTCAAGCATATAATTATCCCCATTGTACAAACCGTACATGGCGAAGATTATTCGTTTTATTAATAATTTATATAAGAGCGGTAAAGCTTGAGCCTAGGCTCAACTTGCAGATAAGAGGAAAATAATTGGTAAAACTTTAGCGATAAAATATCGACTAGATACAATGCTGTACGCTAGTGATGCGATAAATCCTGAAAAGCGTTAGGAAATTTGCTATACGAAATTGCATTAGGGTTGAAGTCAAACCCTATTTTATGAGATTTTTCAGCAAAAGAAGACGTTTTGTCCACTTTTAGTTTGATTGATTCTAGTGTAAAATTTTTCAAAATAATAGACTATTTAGTTAATCTAGCATTTTCAAATAATGTAGGTTATCCGAAAATGCTATAGTTTCTTTTAGTTTTGTTTCGATGAAGTTATACTTCCAAAGATGTCAACTCAAAGCGTTCGCCATCAAAAAGGCCAAGGTCTGAAAGCTTCAAATTTGGAATAACTAGGAGTGCCATAAATGAAAGACTCATGAAGGGTGATTTCAGGTTGGTTCCTAATTGTTTTGCAAATTTATCAATTTCCGAATAATTATTTGCTATATCATAGCCATTTTCTCCTGACATAAGTCCGGCAATCGGTAATGGAAGTATTTTATTCTGTCCATTGCCCGATACTGCCGATACCCCACCTTGTACCTCAATAATTAGGTTTACGGCATCAGATATGGCTTGTTCGTCGACGCCAACGACCACAATATTATGCGAATCGTGGGCTACAGACGAGGCAATTGCACCTGATTTTAATCCGAAATTTTTTATAAAACCAATGGCTGGAGAGGCATCTTTATAGCGATTTACTACTGCAATTTTCAAAATATCACGCTCAACATCCGAAACAAGCGCACCATTTACGACCTTCGCTTGGTGTTCTGATTTCAAAGTTATGAGCTGTCCGTCCAATACTTCTATGACTTTAATCATAGCATTATCAGGATTTTGCGCATTTACTACAAAATCTTCAGAAGTCTTTAACGAACAACTAAATTGGTTTTGTATTTCACTACTAAGATTTGAAATAAAAGACGTTCCATTCTCTGCAATTTTTTCACCATTCAAATAGGTTGCCAAAATGTTAAAAGCAATAGGGTTGTCTATCAACACAAAATCGGCTGGGTCGTTTGCTCGTAACAAACCTACTGGTAATTGATAATGCAATACAGGATTGACACAAGCTACTTGCAAAATCTCAAACAACAAATCTGGATACAATGCCAATGCTCGCTTTACTAGCTCGTTGATATGTCCTTCCACTAAATTGTCAGGATGTTTATCATCAGAACAAAACATCATATTGTTGTAGTGTTCGGGCAATAGTCCAATTAAGGCATCAAAGTTTTTGGCAGCAGAACCTTCACGAATCAGGATTTTCATACCGTATTTGAGCTTGTCGAGCGCTTCTTCGGCTGTAAAACATTCATGGTCTGTTTGACAACCAGCTTCAATGTAGCGCTTGGCTGCTTCGCCTCTCAACCCAGGCGCGTGCCCATCCACAGGTTTTTTGTATTGTTGTGCCAAGCTAATCTTAGACAACATATCAGGGTCGCCGTTTAATACCCCAGGGAAATTCATGACTTCAGCTAAATAGCCGACTTCGGGGTAATTATCAAACAAATAAGCAATATCTTCGGGCGTAATAGTGGCTCCCGCAGTTTCAAAAGTGGTAGCTGGTACGCATGAAGGTGCCCCAAAACAAAACTTAAAAGGAACCTGACGGGCATTTTCAATCATGTACTCCACGCCTTTTACTCCTAAGACATTGCCGATTTCGTGTGGGTCCGAAATGGTCGAAACCGTACCGTGTACCACAGCAAGTCTGGCAAATTGTACAGGTGTTAGCATTGAGCTTTCGATATGCACGTGTGCATCCACAAAACCAGGGAGGATATAAGGCGTATTTGGTTGGGGAGTCGAAGCTAATTCAATGATTTCTTTGATATAACCGCCTTCAATCGTAATTTGACAGTATGAAATATTTTTATCAAGTATGTTGATGAGGTTTGCTTGAATCTGCATAAGAGTATGGTTTTGATATTCAGATGTTTATAGAGTAAATGAGTTTAATCAACTTTTGAGATTCTCTCAACTCTGGTTCAAGTTACTTATCTTTGTACAAAATATCTATTCAATGAAGAAAATCATTATTGCTCTCGACGGCTATTCAAGTTGTGGAAAAAGTACCACCGCAAAGCGTGTGGCAGCACAATTAGGATACGCTTTTATTGACACTGGTGCGATGTATCGTGCTGTTAGTTTGTATTTTCATGAGCATCATATTAGCCTTACAAACCCCAAGGAGATAGAGAAGGCACTGAGCGAGATTCATATTTCATTTCAGTTCAACGAGCACCGTGGCGCAAGCGATGTGTACCTTAATGGATTGAATGTAGAGGATGAAATTCGTAAAATGTATATTTCGCAAATGGTAAGTGAAGTAAGTGCTATTACCATAGTGCGAAAAGCGATGGTAGCCCAACAACAAAAAATGGGTAAAAGCCGTGGCGTAGTAATGGACGGTCGTGATATTGGGACAAAAGTATTTCCTGATGCCGAAGTAAAAGTATTTATGACTGCCGACCCTGTGATTCGTGCCGAAAGACGTCAATTAGAACTTCTACAAAAAGGAGAGATGATTGACCTCGAAGAAATTTTGGAGAACCTCAAGAAAAGAGATATTATCGATTCTACTCGTGAAGAAGGTCCTTTAGTCCAAGCGGAGGATGCTACCTTGATGGATACTTCTTTTATGACTTTAGAAGAACAGGTTGATTTTGTGATTCAGTTGCACGATGCAAAAGTGGCATTGTTAGATTAATAGTAAAATATTGAACAATGTAATCTTCTAAAACCAAACGATTGATAGTTAGTATTTTAAATAATAAAACCATTGATGCTGAATAATTAAGAAGTTATCAGCATCAATGGTTTTTAGTTTTTGAGAGAAGGCGACTATCTATATTGTAAAAAACTTTTTCTAGGTCAAATACTTTAGAAATGACAACAAAACATTACGATTATTTATTGGTAGGACAAGGACTTGCGGGGTCTTTATTAGGGTATAGCTTGGCAAAGCGTGGGTATTCAATCATGGTATTGGACAATTACGAACAACCATCATCTTCGCGAGTTGCCGCTGGCATTTACAACCCTGTTACTGGACGTAAACTCGTAAAAACATGGTTGGCGGATGCGATTTTTCCTTTTCTCAAAACATATTATACCGAACTGGAAAAAGAATTAGGAAAAAACTTCTTTCATCCGATGCAGATGTTTCGTCCGTTTCCTAATCAAGAAGTAAAGGATTTTCTTTTGCAAGAAACAGCTGTTGCCAATTATGGCGATTTTGGAAAATATCATACACCCGACGAATCTCTCAAAAGTGTTGTAAAAAGCGAACTCGGAGGAGTAATGACAGATCATTCGGGTTGGGTAGATTTACCTCTGATGTTGGACGCTTTTAGAGAATATTTTGAAAAAAAGCAATGTTTGTTGCAACACTTATTCGATTATCAGGGTCTTCATCTTGAAAACAATACTTACCAAGTAAATAACGAATTGACGCTGACCTACAACAAGTTGATTTTTTGTGAAGGTTTTTATGGACGGAACAATCCTTATTTTTCGTGGTTGCCGTTCAACCCCGTAAAAGGAGAAGTGCTTCGAGTAAAATTTAAAGAAGATATTTCGTTGAAAGAAATGGTTAACCAAGGCGTATTTGTAATACCACTTCCCAACGGACGAGCTAGAGTAGGAGCTACCTACAGTTGGCACGACTTGGATTGGATACCAACCGAAAAAGGAAGAGCTGACCTGTTAGAAAAATACAATAAGCTCATGTTGGCAGATATTGAAGTAGAAGAACAACTCGCAGGGGTACGTCCTGCTACCAAAGACCGCCGTCCTATCGTTGGGTTGCATCCATTATATCATAATTTGGGGGTGTTTAACGGACTTGGGTCAAAAGGTGTTTCGTTGGCACCGTATTTTGCCGAACAATTTGTTGACTTTTTGGTCAATAAAAAAGAACTTGACCCCGAAGTCAATATAAATCGTTTTGGTTCGTTATATTTAGGCCAAAAGCAATCTTAAGAAGTTGCTCTAGGCGATAAGCAATAAGCGCTAGGCTTGGATTCGTGAAGGACAATCCAAGTAGTATGGTTCTCTGATACCACATAAATCTAAGCTTTTCGTAGCAACAATACCCAAGCTGAATCAACAATGAAAAAAACTATACTAGTACTATCTCTGCTAGCCTCGTTTTATGCTGATGCCCAAACTACTTTTCCTACACAGGAGCAGTTTGGGAAAAATAGAATTCAATACCGCCCATTTCACTGGAAAGTTTTAAGTACACAAAACTTTGAGGTGTATTATTATGAAGGTGGTCAGCAGACTGCAACATTAGCGATTCAAATGGCCGAATCAGAATTCGATCGTATTACCGACGTTCTGGGGTATTCTCCTTTCAACCGCACAAAAATTTTTGTGTATAACGCCACTTCTGATCTTAATCAAAGCAATGTTGGATTGAGTTTGTCGAGCGAAAAAGAAATTCGTGAAGAAAACTTGGCTAAATCTCGTATCGAAATAGCGTATTCAGGAAGTGCCGCTACGTTTCGTAAAGAACTAACTCGTGAGATTTCTAGGGTATTCATCCATGATATGTTGTATGGTGGAAGTATCAAAGAATCCCTACAAAACTCCTTGTTATTGAGCGTGCCAGAATGGTTTATTTCAGGTATTTCACAATACATTGCAGAGGGTTGGAGTACCGAGTTGGACTCGTATATGAGCGACGCCATTATCAATAAGTTTATCAAGCGTCCCAACCAAACTGCTGGGCGTGAAGCTGGTCTGATTGGACAATCAGTTTGGAACTACATTGCAGAGCGCTATGGTCGTGAAAATATTTCTAATATTCTCAACCTCACTCGTATTATTCGTAATGAACAAACCTCTATTTCGAGTACACTAGGAATGCCTTTTTCTAGATTTCTTAAAGAATGGAGAGAGTTTTACACTAGTAACGCCGAAGCTACAATCGCCAATTATACGCTTCCACAGTATGACTTCAAGATAGGACAACAAGCACTGAATGCTCCTAATAGACTTAATCAGTTTAAAATCAGCCCAGATGGCAACTTTTTAGCCTTGACCCGTAATGATTTGGGACGTTCGAGTGTAGAGGTAATTAACCTTAAGACAAAGCGTACCGAAACCATCTTGTCAAGTGGTTTCAAAACACTCAATCAATCGATTGACCATACTTTACCATTAGTGTCTTGGACAAAAGGCGGTTCGTTGGCGGTTATTTTTGAAGACCGTGGAGATATGATTTTGTATCTGTTTTCGGATATTACTGAAAAAGACTTATCAGGTAAATTACAGACCAAGAGAGTCTTCAAGAACTTTACTCAAATCAGTGATTTTGATATTTCGGACGCTGGAACTCAAATCGTATTTAGTGCCGAAAGCAAGGGACAAAATGATTTGTTTTTGATGGATATTGCTCGTTCTTCAGTAAGCCAACTGACCAATGACCTGTATGACGACTTGAATCCACAATTTGTTGGAAATGCAGGAAAATTCATTTTTGTATCTAATCGTCTGAAAGATTCTTTGGAAGTAGACAAAGGCACACATAAGTCTGTAACAAATCCTTTCAAATTATTTCTACATGAAGGAAAACCAAAGGTTGAGACCGTAAAAGTCTTAGTTGATTCACTAGGCAATATCTCTCACCCTGTAGTTGCAGATGGTAATACGGTTTATTTTTTGAGCGATGAAAAAGGGATTCGCAATATTTATAAACTAATTGCAGGAGAAAATTCTCCTAATCTAGTAAGTACTTTCCGTACCGATATTGTAGATTTTGACTATTCCTTATCGAGTAATAGCTTGGTATATCGTTTTATTGATAACAACCAAGATATTATTGCTTATCAGAAAAATGCGGATTTGGGTATTAAATCCAATATTCCATTTACCAATCGTAATGTGAGGTTGTTTGGTGCGCCAATTGTACATACAACCAAGCCAACTAGCGCTAATACAAAGCCTGTAGAGGCAAACAAAGAGACCACAACCCAACCAAGTATTAAGTTATTACCTGGCGAAATAGATACGGACAATTATCAGTTTGATGATAATGCAACTGTTAAATCGCCTGCCTCTAACGCGGCAGATAAGAAGAATGATAGAAAAACGCGTACAGAACGAATTTTATCATCGAAACAAGCCAGAAAAGATAATATCAAAATCAAAGGACCTACTGACTACAATAATGCATTTGTGGTAAATGGCACCGAAACAGATTTTGTGGTAGATCCACTACCACAAAGAGGATTTGGATTGAATGCCAATCTAAAGATGAATGATTTGTTAGAAAATCATTTATTGAAAACAGGATTGTTCTTAACTCCAAACCTCAAAAACTCAGATTTGTGGGCTGAATATTCCTATTTAGCACAGAAGATAGATTACTCGGTAAGATTTGATAGAAGAACTACCAGCGACGATGGCGAAGTTCAGGATACCAAATATCGCCTAAACAAAGTTACTTTTAGTGCCGCATATCCTATCAATACCAACTCAAGAATCTCGGTTTCGACTAATTTTATTACGACTCGCTATTATGAGTTTGATTTAAATACAAGTGTAATTGCGCCATATTTGCCAACCATCAATGCTGATTATGTAGGCGCAAGAGCTGAGTATGTGTATGATAACACGATTAGTCATGGGCTAAATCAATTAGAAGGAACACGATTCAAAGTTCGTTATGACCATTACTCTGGTGTAACGTCGGCATCAGATGGATTTGAAAAAATCAATGTAGATATTCGTCATTATATCCGACTTGGCAAAGGAACAATTTTGGCATTTCGTGGTGCTGGAGGGCATTCTTTTGGAAATGCACCAAAGGCAACAGTCATGGGTGGTGCTGATAACTGGATTGGTCGTACTTATGAGGCTACCAACAATAAAAACAATCCATTTACGTCAAGTACGATCGAAAAAGATTTGTTCTTTCTTGATTATGCAACGCCATTGAGAGGGTTTAATATGAACAAAATTTCGGGCAATAGCTTTATGGCCTTAAATGCTGAAGTTCGTTTCCCAATTGCGAAGTACTTGTACTCGGGACCAATCTATTCTAATTTCTTTAAAAACTTACAGCTAACAGGTTTTACCGATGTCGGTACAGCATGGACAGGAGTTGGTCCTTTTTCTCGTAGAAATGCTTTCAATACTTATGTATTACCTAATCTTACGCCTGCCCAAATCGCCAATGGTGAAAATATTCCATTTAGAGCAACTATTACCGATTTCCGTAGTCCGTTCCTCGTAGGCTATGGTATCGGAGCGCGAACTACGATTTTGGGGTACTTTGTGAAGTTTGATATTGGCTGGGGCGTAGAAAATAAAGAGGTAAAAGCACCAATTTCGTATCTGACTTTAGGATATGATTTCTAGTAAATAAAGAGCATAAAAAAGGGACTTCAAGCTGATTGAAGTCCCTTTTTTATGCTCTTTATGTGTTAAAGTTCCTTAGTAACTCTCGCTTCATAAATTTGAAATAATCTATCTCCACATGAGTTTTTGATAAGCTTTGTAGGCCATACTTTGACTCCCTTTTGCTCTAGGTAATGTAGAAAATCTTCTGTTTTTTTCTCTTCCATAGTCACATTGTAGTCATATCGTGTTTTTTTAGCAATGTCTGTTGCTATGGGTTGTACAATAATCACAGGTTTGGTGTCATTGAAGAACTTTTGATTTTTGACCCACCATTTCGATAGCTCAGAAGGATATGGAAACAGTCGATAAGGCTCTGAAAACGTATTTCTTTTGTTATCTACTCCTAAGAGCTGAGTATGGGTCCCCCAGTCTGTAGAGATAACCAAGCGATGCTCGTCTTGAGCAACATATTCAATTACTTGATTGATTTCAGGAATAAAAATTTCAGTGATACAGCTTTGATTGTTGATGTTTTGAAAAAACAAAACATTGGTAAAAAGATTCCAACCCACCGCAATCGTTGTTATTCCAATAAAAGGAACGATACTTCCTATGTATTTTCCCAATTCATAAAAGCTACTAAGTATGACGATAGGAAGCATAGGGTACATCACAAAACTATGCCAAACGTGAGTGGCAGCAGAGGTTATGATATATTGTAGAAAAATCAATAATATCAACAAAAGTGCCTGTGTATGTGACGAATAAAACAAAATACGCCCTTTCAAATACAACCAAACATTAATCAGCACACAGCTTAGAATAACAATGTTCATTATTGTAGAAGAAAGAACTCCTGCGATACTCCAGCCAAAAACTTTGAAAATACTATTTTGTAAAAGCAAATACTTAGTTTCTTTAAAACAAAATACTAAGCGCTCTTTTAAAAAACTGAGTGTTAAGCCTCCTCCTTGACCGTCGATATGGAGTGTTTTTAGGGTAAGTAAAAAAAGAAAAACAAACACCATATAACCAGCACTATAACGGAAAAAATTAGATTGAAATAGGCTTTTTAAATCTAGTTTTTTTAGGATAGGTAAAATACTTGGAACTTGCTGGAGTGCATATACACCAAACACGGCGTTGGTAAACCAGATAAAATTAAACTTATTATATACCCCAACAAACATCAAGAAAAATACCGTGAGACCATAACGAAACCATTGGCTGTTAGGATATGTTAGCCAAAGTAAGATGAATAACTTGATAAACATCTCGATACAAGAAGGACCTTTGTCAAATCTTTGTAACGAAAGAAAAGTTAAATCAAGTGACAAAACCAATAACGTGGCAAGAGCGATACTTTTATTGAAATACTTTGCCGTAATTTTATAACTAAGCCATAAATTGATACAGGCTAATAAAAGCATTGGAAGTCTAACACTGAGTACATTGACACCAAAAATCTTAAATATTGGCATATAAATCCATGCTTTCAAAGCACCAATATATAGGTAACAAAGTACCACCCAATCTTTAATCTTATAGATCACAAAGGTCTCTCCATCAAGGTCGCCAAGCGCAGCGTTAATGAATAGTGTTTCATCGTATTCTAGTCCGAAATACTGCAACTTATAGAGTCCTAAAATGATAAAAATAAGACTTGATAAAGTGATAATAGACTTAGTTAGTGTCGTATGATTTTTTAGCATAAAAGTGTATGTATATAGACTGATACTACGAATCACTTGGTTCTAAAGTGAAAGACTCTTGCTCCAAAAGGTATCGTATTGTTACAAAGACTTACTAATTACAAAGATATTATACGTTGAGACTATTACTACAATGAAGTGTACAAAACACTTTAAAATAAAGGTGATTACTAATGCGTCCTAAACTAGTCGAACGAAGGTTGTACTCGCTTATTTCTCGATTTTAAGAGGAGTTTTAGAAAATCTTTCCGAAATTTGATTTAAAATTAATGTTAACCAACTTATGCAACTTGAAACAATCGAACTAACGTCTATTGTGCCAATTTTGGCCAAGACACATGCGGCTTCGGCAGAAATTCGAAGACTTAGCGATCAACAAAAAAAGGATATTCTCTATCGTTTGGCAGAGGTATTGATTGCCAATACTCAACAAATTATTACAGAAAATGCCAAAGATTTGTTCCGCATGGACCCCGCAGACCCCAAGTACGATCGTTTGATGCTTACCGAAAAACGTATTGCTGATTTGGCCAAAAGTATGAAGGATGTCGCTAATCTAAACGACCCTACAGGCGAATTACTTTTGTCTAAAGAATTACAAAATGGCTTAAAAATCAAAAAAATAGCAGTTCCAATGGGCGTTGTTGGGGTAATTTTTGAATCTCGCCCGAACGTAACCGTTGATGTAACTGCACTTTGTATTCGCTCGGGTAACGCCGTAGTGTTGCGTGGAGGTTCGGATGCTTTCGATACCAATACGTATTTGATAAGTCTTATTCATGAAGTTTTACGTGAGTTTGGTGTCAACACAGATGCGATTACGCTATTGCCAACCGACCGCGCATTTGTCAAAGAATTGCTAACGGCTACTCGATTTGTAGATTTAATCATTCCACGTGGCTCTGAATCGTTGATTCAGTTTGTGCGTCAAAATTCTTTGGTACCAACTATCGAAACAGGTGCAGGGGTATGTCATACTTATGTGGAAAAAACAGCTGATTTAGCTAAAGCAACCGAAATTGTGGTTAATGCCAAAGTTTCTCGTCCTTCGGTATGTAACTCTTTGGATACAGTTTTGGTCGATGAAGTGGTGGCTGAAACATTTTTGCCAAGCCTAATAGAAGGTTTTAATAAATGGAATGTAGAAGTTTTTGCTGATAGCATAGCTTATAAAATCTTAGCTGAAGCAGGTTTCAAATCTTTACAAGAAGCAACAGAGGCAGATTTTGGTCGTGAATTTTTAGATTATAAATGTTCAATTAAAGTCGTTTCAGGCTTAGAAGAGGCTTTAAATCATATTAGCAAACATTCTTCTCGTCACTCAGAAGCAATTCTTTCGCAAAATACAGAACTCTGTCAGCGTTTTGTGCAAGAAGTCGATGCGGCTGCAGTCTATACTAACGCCTCTACACGTTTTACCGATGGAGGACAGTTTGGACTAGGTGCCGAAATAGGCATTTCGACTCAGAAACTTCACGCCAGAGGCCCATTTGCACTCGAAAAGCTCGTTACCGAGAAATGGATTGTAGAAGGGGATGGTCAGGTGAGATGGTAAACAATGAGTGAATTGAAATTGAGTGAATGAGTGATTATTTTTATTCGTAGAGACGTAATACTTTACGTCTAAAGGTATATCATTTTGCCATATAGTATCAACCATTGATTATCTCGAATCTTAACATTAGGATGATTCTCTAAATTTCAAAAACGGCGTTCGAAAAACTCATTTCGAACGCCGTTTTTGGTACTACAATATAAAATATGACTTGGCTCCAGACGTAAAGTATTACGTCTCTACAAGTGAAATAAAAATAATCACTCATTCACTCAATCTCAATTCACTCAATTAAAGATGACTCATGATTTTAATTCCCTCGTTTGTCAAATCGTCTTACAATTCCTAACTTGCATCTATGGAAAACTTCGTAGTCTCGGCTCGGAAATATCGCCCTGCTTTGTTTGATTCCGTAGTGGGTCAATCTCATATTACAACTACTCTCAAAAATGCTATCCGAACCAATCACTTGGCTCAGGCTTTTTTGTTTTGTGGCCCTCGTGGTGTTGGTAAAACTACCTGTGCGAGGATTCTTGCAAAAACCATTAACTGTCAAAACCTTACGCATGATGCGGAGGCTTGTGGCGAGTGCGAATCGTGTAAAAGCTTTCAAAATAACGCATCTTTCAATATTCACGAGCTAGATGCGGCTTCAAATAACTCCGTCGACGATATTCGTAATCTAATCGACCAAGTACGCTATCCACCTCAGTCTGGACGATATAAAATTTATATTATCGATGAGGTTCACATGCTCTCAACAAGTGCTTTTAATGCTTTCTTGAAGACGCTGGAAGAGCCTCCTGCGTATGCCATTTTTATATTAGCAACTACCGAAAAGCATAAAATTCTCCCTACGATTTTGTCGAGATGTCAAATTTTTGACTTCAATCGTATTCAAATCGGAGATATGACGCAACATCTGGCCAATATTGCTGCTAAAGAAGGAATCATTGCTGAGTGGAGCGCCCTCGAATTGATTTCGCAAAAAGCCGATGGTGGTTTGCGTGATGCTCTTTCGATGTTTGACCTCAATGTGACGTTTTCTAAAGACAATACTTTACACTATAATGAAGTATTAGAAAACTTACACATTTTGGATTATGACTATTATTTCAAAATGACCGACGCTCTCATGGAGTCGAAGGTAGCTGAGGCGTATCTACTTTTTGACGAAATCTTAAAGAAAGGATTTGATGGGCATCAGTTTGTCGTAGGACTATTAGAACATTTCCGAAATCTCTTAGTTTGTAAAGACCCCGTAACAGTAAAATTATTACAGGTGTCAGAGAGTGTTCAACAAAAATATTTAGAGCAGTCGGCTAAAGCTAATTTTTCGTTTTTGGCATCAGGATTGAGTATTGGTTCTCAATGTGATTTGAATTATAAATCAGCCAAAAATCAAAAATTACACGTAGAAATCACTTTACTTAAATTGGCGCATATTCCTCATGTGCTCAATTTGAGTGCACTCCCTGCTGTGGAGGGTGGGGCTGCGGGAAAGCCTAGTGCCGATAGTCCTGCTGTAACGCAGCAGCCTATCAGTTCGCCTGTATCTACGTCTCAGGGTACAAACGCTGTTCCTGCTCAATCAAGTAATACCCCAGCTGAATCTGTTCCAACCAACACTGCACCAGTAGGAAGTATTCCTAAGGTCAATCTTGGAGGACTGAAAAGTACCGCTAATCTGGGAAAATCGGCTGTATCAACAGCCAAGGCACCTTCGGCGCCAATGCCAGTATTGGAAGAGACACAAGTAGTCCAAAATAAGGCTTTTACCAAAGAGCAACTTAAAGTACAATGGGATTCGTTTGTGAAATGGCTCGAATCTCGTGAGCGTTTTAGTGAGTTTGTAATCCTCAATCGTGATTTTACGCTAGAAGGAACTACGATTCATTTGGCTGTTGATAATGAAATTCAGGTAGAACTATTGACCACGGCATTACGTACAGAAGTGCTTACGCACTTGCGTAAAGCTATGCAAAATAGTACGATTCACATTGAGGTATCGATTTTGAAAGAAGAAGAGAAACCAATGATTTATACTCAAGCCGAGAAGTTTAAGTTTCTAGCTAATAAAAACCCTGCACTCAACGATTTGCGAAATACCTTAGGTTTGGATTATGATTATTAAGGACTAATGTAATAAAAAACTGAAACAAACTATAGTCCGATACTAAGTATCGGGCTATACAATTTTTTGAAGGATAAGTAACAGGAAATAATAAATTAATAATAGAGCTACAGTACAAATTGATTATATCCTTCTGATGATAAGTCTATTCTAATAATTGATATACTGTTAACTAATAACTTCCTTTTATTTCTATCTGAGTCGTTCTAAGAATTACCTGCAAACAACAACCATCTCATCACTAATTTCCTATTCTTTCTTCTTTTTTGAAAAAAAAACTAATCAAATAGTTGTTTAACTAAAATTTTAGTTTTAACTTCAAGTCATTAAATCAAGAGTACTCAAACAACAGGTATCTAATATAAGTAATAAAGCAGAAGAAAATATCTTTTGGCTTTCGGGTATTAGCGATGAGCCTTTGGTGGTTTTAGCTAAGGATAAATTGATTAGTTTCGATTTCCTTAATTCCAAAATGTTATTTTGAATTTTGCATGCCAACTTATACACTACAATTATGCAAGAAATAGACAAAGAGTTAACTCGAGCCGAAGAGCAGATTATGCAGGTGCTTTGGCAAATCGAAAAAGGCTTTGTGAAAGATATTCTAGACTATCTGCCAGAGCCCAAGCCTGCTTACAACACCGTTTCAACGATTGTTAGAATTCTTCAGGAAAAAGGCTTTGTGAGCCATAAGGCCTATGGCAAATCACATGAGTATTTTCCTGTCGTGAGCAAAGAGCAATATAGCACTTTTGCAACCGAAAAATTGGTTGAAGGCTATTTCGAAAACTCCTTTTCAAGTTTGTTTTCTTTCTTCTCTAAAAAAGGAAAAATAGACGTAAAAGAAGCCGACGAGATTTTGAATTTGATCAATAGCATGAAAAAATAGAAGTTGAGATTATCACAACACAAAGGTTTCGACACTTAGGCCACAAGCATAATAGTCGAAACCTGATAACCAAACACTAGCTATGGCCGAAATTTCTACATCCGACAAAGGGGGCTCGCGTCGCTCCCGACAATCTACCCGTGTCGATATGACACCGATGGTTGACCTAGGTTTTTTGTTGATTACCTTTTTTATGTTGACTACTACCTTATTAAAACCCGTTACAATGCAGTTGAGTATGCCTGATAAAACCACAGATAATGCTTCTGATATTCGGGAAAGCGAAACGTTAACGGTGATATTAGACAAAGAAAATAAGGTGTATTATTATCAGGGTATCCCAACAGATCCTAATGTAATCCTTAAAACAACTAATTTTTCAGACAAAGGAATCCGTCAAGTATTATTTAATTACAAAACTAAAATTGGAAGAAACTTCACGGTGGTGATTAAGGCAACCGACCAAGCTCATTACCGAAACATGGTAGATTTGTTAGACGAACTGGCTATTACCAATAATAAACAGTATGCCATCGTTAATACATTGACAACCAACGAACAGAATTTATTATCGCTTCAATCTCGACCCTCAATTTAACATTAACTGCGTATGAACTGGCTGCACTATTTACTCCAAGTGAATCTGTATCTGATTCTATTTTATGGATTTTATCATATTGTCTTGCGTAAAGAGACTTTCTTTGATCTCAACAGAGCGTATTTGTTGGCAACCTCTGCTTTGGCGTTTTTTATCCCGATGTTACAGTTTACTTGGGTACGTGAGCAATTGGTGAGTGATAGTGTATATCATACCATGAAGTATATCTACGATCCACAAATGTATTATACTCCAACCGAGACTTTTGTGCAACAAGGCTGGGCTTGGGGCGATATGATTGCCGTCGTATATATAACAGGCGTTCTTATTGGTATTGGTCGAATGGGACTTCAAATGGCTTATTTGGGAAATTTACTTCGTGGAAAATCTCAAAAGAAGAACGTTAATAAAAGTGCATTTTCCTTTTTCAACTTCTTATTTGTAAGCAAGGATATGCCCATGCGAGATGTGATTATGCGACACGAGCAGGTTCATATTCGTCAATTGCATTCGGCAGATATTATGTTGTTTGAGCTGTTAGCGATATTTAATTGGTTCAACCCCGTTATTTATTTATACAAAAAAGCAGTTCGCTACATCCACGAGTTTATTGCTGATGAAATCACAAGTCAATGGGAGGAATCTAAGGAGGAATATGCGATGTTGTTATTTCACGAGCAATTTGGCGTACAGACTGTCCCTTTAACCAACAACTTTTTTAATGATTCTATGCTCAAGCAACGCATCCAAATGTTGATGAAAGATCGTTCTGAAAATGATGTTCAGTGGAAATATCTGTTGGTATTACCTTTGTTGGGAGCTATGCTGATTTTGGCATCATCTAATTTGAGAGGTTCAGAAATGGAACAACGTCTCAATGTAAAATGGAGAGCTATTGTAGAAAAAGGAGGGCAGGCTGTTGTACCAAGTAAATCTGGTAGACAAGTATTGGCCGAGTCAGGAATCAGTATTTCGAGTGCGACGATTATCAGTCCAGCTTTGGCTGAAGAACTACAAATGGAAGCCGATTCTATTATGAATGGCGTTGACCATCAGCCAGAGTTTAATGGCGGTATGCCTGCTTTTGTGGACTACTTGCGAGCCAATTTGAAATATCCAGAAGAAGCTCAAAAGGCAAATATGGAAGGAAAAACATTTATACAATTTGTGGTAAATAAAGACGGCTCTGCTGAAGATTTTAAAGTGCTAAAGTCTGCTGGAGAACCACTTGATAATGAAGCTTTAAGAGTATTGAAGTCTGTTCCAAAATGGATTCCAGGTACGCATCAGGGCAAATTAGTAAGATGCACTTTCGTCGTACCTATTTCATTCAAAAAAGCATAAACATAGTAAGTTGTTTTACACCAATATAAGCTTTAGGTCATAGGCTGTATGCATTAAGCAATCAATTATACGATGAACTTAGCTTACAGCTTATTGCCTAATGCAACCTGAGTACAACTTTACCTCTTTTGAGGTATTTTTTTACTAAATTATAACTAAAAAATTAGTTCTACTATTGGGAAAGTGTATAAGCTGTCAATAACTAGTTCGAGACTTTATCTCGGACTAGCTATTGCTTCAGTTTTCAAACTGTTAAGAAAATGAGTCCAGTATAAAGTCTTGAACTAGGCATTTCGAATAAAGGCATTTTCATATTCTTAAAATCAGAAATCTGTAATAGTTGGGAAAGTACTAATTCTACATTAGTACTGGACGAAGGTTTAGCATTGTCTTTAAGATAAAATTGATGTAGTGGCAACTCTTGCAGTTGCCATTTTGAATACGGCAATTGCAAGAGTTGCCACTACATCAAAAAATGCTAATGATAAGAATTCTTTTGAACGAAAGAAAATCCTTCATACAACCCTAATTCTACATTCACAATTCAATCATTCATAATTCGCCATTACCCCAACCTCTCATGAGGTAATTTTTTTCAATATAATAACTAAAAATTTAGTTTTAAATTCTTTTAAACTTCTCAATATCATGAACAGTAACTCATCAAATCAACCACACGAGACCTTAGATGATATTATCTTCGAAGGTCGTAATAAGCTATATGGCGCTTATTTTCTAAGACAAGAGTACAAACAGATTGTTAAAAGAGCCACTTTGATTGGAGTAGGGGCATTTGGATTGGCATTATCGACTCCTTTTATTTGGGCATCACAGAACTCACGGGATAAACGTGAGGTAGAAATCACCTTACAGGATGTAAAACTACCACCTGCGGAGGAAAAGAAAATAGAGTTGCCAGAGCCACCCAAACCTGAAACACCTGTTGAACCTGTCAAACAAATCAAGTATCTGGCACCAGAAATTGTCACCGATGAGAGAGAAATCGAATTGCCTCCAACACAAGAGGAGCTAGCCGAAAGTAAGGCTGCGATTGGTCCTGAAAATGTGGACGGTGCCGAAATCGAAATGCCTCCAGTCGACCCTGACCTTGCCAATACTAAGCCTGTGATAGAAGCGCCTGTGCACGTCGAAAAAACGGAGGAATCGATTTTTACGACAGTTGAAAAAATGCCAGAATACAAAGGCGGGATTCGAGCTTTAGGGGAGTATCTCAATAAAAATTTGAAGTTTCCGTCACAGGCGCAACGAGCAGGTGTAGGAGGAAAAGTATTTGTATCATTTGTCGTAATGGGAGATGGAAGTATTTCACAATTGTCTGTATCAAAAGGAATTGGGTTTGGATGTGACGAAGAAGCACTAAGAGTGGTGTCGAAAATGCCTAACTGGATTCCAGGAAAACAGTCGGGAAGACCTGTCTCGGTTCGCTTTACTTTACCGATTACTTTTCAGATTATGGAGGAATAGTTCTAATTTGAAAACGTATAGGTTTTACACCTATAAAATGTCAGTTCTATACTGTTTTTAGTAGATAGGTTAGTTAAATTATAATTATTTTAATATAATTATTAATTAATTATCTGGTTGTTAGGTTTTTATGAAAATATTTTTTGAATATTTGCGATAAATTTTTATCTTAGTTAAATAGATAAAGTACAATTTGAGTGTTTGGTAAAGACTATTTCACTCATTCGCAATAGAAAAAAGAAATCTAGCAATAACTCCTAAAAACTTATTATCATTATGGCAATTACAAAACAGTATTTGAAATCAAAACCAGTATGTAAAGTAACATTTGCAGTTCCTGCCGACGCAGTAAACGGTGCAAAAGCAGTGAACGTGGTAGGAGAGTTCAATAATTGGGATGCCTCGGCTACAGCCTTGAAAAAACAAAAAGATGGTACTTTCAAAGGTACGCTTGAATTAGAAGCTGGAAAAGAATTTCAATTCCGTTATTTATTTGATAGCGCTATTTGGGCAAACGAAACAGAAGCTGATAAGTTTGTTCCAAACGGTATCACTTCTGACGAGAATTCGGTAGTAGTATTGTAATCATTCGAGCAGTAAGAAGGCGCCTCTTACTGCTCGAGTTGTTTACAGGAATATACATAGTAAGTAAAGTAGTTTGCAGTCAAACTGTGTTGACTTATTTACTATACTTTGACAAAGATTTTTTTATTGTGCATGATCCAAAGTATGCCACACCATAAGCTTACGAGGATAATTGCTCCTGCAAGGGAAGCATTATAAGGGCTATCAAACCATGGTGTAATCCATGATTTGTATAACCAGACTTGAAGATTGACTTCTTCGCCTTCGGCATTCTGTAGTTTTATCATTCGTAAAATACGCGGAATCAGACCCGATAAGAAGAATACTGTGATAGCGTTGACACCGTATACCACGAATGGCTTGGTCCATCGTTGGTAGCCTTTGACATCAATAAGCCAGTACAATCCCACCCAAAAGCAAGTTGCCATACCAGCAGTCCAACACACGTATGAGCTTGTCCATAAGGACTTATTGATGGGAAATCCCGCACTATCCCAAGCCCATCCGACTAGCATGCCCATGCATCCTATTAGACAGAGATTGAGAAGTTTTTTACTAACTTCTTGATCTCTGTTTTGCATATAATACCCTGCCAACATTCCTGCAATACCATTGCCAACGGCTGGTAAACTACTCAAAAGTCCTTCTGGATCCCAAACTTTAACTGCTTTATAAAGATGTGGAATACCCAAGATCATTCGGTCAAAGTAAGCTCCAAGGTTAGTTTCAGCATACAAATTGGCAGCGCCAATGCCTGGCACAGGCACCATTGTCATAAGAATATAATACAAAATCAAAATACCTGCCAATACTCCTATTTGAGTACGAGGCTTGGTATAAAGAAAGAGGATAGAGCAAAAGAAAAACACAAGACTTATGCGTTGCAAAACGCCCATGATACGCACTACTGATATATCAAATTTGGGAAAAAGAGATAGAAAAAGCCCTAAACCAAAGAGCTTTAAACTACGCTCCAATATCTTCAGAAGGGTCTTCGAGTCGGGTTGTTTATCTTTAAATGCATAAGAAATAGAAACCCCCACGATAAAAAGGAAGAAAGGAAATACCAAATCGGTAGGGGTACAGCCATCCCAAGAGGCGTGTTCGAGAGGCCAATAAATATGTCCCCAATCGCCTGGGTTGTTGACCAAAATCATCATGGCTACCGTGAGCCCTCGAAAGGTATCGAGCGAAAGTAATCGTTGTTTCATAAAATGTTGTTAGAAGTGCAATTCTAAGATAGTTGTTATTGAGTGATTTAGCGAATGGTGATTTAGTGATTTTTGAAAAAAACTAATATCCCATTATAAATAAGACATTAATTGAGAAGAAAATCACTTAACCACAACCCACTTAGCACTCATTCACAATTTGTTAGGAGAAATTTCAACCTTCGAAATCTGTACCTCTGGCTTAAACTGCAATATCCATGCGAGCACTTCGTCCATCACGGTCATATTGAGCGAGTATTCGATAAATTGCCCTTTTTTGATAGCAACGACCAATTCGGCCTGTTTGAGCAGGTCGAGATGATGCGAAATACTGGGTTTCGACATATTAAATTGCTCGGCGATTTCACCAGCATTGAGGTCTTTGTCTTTGAGGAGCTCCAAAATTTCGCGACGTGTGGGGTCGTTGAGAGCTTTGAATAATGTATTCATAAAAGGATAATTAACGACGTTTTTTAATCCACTCTACTATACCTTCTACCAATTGAGGTGCTAAAGGTAAATCTGGATTTTGATAATTTCGTTGTGATTCCTGAGGGTCTAGTGTACCTAGTTTTAGTACATGGTTCATTTGTGGAATCATCAAATAAGTAGACTTTGGAGCAGCTTTATGCAAAGCTTGTCCTTCTTTTTCGCCAACTTGAATATCGGCACTGCCTTGAACAATCAAAATAGGCGTTGTGATTTTAGTGATTTCCTGACTAGGATTATAACGCAGCCACGAAATCATATACGGCTGGATACTTGTGCGAAACAAGCTAAAAATCACCATGTTTTGCATGAGTTTGGGAATCGTTTTACCTTGTTTGAGTGTTGCCAAATAGTTTTTGACAGTATCCTTTACCGAATCAGGAATGGCTTGTGGACGAAGTTGCTCGTTGATTACCTCATCTATGCCTTGGGCAATACCAGATACCGAAATATAGCCATCTACCTTTCTTTTTTGTGCCAAAAGCATTCCTAATAGTGAACCTTCCGAATGTCCAAGAATAAGCACTTTACTAAATCGAGGATCTTTGCGAAGTGTGTCCAAAAATTGAGCTGCATCGTCGGCACCTGTTTCAAAACGCATATCTATTTCTTTGACAGCCGTATTACTACTTTGTCCAATTCCTCGCTTGTCATATCTCAAGCTTGCTATTTGATTTTTTGCCAAGCCTTCTGCCAATAATTTATAAGATTGAGCCTTTACGCCCAAAGGATTATTGCCGTCACGGTCTGTGGGGCCAGAACCTGCAATAATTAATACAACTGGCATTGGTTTGGTGGCTTGAGGAATCAACAGAGTACCTTCAAGATTACCTTTGGTTTGTGGCAAAACCACGATTTGTTCTTGATTTTGAGCAAAAAGGTTGAACTGAGTAAATGCAGCCGTCAGCCATAGATAGATAAGTTTTTTTGTCATGATAGGAAAAAGCTTGAGCATTCGGGCTTTAGCTTTTGATAAAGTGTTATTAATAGAAATGCAATATCATCATATTTTGATATACTACTCATCCATCAACTGAGTAAAGGCATAAAGTAAGACAAACGCAGAGATATAATACGTTATACCGAAGATAATCAACGCTGGAAGAGGCGTTAAAAAAATAAACAGAATGAGTCCCCAGAAACCTAAGCCTACTCGCATTTTACCTTCTAAACGGTGAGACTTTTGGAGTTTCTCATCTCCATAAGGTTGCATCCAAAAGTCAAAACTAGTAGTATCGAAATGGTATAGAGATTTGAAGTTGCCATATAAAATCAAATTTGTACAGGCTATTAATCCCACAATTTGAAGTTGGTCAATATCTTTTTTCAACATATAAATCCATGCTGACATGACTATCAAAAAATTGATGCTTCGAATAAATCGAATGATTTGGAAGTTTCTTTCTGGGACTTCTTCAATAGAATATTTTCGAAAATTAAGGGTGTAATTCAGAATTCCCACAATAACAAAAGGAATGTACAGATACCAATCATAGGTTTTTGTGAGAGAAGAGTCATAATCAATGCCGAACGGAATGAGGTGTATTCCAATTAATAATCCCTCAAATAAGTGAGATTTTTGCATAGAATTTACTTGTTTAAATATTTAGATAAATATCTAAATATTGTTTTGAATATCCAAAAAGAATAGAAGGAAAATTTATGAATAAGGAGTGTTCTGTGATTATAATCATCACACTTACATTTTCAAATTATCAAATCTTCAAATTGTAAGAATCCCCCCAAAGCCCCGTCAGAATACAATAAGTTTTTCTGTATATTAGAACCCTCAACTATTTAACGCCCTTTTACCATGCAAAGACGTGATTTTACCAAAAATCTATTAGCAGCTTCTGCCGTAAGTACTCTTTCGAGCGGTGTTTTGGAAGCAAAAAATACTTCGGCTCAACCTGCTTTCAAACTCAAATATGCACCTCATTTTGGAATGTTCGAAAATTCCGCAGGCAAGGATCCTATCGATCAACTTAAATTTATGCATGAAATGGGTTTTCGTGCGCTTGAGGATAATGGTATGATGGACAGACCCATAGAGGTACAAACAAAAGTGGGAGAGACCATGGCAAAGCTAGGAATGACCATGGGAGTTTTTGTGGTAAACTTTGATAACTGGCCTCTACAAACCTCTTTGGCTTCGGGTAAAAAAGAATGGCGTGATAAGTTTTTGCAAAGATGTAAAGAAGCTGTAGAAGTTGCCAAACGTGTAAATGCCAAATGGATGACCGTGGTGCCAGGGAATTACGACCGTAGTATCCCCATCGGAATCCAGACTGGACATGTAATTGAGTCATTGCGTATGGCAAGCGCCATATTCGAACCACATGGCTTGGTTATGGTATTGGAGGCATTGAGTGATACCCCAGATTTGTTTTTAAGAAATTCAGATCAAACTTATATGATTTGTAAGGCTGTCAATAGCCCATCGTGTAAGTTTTTGTTTGATATGTGGCACATGCAACGCAACGAAGGACATATTATTTATAACATTGACCAAACGTGGGATGAAATCGGTTATTTCCAAATTGGCGACGAGCCTGGGCGTAAGGAACCAACCACAGGCGAGATGAATTACAAGAATATCTTCAAACATATTAATGCAAAGTCACAAGCTTCAGGACGAGACTTTGTTTTTGGGATGGAACACGGCAATTCAGTAAAAGGCAAAGAAGGTGAAATCAAATTGATTGAGGCTTATCGTGCTTCTGATTTATAAGGTGATCTAAATTGAGTGATTTAGTGGTTTAGCGAATGAGTGATTATCTTAAAAAGGCGTTCGAAATTAGTTTTTCGAACGCCTTTTTGATACTACTATGCTAGATTTTATTCGGCTTTAGACGCAATCATTGCGTCTCTACGTCTAGAATACAAATTGTGACATAATCACTCATACACTTTTCAAAACTCCGCACTCCAAACACTCCTATTTAGTTTGCTTTCACACGGTTAGATTCCGATTCGGAGCCTGTTTGGCGTGAACGGCTTGCTTTTAATTTCTGATTACCAAAGCTATAGCTAAACCCTAATCGAAGGTTTTGCGATGCTTCACGGCTGAAATATTTGAGGTTAATGTCTTGGTATTCAATAAGTCCTCTTGTTTTTTCAGTATAAAATACGTCGTTCATAGCCAATGAAATCTTGCCTTTTCCTTCCAATACCTTGTACTGTAAACCAATCGTTAATGCTCCTAATGGGTTTAACGTCAAGAACTCTTGTTGCGAACGAGTCATATACCAACCGCCCATTTCCATGCTTAGTTTGTTGGTAAATTTGGCGTTAATGTTAAAGTACGCCAACCAGTTTACGCGAGACTGATCAAAAGTACCTCCTAAATAATTGGCATTATAGGCGTTGTATATCAATTGATTTCCACCGTATCCCGAAATTTTCTTTCCAATTTTGATAGGGAAGTTTAGTTCTATAAAGTAGTTTTTGTAAGTCGCTAAGTTTTCGGCAGTGGTATAAGTACGCTTTGTCGCAGGGTCTTGCTTAGGCGCATTATCCACTATGACATCGTTGGTGTTGTTGTAGCCAAGCGCAAAGAATGGCTGTCCATCAAATGTCAACTGCAATTTGATTTCGTTGGTCAATTGTGGCTTCAACAATGGATTTCCTCTTGTAAAAGTCAAAGAGTCAATCTGGAATTCAAATGGGTTTTGTTGTTGATAACTCGGGCGGTCGATACGACGGGTAAATGAGGTCGTAACGGCCAAGCTTTTGTTTAGTTTATGCGTCAAGAAAATACTTGGGAAAAACTGCCAATAGTTACGTTCTAACACATTTTTGTTTTCGACCTGACTAAAACCTGTTGCAACGGTTTGTTCTGTACGCAAACCTGTTTGAAGCTCCCATTTTTTACCAAAACTGGTATTGTAATTGACATAAAGCGCATTGATGTTTTCTTTATAGTTAAAAACATTGCTTCGTTTGGTATCCAACACCTGTTCACGATAAAAACGCAAATCGTTGTCAATCGTCGCAAAACTCATTTTACCACCAGCTTCCAACTTGCTATCCTTCGAAATAGGATGTGTATAGTCCAATTTCGCTGTCATAAATTGAACAGGATTATCCACACTCTGTGAGTTATTACGACGTAGACCGTTATCCAAAATCGTAATCAAGTTCTGATTTTTGAGTTTGTATTGCACATAATCCAAATCCACGTTGAGTTCACGACCTGTACTATCAAAAGTATGTTTCCAGTTGAGGTTATAACCAATATTATTACGAGTCGTAGGTTGGTCGTTAAGGGTTTCGAACTGACTAGTCTGTTGTTTAGTTTCTGTCGAAAATACTTTTGTAATAGCTGTACTGTTGTTGCTACCCGAACGGTCAAAACCTGTGAGCAATATCCCTATGGTGTTTTTCTTATCTAAATAATAATCAGCACCTAGACGTGCATTATGAACTTTGGCATCACCAGGATTCATCATGATATTCGAGAACTCATCTTTACCAATTACACGGTCAATTTGGGTGAGTTGAAAAAACGTTCTGTCAGAATACGTATAGCTTCCAAATACGTTCCACTTGCCTTTGCGGTGATTGAGCGAAAAGTTGGGAGAATATCCGCCAAAAAAGTCATTTTTACTACGATTTACGACCGTATTATCAACCATTGCACCTCTAAAGTTGAGGGCAACCGAGCCGTTTGTGCCAAGATTAGCATTGCGTTTCATAATAATATTAATCACAGCACCACCTGCGGCATCATATTTGGCAGAAGGATTTTTGATTACTTCTATTTTTTCGATGCTATTACTTGGCAAGTCTTTCAATACCTGATTCATATCGGTGTACTGCGACGGTTTTCCATCAATCATAATAGATACCGAAGCTTTACCCGCAATCGTGATACGGTCTTGAGCAATAATTAGTCCAGGTACTTTTTGTAAAACCTCGATAGCAGTGCTTCCCACAGAGGCAGGACTATTAGCCACATTTACGACTAGTTTGTCTGCTCTTTGTTCTAAAAAAGGCTTTTGTGCGGTTACTGTTACCTCATCTAAGGTCTTTGAACTCGTTTTTAACGTAATCGTTTCGATTGTAACAGGTGATTGGTCGACCGAGAAAACAGCACTGAAGGCTTTTTGATAACCCATCATCGAAATACTAATAAGATAGCGACCTTTATTAACTGATTCGAAATGATAGACTCCAGA
This sequence comes from Flectobacillus rivi, assembly GCF_030056655.1. NCBI lineage: Bacteria > Pseudomonadati > Bacteroidota > Cytophagia > Cytophagales > Flectobacillaceae > Flectobacillus > Flectobacillus rivi. The sequence goes on from NZ_JASHIE010000017.1 coordinate 113,301, forward strand.
AGCGTCAGTCAAATTGGCTTTTACCATACTCGAATCTTTGGCTGAAAGTAACGCGACGGTAGCAAATTCGGCAGCTTGATTTTTTTCGTCAAAGACTTTACCTGAAATTTTTTGTTGAGCCAAAGCTCCAAATCCACAAAAGATAGATAGTAGTAGTGTTTGTAATAATTTCATTGGTTTAAATTTGTTAAAAGCACTTAGCCAAGCCCACTTGTAGGTTTAAAGAAGTTTATACTTGGAATCAGATTGAATTGATAGAGAAGTTTAATACTCCCTAGATGCGACAATACAAAGTAAGGTTGCATACAGCAATAAAAAACTTGCTTCGTGAAGAATGGAGCGATAAATGGATAGGGGGCAAATTAGAACGCTAGACTTATTTTAGTGGCGTAGGCTTGATTGCTGAAATAAACTATTTCGGATGTGGGATTTCGGAAGAATAACCTACAAAATAAAGGTATTTACCCATACTACCGAAATCAGAAATTCCCAATCCTAAATTGCTAGCCACTGTTGAGGTTTCATAGAAATAGCAGTTTCTACTCAATTTATGAACTCAATTCTTGAATAATTGTTTATTCTATAGAACTTATAGATTAAATGTTTAATTTTAGCAAGAAATACATTTCAGATAATAGATTAAAAAGAAATACCAGTTTTGGGTCTATTATTTAAGGCAATAAAAATTACACGACAACAAAATTCTAAAAATATGAAATTGTATAAAATCGTAGCCTCAGCGGCTTTAGCAATAGCAAGCTTTGGCGTTACAAAAGCACAGGTAGCTCCTAAGCAAGGTGTTTGGAGAGGTACTTTTAGTTTGTTTGAAGGAAAAGAATCTCCATTCAATTTTGAGTTAAAAGGCAAAGATGCTTATTTATTGAATGCTTCCGAGCGATTTGAACTAAAAGGCGTTACACAAAAAGGAGATTCATTATTTATTCCAGTAGAGGTTTTTGATGCTGTATTAGCGGCCAAAATCGAAAGTCCAACTACTTTGTCGGGGGTATTCAAAAAAGGTACTACTCGTATTGCATTCAAAGCATCGCAAGGTAGTCGCTACCGTTTCTTCGAAAAAGTAGCACCTTCAAAAGCAAGTTTGGCGGGTAAATGGGAAGTGTATATGGGCACTGCTACAACGCCAGTAATTGGCGTATTTGAACAAAAAGGTCAAAAAATTACAGGAACGTTCCTGTCAAAAACAGGAGATTATCGCTATTATGAAGGCGATATCAAAGGTGATGAGTTTTATCTTTCGGCCTTCAGTGGCTCAAGTCCAGCGTTGATTATTGGTAAAATCGAAGGAAATACCATTACTGGTCAAAGCATTGGAGCTACAAGTGCACGACCATTGAAAGGGACAAAGAATGACCAAATAGAATTACCAGATGCGTATTCATTGACGAAAGTAAAGGATGGTAAACAATTTGATTTTACTTTTCCAGATGCTTTTACAGGGCAAAATACCTCATTGAGTGATGCCAAATACAAAGGAAAAGTGGTGATTGTAACCATTTTGGGTAGTTGGTGTCCAAACTGTATCGATGAAGCTTCATATATGGCGCCATGGTACAAAGCCAACAAAAATCGTGGTGTAGAAATTATAGGTTTGTCTTTTGAGCGTAAAAACGATCCAGCTTTTGCCAAAACTCGTTTGGAAGCTTTGAAAAAACGTTTTGACATCCAATATGATATCTTGTTTGCAGGTTTGGCAGACACTCAATACGCTTCGTCGGTATTACCTGCTTTGTCTGAAATTATTTCTTTTCCAACTACGATTATTGTAGATAAATCTGGGAAAGTCGCTAAAATTCATACAGGATATTCGGGTCCAGCAACAGGAAAATATTATGATGATTTTGTCAAAGAATTTAATCATGAAATTGATGAATTATTGAAGCAAGATTTGTCGACAGGAAAATAGTGAGGAGTTAGGATGGCAGCGTTTTTTTAACTTCACCAGTATGCCAACATTGGTCATTTTGTATTGGGTGAGTTGTGCATGAGTGATTGTTCTAAAATTTGTATTCAGCTAGTGGCAGAGACGCAATGCTTTGCGCCTTAAGCCGAATCAGACATCACATAAGAGTATCAAAAAAAGCGGTCGAAAATTGATTTTCGACCGCTTTTTTAATGAATAATTATCAGATTTTAATAATGCTTTAGACCGTATGTAACAGGTATAAATGTTTTAGCGATACTTTTAAACTTTTAGCCTACTAGCGTCTAAAGCAGATAAAATTATCTACTGTTTTTTATCTAAAATTGCACCTACACCTGCACCAGCGCCAGCGCCTAGTGCTCCGCCAATGACAGCTCCAGCTGCTCTATTTCGTTTATTGACAATTGCACCAGTTACAGCACCTACACCAGCCCCAATTAAAGCTCCTTTGGCAACTTTTGACATTTTACTTTTTTTCTTGGTTACTGTTGGCGTACTAGCCGTATTTGTCGACGAGCTACTTGAGCTAGAAGTCTTTTCAACTTTGGCAGGACTACTATTATTAGCACCAGAAACGGCAGCACTCGTACTTTGAGCACTTTCACCAGTCGATTGCGTAACTTGCGTTGTTGGTGTGACTTTTTGCATGGAGTCAATCACCATTTGTTTTACTTCTTGCGCTTGAGCGACCATTTTCATCGAGTCAATGGCAGCTTGTTTGGCTAATTCAATAGCAGCTTTATCGTCAGTTTTTTGTTGGCAAGAAGCCAAGCCAAGAATGGCTGTTGCGAAGATTAAAATTAGCTTTTTCATAAATTTTACGTGTTAGTATAAAGCAATTAGTGAATGATATGTTGTTTTAAAATAATTGCTTCATGAATGTTTGACAGTACAAAGTTGAAAGCAGAAAAATCTGTTTCTTTGACATATTAACGTAAATATTACCCGTTTGGGTTTGTTCCTAATGGGTAATTGAGTGAGTGGTCAAATTTTGATAGGAGGATTATTCACCTATTGAATTGAGTGATTTGTGATTGAGTGCATGAGTGATTCTGTTAAAATTTGCATTCTAGCTGTAGAGACGCAATGCTTTGCGTCTTAAGCCGAGTCCAGTATAAAAAAAGTGGTCGAAAAACAATTTTCGACCACTTTTTTACTGAAATATTGAGTGAAAAATCTTTAGATGAAAGGTATTGTTTTAGACGCAAAGCATTGCATCTCTACACCTGAATAACACATTTTCAAATCTTCAAATTTTCAAATCAAAAACTATTTCTTTTTCAAAGTCATTAGAAACTCTACTAAATCAACCAATTCTTGTTGAGACATACCGTCCGCTAAACCTGTCGGCATCATCGAGTTGCTTTGCATTTTCATGGATTTAATAGCGCTAGTCTTGAGGTTTTGAACAAGACCTCCAGGCATTTTTAAGACAACATCAGTTTCAGTTTTTGAAGCAACAATTCCTACTAGCTGAGTGCCGTCTTTGAGTTTGATATCCCAACCTTCGTAGCCAAAGCTAATACCTGCATCTGGATGTAAAATGGCAAGATATTGACCTTCCTTGGCTAGCTTGCTGCCTATTTCTGAAAGCTTGGGTCCAAAATCCATCCCTTCGCCATTGACCTGGTGACATACCGAACAGTTGTTGGCAAATACCTGCGCACCATTTTTTGGATTACCTGTCAATGCAATTAGTTCAGAAATAGGAGGGAGCTTTTTGCTAGTGGCATTCGTTGTACCTAAATATTTGGCAGCTTCTACACGTACCGAACGACGCCATGCACGGCTTACGCCTTCTACTGCAACGGGTATCAAGTCTTTCTTAATCTTTTTAGCTTTCAGTAACTCCAAGATAAGGTCTTCACCATTGCCACTACCGCCCAAATAACGAGTCGCCTCACGATGGATATTGGCGCTATATTTGGGATTAAACATGGCATCTTGTAGTAATGTCAACTGCGTTTTTCCCCCATTCCAACGAATCGCACCAAGAATCTTAATGGCTAAATCTTCTTGTTTGGGATTATTGATGATATTTTTAGCCAATTGAACCCCTTGTGGAGATTTGAATAGAGCATTCCCCGCATCGCCAACTTTTTCACCTTTGCCAATCATGCTAATCAGACGCTCGTTGCCTTCAGGCAATGTGTATTTATCTTGTAATTGAACAAACTCTTTGTCGTCGAGATTATTCATCAATTGCACTAAGGCATTTTTGGCAATCGGAGACGTTTTAACAAATTCTGCATCGAGATGACCTAATGCCAAACGATTAATCTGGTTTTGCTCTTGAGAATTACCATTCAACATGCCTAAAAGCGCCGAAGATTTTTCGGAACCTTTTACAAAATCAAAAGCACGGAAATAACGCAAGCGTTCTTTTAAGGCGATACTTGGGTCTGTAGCCAAAGAAGCCAATAGTTTTACAGATTGATTACTTCTCGAGCGCCAAATAATATCTTTTCCTGAGGCAGAGTTAGCAGGGTTATGATTTTGAGATAAATAGGCACTAAAGCAAGCATCCCAATTGTCCTCAGCTCCGATACCCAAAGCCTCCAAATACCAACGGTCTTTACCATCGTGTTGCGAAGCCAAAGTTGCCCACAACTGACTAGCTTTAGGACTTTTTTGTCCATACAACGCTATCGCACATTCTCTACGCACTTGCGGGTCGGCGTCTTTTGCTAATTTTTCTACATAGTCTAATATGTCTAATTTACCTTGGCGAACAGCACGCAATCCAGCGATACGAATATCTGGATTAGCGTCCTGAATAGCTAAATCAATGTATTTTTTGGTATCCACTAATTTAACTAATGCCCAAAAAGCTCTAGCACGAACTCTTGGATTATCGTTTTTCCAGTAAGACGCCAATGCATTTTCAGCACTTTTTCCCATTTTTGATAGGGCTTCCCAAGCGAGGTAGCGAGTCGCAATATTAGGACTTTGTAATGCCTTGGCAGCTCCATCGGGAGTCGTAAAATCTTGCTTAGGGACAGAATAGGGAGTTTGAGGAGGTGCAATACGATAAATGCGCCCACGGGTTAAGTCGCCTGCTTGGTGTCCTCCAACGCCTGGGTCATACCAGTCAGCCACAATGAGTGAGCCATCAGGTGCGACACATACATCGGCAGGGCGGAACCATTGGTCAGTTTCATTTTTCATGATATTCACAATTTGCGCCGAATATCCCGCACCTTTTTTCGTCACAGGGTAAGAGCGAACTACGTTGTGTCCTGGCTCGCAGTGAATCATTTGACCATAAAACTGTTTGGGTAACAAATCGCCTTCATATAGGACCATTCCAGTAGGTGAGCCTGAGCCTGTTTGTAATAGGTTTGGCACTGTACCAGGGTCGTTCAAATGCCAGTGACGCAAAGGTATTTCCTCTTCCATATTGGTGCGAGGATACCCCCACGAAGCACGAGTCATTTGATCTTTATAGCCATAGTTACCATATTCCATTACAAAATTGATACGCACTCCTTTGTTACCGTCATCATCGTTGTCCGATTGCCACAGTGTTCCATACGAATCAACCGCTACTTCGTAGTTGTTTCTAAAATTTTGAGCTAAACATTCTACCTCTGACCCATCCAGATTACAACGGAATAGCATTCCTTCTTGGAAATTTTTTCGAGAAATTTCTCTTCCGAATTGATCTTTAACCAAATTGCCCTTCGCATCTTTGAGTTGACGACCTTCATTTCCAAAGTTAAAATAGAGCTTTCCATCAGGACCAAATACGAAAGTATGTACGCCATGGTCGTGTTGCTCGCCCTCAATTCCTTGGAATAGAATCTCCTTTTTGTCTGCTTTGTCATCGCCATCGGTATCGGTAAACTTCCAAACGTAAGGACTTTGAGACACTATCACTACGTTGTTGAGCACAGAGATACCCAACGGCGCATTAATTTCTGGACCTTGATAAAACACCTTACTTATATCTGCTTTGCCATCCCCATTGGTATCTTCTAAAATCACAATTCTATCACCTTCTTTATGAGTAGGGTTGCCCGTGATAGAAGGTCTATAATTGTAAGCTTCTAAAACCCATACACGACCTTTGGCATCTACATCAATATCAGTTGGGTTGATGAGCATGGGTTCGGTGGCAAAAGTACTTACAGTGAGACCATCTACCATTTTAACGCCTTTGAGGGCATTGTCTGGTAAACGTTTCTGATTTTCGGTCAAGAGAGAATCCACATAGTGATTGATAAATCGACTTTTGGGTGAAAACTGATAAGCAGTGCCCCAAAGCACACCTCCAAGCAAGACTGTAGGAATCAGTATTTTAGATTTTTGGGAAAGTTTGTTTAGCATAAGTTTTGGAAGAAAGGGCTTTGTAAATTAGTACATATAAGAGAATAGGCACAATGTGATCAAGGGTAAATTTTGAAAACACGGTAAAGTAAGTGAGTAAAATTAGATTTAAGTTGTGTGTTTAGGCACTAGGCAAAGAGTGTTAAACTATTTTTAGTAACCACAGAAATACTTTTTTCGAAAGCCCACCGCAGAAAGCTGATACCTGAAAGCCATAAGCAATAGGTAAGCACAATTTAACACTCTTTGCCTGTTGCCTAAAACCTATTTCTAATTCTACAACTCACTAATTACTCAAATACGTGTCCTTTTTACACAATCTCAAATATAAAAGTAATTTATTGGATTAAATCTATTTTAAATAGGATACTATGATAAAAGTAAAAAGGGAGAAACATTATTTTATGTGTCTTTACATGGGTTTTGACTAAGAAAAAAGGCTACTGGAAACAGTAGCCTTCAAAATCTAAATTTCTTCATCCTTAATGACTCCTAAATTAATGAGCCAGAGATAAGCCACAAAAAGATATTCGTAGTAGGTAATAAAGTTGCTGACCTTATGCAGGCTCGTAACTAGTATGATATTAAAAGCACCCATTAACATCAACAAGCCCGTAATAGACAAAGGAAGCCATTTTCTGTTTTTGAGAAAACCCATCGAGTAACATTGAGAAAGTGGGATGATAATCGTAAAACAAAACAATAAACCTATCCAGCCTACGGTTGCTCTTGCTCCTGTAGCAAAATAATAAACGGTCGAAGCTATTCCGCCAACTAATCCTATTCCTACGATTTCAGAAGCCCTTTTTTCAGTAGGAGATAAGGCTAAATTCCCGAATTTGTTCAATCTTAAAAATAAATTCCCGAGCGGTTCTATAATCCAACTCACATAAAATACCACAACTACTAATAGATAAATAGGCAATATCCATGGATATTGGTCACTTAAATCGCCAAGATAGTTGGCGCCCATCATCAATCCAATGATAATGGCTAACTGTACCAGTCCATTGTGTTTGGATAAGAAAAAGCTAAAAGCCAGAAACTGACGATAAATCCAGTTTTGAGACTTGATACTTTCTATCATTCCATGACGGGCAAATTTCATGTTTGGGTCAAGACGTAGGGCCTCTGCAAAATGGGTTTTGGCTTGTTCTACTTCCTGATTTTGTAACAAGGCCCAACCAATATTGGCATGACTAAAAGCGTCATTTGGATTATTGTATAGAGTCTCTTCCATACTGTCTTGTAACAACTCGGTATGTCCTAATTGATTGAGACAAATGGTTTGATAGTTGAGGCAAGCATTATTGTCAGGTTCTAATTCAAGACCCTTATGAACATACTTGAGTGCTTCGTTCCAAGATTTTCTTTGTATAAAAATCGCAGACAATACTGCCCAAAATTCAGCAACAAAAGGATTTAATTGGATGGCTTGACGAATGTAGTCTTCGGCTACAGCAAGCTGGTCTTTTTGCAAAGCCATCGTTGCCTTTAAGTAAACACCAAGTGCTGATTTGGGATGATAGTGACAAATTTCGTCGGTAAAAAAATTAGCAGAAGTATAATCTGATAAAGCTAAATAACAGAGAACCAATTCTGCCAGAACAAATTCGTGGGTTGGTTCCAAGTCTAGCGCTTTGGTTAATTCAGCTATAGCCTCCTGTGGCTTATTGGTAGTACGCAGTCGAACGCCTTGTTCCAGATAATGCTCGGCAGTATTCATTGCAAATAGTGTGTCTGATGGTTTATGGTAAAGATAGGACGGTGTAAAAGGAAGTATTGAACTTTCTCACAAATCCACTTTTTACTTTATATAAAACTAAAGTTGATAGAAAATTAGTACAGAAATAGGAAAACAAATTGATGTTCTATAGGCTGTCAGCTTACATAACTATACTTTTCTCCACAAGGCTATTGTACCTTTACGACTCTTTTACCACTCCAACTTTCCTGTCTTTTTATATTGCTCTAAGGCTTTTTTGATTTCTTGAATTCTATGGTCAGGGTCGGGGTGACTACTTTGGAACTCCGATGGGCGATTGGGTCCTGCGGCTTGTTTCAGTACTTCCATCACATCTACCATTTGCATCGGATCATAGCCAGCTTCGAGCATATATTTTACGCCGAATTTATCTGCTTCAAGTTCGTCGCTACGACCATATTTGAGGGTAATCATTTTGCCAACATACTGAGCAATAGCAGCCGAATTATTGTGACTATAAGGGTCGGAGGTAGCCGTCACTGCCGCCGAAAGTAATCCACTAGTAAGTTCGTCTTTAGCCATTTGTTGTGCCGAATGGCGACCAATCACATGGCCTACTTCATGTCCCAATACGCCTGCTAATTGGTCTTCGGTTGTGAGTTTTTTTAACAAACCGTAGGTAATAAAAATCTGACCTCCTGGCAAAGCAAAGGCGTTGATGGTATTAGGGTCTGCCAAAAGATAGAAGTTAAATTGATAAGGAGATTTTGAGGCTTCGGAGTTGTTGACCACCTTGCTCCCAACTGTTTTGACCAAATCTTGAAGTTTTTGATTTTGATATAAGCCACCAAACTCAGCAGCCATTTGTGGTGCTGACTGCAAACCCATCGCAATTTCCTGCTGTGGAGTCATGGTTACGGCTTGTCTTTTACCTGTTACAGGATTGACTTGCATTTTTGAGAAGTACGAAAAAATCGAAACTACGGCTAGTATCAAACCAACCAATAATCTTGAGCGGAGGTTACCTAGATTCATGTTTATGAAGATTTTTTAAGAGGCAATAACCATCAAGCTAAAGTGCTAAATAGGGTTTTGGGATACTCTTTGTGCAATGGCTAAATGGTAAAATTTATATGTTTTTGCTGGCTAAAAGTAATAGAGCAATGTAATTGCTGGAAAATTAAGAAACTCTCCACTGCTTTCAAAATAATGACGAATCCTTTGGACAAAGTAACATTTTTTGTCTTCTTAAATCTAGAAGCTGTTAAATAATGTTAAATCTTTATACGCTATGCTTGAAATAGTCGTTGAAATACAGAAATTTGAGTTTAGGCTATGGTATAAGCTTACAACTTGATTTGTGCTGGAGTAATATTCCACACAAAAACACTTTAAAGTCTGTAAATACCTACTCATTACAAGTAAATTGCCTAAGAACTTAACTTTCAAACTCAAAACTTTTTTGTAAATTTGCATTCTTATGCGAAAACATTTTTTATTATTCATATTTTTTGCCTTCATCTTAGCCTCATGTGGTAAATTCGAGAAAATCAGAAAACTTACTGATGAAAAGAAAAAATACGCAGCGGCTATCGAATATTACAAAAAAGGCGAGTACGACAAAGCTGGAATTTTGTTTGAAGAAATTCTTCCTTCCTTGACTGGTACCGACCAGCAGGAATTGGTGACTTTCTATCAGGCCTATTGTGATTATCACACAGGTAACTTTGAAATGGCAAGCTTCCGTTTCAAACGTTTTGCCGAAACCTTTGCTCGTAGTGAGTATGTAGAAGAAGCGGTTTATATGTCAGCCTATGCGTTGTTCAAAAACTCTCCCTCTTACAACCTCGACCAAAGTGGTACATTGTCTGCTATCAATGAGCTTCAGAGCTTTATCAATAACAACCCAGATAGTAAGTTTCGTACCGAAGCATCAGATTTGATTAAGGATTTGCGTAAAAAATTAGAGCGTAAAGCTTACGAAAAAGCGAAATTGTATCACAAAACATCGCCTTTCAATATAGCATCCTTGAAATCGTCGGTAATTGAAATTGCTAACTTTCAAAAAGATTACCCAGATTCAGAGTTTAGCGAAGAGTTATATTATCTAAAAGTAGTATCGCAATATGACTTGGCAGTGAGTACTATCGAAACCAAGCAGTTGGAACGCTATAAAGATGTGGTGAAGTTTTATCAGGAATTGATAGATAAATACCCTGAAAGTAGCTATCTGAAAAAAGCAGAAAAGCTCTACGATATTAGCATGAAAGCTTCAGATCGTTTGGCAAAACTAGAAGAAGAATACAGAAAGGCACGCGAAAAAGAGAAATCAAATACTACGAAAGTAGGCGCAGCCGAAAACCAAAAATAATTTTTGAACCCTTTATGGGGAACGAGAGTTAATATATTGTTCAATTCAGTCAGAATTAAAATAGCATCAATAATATGGCAACCAATCCATCAATCATCACTAGAGATGTAGATAAACTTGCAATTAAAGCAGGTGGTAACACTTATGAGGCAGTAGCAATTATCTCAAAACGTGCTAGACAAATTGCCCTCAAAACTAAAGAAGAATTGAACGCTAAATTGGCGGACTTTGCTTCTTCAGTAGACAACTTGGAAGAGATTTTCGAAAACCGTGAGCAAATCGAAATTTCTAAGTTTTATGAAAGATTGCCAAAGCCAACATCTTTAGCTATCGACGAGTTTACAGAAGACAAATTTACTTTCCGTCTTCCTGGTCAAACTAGCCAAACTGAAGAATAAGATTGACAACAACGACTTTGTAGTCTTGTTTCAATAACAATATTTTTCTTAAAAGGGTCAGATGTATTGCATCTGACCCTTTTATTTTGTTGTAAATTGCTTTCGAAAACAACAATTCTCTAAAGAATCTCAAATGATACTCAATAATAAAAAAATCCTTTTGGGGGTTTCGGGTAGTATTGCGGCTTATAAAATCGCTTTTTTGACTAGACTTTTGGTAAAAGAAGGAGCAGAGGTAAAAATTGTGATGACACAGGCAGCCAAAGAATTTATTACACCTTTGACCCTAGCAACACTTTCAAAAAATCCAGTTGTTTCAGAGTTTGTCAAAGACTCGACAGGTACATGGAATAATCACGTGGATTTGGGCTTGTGGGCCGACGTAATGCTGATTGCGCCTGCTACAGCACATACTTTATCAAAATGTGCCAATGGTATCTGTGACGATTTATTGACTGCTGTTTATCTATCAGCTAAATGTCCCGTGTATTTTGCACCTGCTATGGACTTAGATATGTATCAGCATCCAAGTACCTTACATAATCTCGAAAAACTCCAAGAATATGGCAATACCATCGTTCAGGCAGGATTTGGAGAGTTGGCTTCTGGGCTAGTAGGTGAAGGGCGTATGGCAGAACCTGAGCAATTGGTTGAGAATTTGAAGAAATTTTTTGCGTATCAACCAAGTTTGGCACAAAAAAAGGTATTAATTACCGCAGGGCCAACACAGGAAGATATTGACCCTGTTCGATATATTAGTAATCATTCTACTGGTAAAATGGGCTATGCTATTGCCAATCAGTTTGCTAAAGCTGGAGCAGAGGTGATTTTGGTGAGTGGCCCTACTAATCAGCCACTGCCAGATACTCATATTCATTTGGTAAAAGTACGCTCAGCTCAACAGATGTTTGAGGCTACTCAAACCCATTTTTATGATGCTGATATTGTTGTCTTGGCAGCCGCAGTAGCAGATTATACACCTGCAACTGTAGCAGATAAAAAAATAAAAAAGAAAGAAACTTCGTTTAATATTGAATTGACTAAAACCGTAGACATAGCCAAAACATTAGGTGCTGAAAAGCAAGAGCATCAAATTTTGGTTGGTTTCGCCCTAGAAACCGATAATGAGATGGAAAATGCTATCGGAAAGCTCAAATCTAAGAATTTGGATATGATTGTATTAAATTCTTTACAAAATAAAGGGGCAGGTTTTGGTCATGATACCAACCAAGTAACCATTATTACCAAAGATGGGACTTTGCATGAATTTAGTCTCAAAAGCAAAACGGATGTTGCCTCCGATATAGTGAATGCAATTCAGCAATTGAGTTTGTAGATATCATTTTTACCGTATAAACTAATAACGTATTTATGAAATCATTACTAAAAATGGTACTGATAGGATTTTTGGGGATGCTGGGTATACACACTACGCAAGCCCAAGAGTTGAGCTGTACAGTGTCTATTAATACCGATCAGATTCAGGTCAATGAACAACGTGGTGCTACACAGATATACAACGAGATTCAATCGGTGATTCAAGAGTTTATGAATAACCGTCGTTGGACAAATGATAATTTCTTGCCTGAAGAAAAAATTAAATGTTCGCTTAACATCATTATTACACGTGCAAGTGCAAGTGGTGATTATGAGGCCAATGCTCGCTTTCAGGTAATACGTCCTGTGTATGGCACTACCTACGAAACAGTAATCCTAAATTATGTAGATAAAAGCTTTAATTTTAAATACTTGTCTGGTACGCCATTGTATTACAATGACAACAACTATACCGATAATTTGACGCATCTTTTAGCTTTTTATTCGTACGTAGCTTTGACCTTTGATTATGATACTTTTAGTAAATTTGGAGGAGATAAATATGCTCAAAAACTGCTCAATGTTGTAAACCTAGCACAAAATGCAGGCGGCTCGTGGGCTCCCTCTACCGATGTAAGAAGTCGCTATTTTTTAGCAGAAAATTTACTAAATCAGCAATTACTGCCTATCCGTGAAGGATACTATAATTATCATCGTTTGGCTTTGGATAATTTTGGCTCAAACCCTATTGAGGCTCGAAAACAAATAACAACATACCTTAACTCAATCAAGCAGGTAAATGCCAATAAGCCAGGGCAATTACTCAGTCGTTTGATTTTTGAAGCAAAGTCGCCAGAGCTGATTAATCTTTATAGCGAAGCGCCAAGTGAAGAACGCAAAAAGATAAGTGCTCTTTTGTCTTCTTTGGATCCCATTAATTCAGACCAATACCGTAAGCTAACCAAATAAGCCTATCTCTGGAATCTGGAAAATATCATAAGCCTGCCCTGTAGGGGTGGGCTTATTGTTTTATAGGGTCATTGTTGTAAATTTCGAGTCAAATTCAATTCCTCAAATCCCCTTTTCTATGAAAAATAATATAAGTTTGGCATCGCTTGCCCTCTTGGTTGGCGTAGGTTTAAGTAGTTTTAATGCGCCTCTTTATCTTTCTGACGTTGCCAATTGGCAATTTTCACCATTTACCAAAGTCGATGCAGTGAACCCTGTATTGACACCTTCCGACAAACAAGTTTTTACTTGTCCTATTCTCAAAAAAGAGGTCAAATGGGAAGAAAAAGATGTATTTAACCCTGCGGCTGTAGTGCGCGATGGCAAGGTATATTTGGTATATCGTGCCGAAGATAAAATCGGCAAATTTGCAGGAACTTCTCGTTTAGGTTTGGCTATTTCTTCAGATGGTTTACATTTTAAAAAAGAAGCAAAACCTATTTTTTACCCTGAAAATGATGCCCAAAAATCTCTCGAATGGGAGGGAGGTTGCGAGGATCCTCGTATTGTGGAAAGTGCTCAAGGACAATATATTATGACTTATACTTCGTACGACGGAAAAACTGCCAGATTGATGTTGGCTACCTCGAAGGATTTGCGCAAATGGACCAAGCATGGATTGGTATTCAAGGCTCCAAAACATCATAATACTTGGTCGAAATCAGGAGCAATTGTAGTTGACAAGGTAGGCGACAAAATGATTGCTAAGAAAATCAATGGTAAATATTGGATGTATTGGGGCGATACCGACTTGTTTATGGCAACGTCAACAGACTTACTCAATTGGATGCCAGTCGAAGATGCGAAAGGGCAATTGGTGTCTGTGTTAAAACCAAGAAAAGGATATTTTGATAGCAAATTGGTGGAACCAGGACCTTATGCCTTGTTTACTACAAAAGGTATTGTTCTACTTTATAATAGCGCCAACAATGGTCAAACTGGAGATAAATCTTTGCCAGATATGACTTATAGCGCAGGTCAGGCTTTATTTGATGCAAGTAATCCAGCTGTATTGAAAGACCGTTCTAAAAAATACTTTATGACACCAAACAAGCCTTATGAAATGACAGGTCAGGTGAATAACGTATGTTTTGTAGAAGGAATGGTATCTTTCAAAAATCAATGGTTTTTGTATTATGGTACCGCCGATTCAAAAATTGCAGTAGCTACAAGCCAAGGAATCCCGTCGTTACATTGAGTGAATTGAGATTGAGTGATTGCACATCATTTATTTCGGATTTCTGATATTGGATTTCGGAAGTATAGCCTACTTTTTGATTAATAGGTAAAAAGTAGTTATTGGTTAATAGTCTGATTACAGAACAAAATTGAAGTTTCTAGTCCAAGACGAAGTCTTGGACTTACTTTTTTAGACAGTTTTAAACTGTATTAATAAACTTAAGTGACGAAGTCCAAACATCTGAGTACCCCTTTCTAATTTTGTCCAGTAATCAGATTAATAGTATACTGTTGTTCAATCACTCAACCACTCAATTCATTTGAAAATGAGAAAAATTCCCCAATCAAATATCCCAAATCCACCCTCAGAAAACTTCTTCCTGTTCTACTCGCATACAACTCTCGTTATTCTTCATTAACTTGTAGTGTATTTTAAGCCCATTCACGACTATGATTTCTTCCAAGATTCGTTTGCTCGTTTATTTTATTATTTCATGGATTAGTATAGGCACAAGTTATTCACAAGTCTGGCATCCTGTAAGCTCAAATATTACCTTCAAAATCAAGATGCTCGGAGCGGAAGTAATCGGGAAACTGTCAGGTTTTCAAGGTGCCATCCATTTTGACCCCGAACATTTGGCACAATCATCTATCTATGGATCGGTAGAAGCCAATACTATAGATACTGATAATAGTTTAAGGAACAGGCATTTAAAAGAAAAAGAAGGCTTTTTTGAAGTAATTAAATACCCGATTATTAGCATGAAGTCACTCAAAATAGAAGCTAATGGTGAAAGTTTTGTAGGTACTTTTGCTTTGACGATGAAAGGGATTACTAAAAATATCCGACTTCCATTTTCTTTTATCAATGAAGGAGAAAACGCTATCTTTAAAGGCTCAACTATTATCAACCGTAGAGATTGGGAAGTAGGTGGCGGAACACTAGGAATGAGCGACAATGTAGATATTTCGATAGTATTAAATGTGAAGAAGTAATTTTGAGGGGATAGGCAAATAGGCATTAGGCAAAAAGGTATTAGGGTCAAAGGCAACGGGCACAAAGGCACAAAGTGTATTTCAGGAAAGAGTTTTCACTAATTTGGTTAAACACTTTGTGCCTGTTGCCTTATTACCTTATCCCTTTTTAAAGATAAATTGATTAATTAGACGACCTAGAGGGTCACTGAACTATTAAAAATGTTACCACAAACAAACGTAGAAGTTCTTACGCAACTTACTGACTTGCTTGGTCAGATGAGTGATGAACAGTATAAAAAACCTCTCAAACAGCTTCACGATAACTCTATTGGGCAACATGTACGTCATATAGTGGAGTTTTATCAGTGCTTACTCAAAGGCTATATTTCTGGAACGGTCAACTACGATAACCGAGAAAGAAAAGTCCAAATCGAGACGGATAGATACTTTACCTTACAGGTGCTTGGGGCTATTATTGGTAAACTTACTTTTTGGGAAGAAGACAAAATGCTCATGCTAGCAACAAGCTATGATGGAGAGGAACTTTTGGAGATTCCGACGAGTTTTAATCGTGAGTTGGTATATCTTATCGAGCATACCATTCATCATTTAGCCATTATCAAAATCGGATTGAATACGGCTTTCCCAACGATCGAAATTCCCGAAAACTTTGGCGTTGCTTATTCAACTATTCGTTTTAAAGAAAAATAAGTTTCAGAGGCTTAGGGCTATTGAATTGCCCATCGCCTAAAGCTACTATTACAACCATGTGCGTTTTGACATTTGTGCCGAAAGGGGAACAAAATTTTATTCTGACTAACAACCGTGACGAGGCAACTGCCCGTCCGAAAGCTATACCACCACAAGCATATCAAATCGGAAATACAAGCGTTTTTATGCCTAAAGATGCTCTTGCAGGTGGCACGTGGATTGCTACTTCCGACAATTTTACTTTATGTTTATTGAATGGGGCGTTCGAAAACCATATTCACCAACCTCCTTATCGACAAAGCAGAGGGACGATTATTCCTGCTTTTTTCGAAAAACAAAATCTTTCTTCCTTTGTAAATGAATTCCTTTTTGACGGTATCGAAAACTTCACTTTGATTGTGATAGAACATCAAAAAGAGCTTTTTCTCACCGAAATCAGATGGGATGGCCATCAATTATCTGTTGCAGAAAAAGATGCCCAGCAGTCTCATATCTGGTCGTCGGCAACGCTGTATAATGCCCAAATTCGTCATGAAAGAGAAAATTGGTTTGAGCAATTATTAAATCAATATCCAACAGGAATAAGTGCAGAGATACTATTAGATTTTCATCAAAATGGCGGTAATGGCGATATTCAAAATGATATGCGCATGAACCGCAATAATACACTGATGACCCAATGTATTATGCAAGTGGTAAAAGATGCCAAGGAAGTACAATATCAATATATAGATTTTCTGTAATTACTTTTCTCTCAAGTAAAAAGAAGTTATCGGTTAACAGTATGTCAGTAATCGTAATAAGTTCATAATCAAAATGATACAGTTATTATGTGTCACGGATATATTATTGATTTTTCCTGTTATTTAAACAGATTTAAACGATAATTTAGGGGAGTAATTATAAGAAAAATCACTCATTCACTTCCTGAAGTGTTCTTTGATAACTTTCCATAAAGTTTTGGTTGGAACGGGCTTGATTCCTAGCTTTTGTTGCTGAATAGAAATATTTGCAATAATGCGCCAGTGATAAGCCAAATCTTTGTAAGCTTTCAGAAGCTTGTATTCGGGGTCGTAAATATGCCCAGGCTCGGCACTTACCCCGTTGAGCTCCATCACTCGGATATACTGCCCTTTGTACAAATCCTGAATCGAGCGTACACGCATATCAAATCTGCCGTAATGAAAACCTTCGATAGGTTTGGCAATTTTATTAAAAACCTCATGCAATTGTGCATTGATTAATTCATTGCCATTCAGGAATTTAGTGCCTCTACAATGGTTTCCGATAGGTTCTAACAAAATTCGTTCATGGCGCTGTGGAATTTTATAAAAATCCATTCCCAATCGCTTTTTCATAGTTTCCAACTGAAAACGTGCGCGAGTACTTTGTTGCATCAAAGTTTCGATGCTTGATTCTCCATCGCCAATAACCGATAGAAATTCTTTTTTTACGACCGAAGTCACATAGCCCCGTTCCTCGTTTGGCATACGATAATACAATACGCCTAACTCAATATCATAGCTGACATATTCCTGAATAATAAAGTCGATAGGATGGCCGTCAAAATAGTTTTTGAGAGCTTTTTCATCTACAATTTTTTCTACCTCTGTACCTCTTTCTCCCACATTTGGCTTACAAATAAGCGGATATTCTAACATTTTGATTTGCTCTAATACAAAGTCAAAAGAACATCCTTTGGTGATAAAAATCGTTTGAGGAAGATACTGCGCAGGGATTTGCTTTAGAATATCTATTTTGGATTCCCCAAAAAAACCACCATAATCAATGCACGGGTCAGCATTGGTAAAAAAGGTCAATGATTTTGTTCGAAAAGCCTGATAAAGCCAATAGGGGATGAGCGGTATATAAAAAGCCCACCATGTCCAATATTCGTAAGTAAAGATTTTGATGAGCCATAATGGCCATTGTATTTTTTTATGAGTCATTTTTTTATGAGTGAACAGTTACAGAGGCACAAAGGCGCAAAGTGTGTTTGGTTTTTTGAAAAGTGAACAGTTGCTCAGGCACAGAGGCACAAAGTGTTTTAGTTTTTTGTAAAGTGAACAGTTACTCAGGCACAGAGGCACAAAGTGTGTTTAGTTTTTTGTAAAGTGAACAGTTACTCAGGCACATAGGTACAAAGTGTTTTAGTTTTTTTTAGTGAATAGTTACAAAAGGTGTAGGTGTAATGTGTTGATAGTTAGGATTTTATTTTCATGACTCGCAATTCACAACTCACAATTCATCACTCACCATTCACTCAATAACTTCCCTCCTTGTGCGATAGCCATAATGATAAAAATATATGCCATCCATTTCTGAACGGTTTCTTGTTGAATTTTAGCGAAAATTTGGTCTTTGTATTTCAAGGCTAGTTGACTGTAAAAATAGTTTAACAGAAAAGCTCCGACAGATGCCCCAACAGCAAAAGCAATTTTATGTGGATAGGTCTGTACTTTTAGCCATGAAAATGTTTGATAATTAATCAATACAATCATCCAAAACGGCAATAATTGTGGATTGAAAATAGATAGTATTAAGCCTTTCCAAAAATGTGCTTTTGAGGGCGTTTTCCCCAAATCTTCGGCATGTACTTGAGGTTTACTTACCCATGTAAAATACGCCAGTATCAATAGCAATGGCACTACTCCCCATTGCAAATAGGTCAGTAACCACGGATAATACTGAAAAATCACTAATCCTTCTGCCGCCAATAAACTGTAAACAAACTCAGGAATGCATCCACCTACATTCATTTTTAACGCCCCTTTGGGATTATCATGCAGACTTAATTGTACTATCGACATATTGAGCGGTCCGGGCTGAAGCGAACCCATAAAGCTAATAATCATGGTACAGAGAAAGATGAGCATGTTTTATTGAGTGATTTAGTGATTTGTGAATATTTTTTTATTTGTAGGTACGCAATGCCTTGTTTATCAAACCTTTGATTAATGGTGGATTTTGAATGAGTGAATTGTGAATATTTTTTTATTTGTAGACACGCAAGGCATTGCGTCTCTACGCCTCTGTGCCTGACCCCTTTGAACCTAAAATCAAAAAATCCTCCCCTAAACCCTATCCCCTAAAACCACTTTGTGCCTTTGTGCCCGTTGCCTTTGTCCCTTAACTCTCCCCTTTTTGCCTAATCCCTGTCCCCTCTAAAAAACAAATCTACAGCAAAAGCATAGTTTAAGAAAGTCGGCGAGCCGACCAAAATGATTTTTACTGTAAATTGCATTATGTTATTGCAAGAAAACACCCTAGATTTCCAAGAGGAAAACACCGTCTTCGCCGATGTAATCGTGCCTGTAGCGGTGCCAAATTTGTTTACATACCGAGTCCCTCGTGATTTTGCCCAGCATATTCGGGTAGGAGCAAGGGTAATTGTGCAATTTGGAAAATCTAAAGTAGTAACTGCTGTTATTGCTCGTTTACATCATCAGCCACCCCAAAAATATCAAGCCAAATATATTCTTGAATTGTTGGACGATGCACCTCTGGTCACGCCACAACAAATAGAGCTATTTCAGTGGATTGCAGATTATTACATGTGCCACGTGGGCGAGGTGCTCAATGTGGCGTTACCGTCTGGACTCAAAATCTCCAGCTTGTCGAAAGTACAATTTAATCCAGAATTTGACCGTCCAGAACTTTTGACAGAACGTGAGGGGGTAATTATAGAAGAACTCAAAAAACATCAGTCGCTTACCTACGACGAACTTGCTCGTTTTGCCGATGTCAAAAATGTGTATCACCTTATTAAGGCTTTGGTACAAAAGCAAGCCATTATTGTTTTTGAGGAAGTCAAAGAAAAATATACACCCAAAATCATTCGAAAAGTACGTCTCAACCACTTTTATGAGGAGGCTGGGTACTTGACAGCCTTGTTGGGTGAGCTTGAAAAAACGCCCAAACAGTTAGAAGTGATTTTGCAATACTTGCGTTATGTACCCGTATTGCGAACTCCAGCACTCAATGCCAAAGGCTTAGAAAAAAGTACGCTAACCAAAGCCGAAATTTCGGATAGTTCTTTGAATACTTTATTGAAAAATGGTATTCTCGAACAATTTGATGTAATCGTAAGTCGATTTGAGGAAGATGTTGACTTTGTGGAAGCTCCAACGCCTGAATTGTCTGAAGCACAAAAGCGAGCAATGACAGAAATCATGCAATCTTTCGAAGAAAAAGATACCGTTTTATTGCATGGAATTACGGGTAGTGGCAAAACAGAGGTATATATCAACCTCATAGAGCAAGTATTGGCAGGTGGTTCGCAAGTCCTTTATCTATTGCCTGAAATTGCCCTAACGACACAGATTGTAGTTCGCTTGCGCAAGGTGTTTGGGGATAAAATGGGAATATACCACTCTAAATTTTCAGATAACGAGCGAGTTGAAGTTTGGAAAGGGGTTATTTCTGGCAAATTCCAGTTTGTAATTGGCGTACGTTCTGCGGTGTTTTTGCCTTTCGATAACTTAGGCTTAATCATTGTAGATGAAGAACATGAAACGTCTTATAAGCAATTTGATCCTGCGCCACGTTATCATGCTCGTGATGTAGCAGTGGTGATAGCGCATAAGCAAAAAGCCAAAGTGTTGCTAGGCTCGGCTACGCCTGCCATCGAGACGTATTACAATGCCTTGACAGGTCGCTATGGTTTGGTAACGATGAAACAACGTTTTGGCAATGCCCAGCTACCCGATATTCGATTGATTGATGTGAAGTATGCTCGTAAAAATAAGGAGGTCAAAGGCGATTTTTCAAACATGATGTTGGATGCCATTCGACTGAATTTTGAGCAAAAAGAACAAACGATTTTGTTTCAAAACCGTCGTGGGTATTCGCCTTATATTCAGTGTGATGACTGTGATACAATAGTGTCTTGTCCGAATTGCGACGTAAGCTTGACGTATCATTATCGTGAACAAGAGTTGCGTTGCCATTATTGTGGTTATCATGAGTCGATGCACCGCACTTGTCAAGCTTGTGGTTCTGTCAAATTGCGAACGAGAGGTTATGGTACTGAAAAAATCGAAGAAGAATTACAGTTACTTTTCCCTGAAGCCAAAATCGCGCGTATGGACTTAGATACGACACGTACCAAAACGGCCTTTCAAACTTTGATTAATGAAGTAGAGAAAGGAGCAGTCGATATTTTGGTTGGTACCCAGATGGTATCGAAAGGATTGGATTTTGAAAAAGTGAGTTTAGTCTGCATTTTTGATGCCGACAAAATGATTAATTTCCCAGACTTTAGGGCTACAGAAAAAGCTTTTCAGATGCTGACCCAAGTAGCAGGTAGAGCAGGTCGCAGGTCGATTCGAGGAAATGTATTAATACAAACGAACAATACTAAACAGCCGATTTTGCAGCAAATCATTGAAAGTGATTATGAGGGAATGTATTCGCAGGAAATAGCAGAGCGCGAAGCCTTTCGTTATCCACCTTTTACTAGATTGATTAAGATTATTGTGAAACATACCGAAGATGCAACGGCCGACAAAGCTGCCAAGGATTTAGGGGCTAAACTCGTGGAAAAACTCAGTGCAGCAAGGGTTTTAGGTCCAGAAAGACCGCTTGTAGAACGAGTTCGTAATCAGTTTATTTATGAAATTATGATTAAACTCGAAAAGAACTTACCTCTCAAAGCCGTTAAAAATTATATCTCTGAACAAATCGAGGCTATATCGGTTGGAAAAGAATATAAAGGTAGCAGTATTGTCATCGATGTGGATTGTGGATAGGCATTGTGCTTTTGGCTATCAGCTTTCAGGAAAGATACACAGTCAATGATGAATCTTTCCTGAACCTTCCAACAGATAAAATCCAAATAAGATATAAAGTTCGTATATCGCTAGGCGGATACCTGCTACTTAAACTTTGCTTCCTATATCATTATGAAAAATATCTTATTGCTTGTGATGGCTATTTCTTTGTTGGGCGGAATGGTCGTATTATCTTACTTTTTTACACCCTTGGCTTGGGGTGCAGGACTTCTCTGGCTTTGTCTCACGCTACTTTGGCTTTGGAGTTTGCGTATCAAAGACTCTAGCATTATTGATTCCTTTTGGGGAATGGGTTTTGTGATTTTGGCATGGCTGTGGTACGGACTTTTACCTGAGACCAATCCACGGGCGCTAGTGTTATGTGTATTAGTCTCGATTTGGGGAATACGATTGTCGACACATATAGCAGTCCGTAATCATGGAAAAGGAGAGGACTATCGCTATCAAGCTTTCCGCGAAGCACATGGGGATAAGTATTGGTGGAGGTCATATTTTAGGGTATATCTATTACAAGGCATATTGCTTTGGTTGATTTCTTTACCCCTCTTTTTTACCCAACATACACCCTTTACAGGCTGGACATGGGTCGATGCATTGGGTGGTATTGTTTGGTTGGCAGGCTTTGTATTCGAAGCACTTGGCGACTGGCAATTAGCGCAATTCAAAGCTAACCCACAAAACAAAGGCAAAGTATTTGATAATGGTTTGTGGCAATACACCCGTCATCCCAATTATTTTGGCGATGCCGTATTATGGTGGGGATATTTTGGTTTTGCTGTCGCAGCAGGAGCAGGCTGGACGGTCTTAAGCCCTCTATTAATGACCTTCCTTTTGATGAAAGTCTCAGGCGTAGCTCTACTCGAAGAAAGACTCGTAGAAACCAAACCTCAATACCTAGACTATATGAGTCAAACTCCAGCATTTTTTCCTAAGTTTTGGAGATAGAGTTGTAAAATAAGAAGGGTGGGTGGGATATGGAAACTTTCAAAATCTCTAATTGTACATTCTAGTACTATCACTATATTTATAAAAACAAAAATAATTCTCGCTTTAATGAAGACTTTTGATTTAACCTATTTTGGAGTAATAAATATTACTCAATTGGAAAAGGACTATAGAACTAATACAATCTATAGTAGTAAGGCTCTAAACTTAGATATAAACTTTGAAAATGAAAGTATAGATGAAGAACAAGCGCTAGAAATAAATCATATACTAAATAATATTTCTGCAATTGATGAGGAAAATAGAAAACAGATTAATAAAGATTTTAAGAAAAAAGGAGAAACCCGTGATTATATAACTTTTTATTTAGAAGAGCTTTTTGAAGAAGAGTTACAAGAGATTATTGATTATAATGACAAATCTATTTCAAAAGAAAAACAATTACTAAATAAACTTATATTGATCAGAGTTGGATTATATCCAGATAATGCTACGGGTTACTCTGTAGTTTTTGATTACTCGATTGAAATTGAAGGGGAGCCCTGTAATCAATTATTGGTAGTTAAGACTGATATAAAAGGAAAACTCGACCATATTACTTGGGAAAGTTAATCTTTATTTATACTCTGTAAACTATCTTTTTACCGTTTCAATTTCAGTGTTCCAAACTATCTCTTTCACTTGTCATTTCGTTTGACTTAGTCATACACTATGGAGATTTGAGAATTTTAACTTTACAGAAACATCTAATACACCATGCACCTTGAAGACTTCATAAAATTTGTTGATAAAACAATTGATGAGCTAATTCTTTATGCACAAATGCATGCAGGAAAGGATTATACAGACTATGAATTAGAGTTTTTGTGGCAAATATATGGTTCAAAAATAGTTGATGGTAAAGAAAATATCGTGTATGAAATAACGGATCAAGTTTTTATATCTCCTGATAAAATCTATCCCTGCGTAAATTTGATTATTGAACAACTTACTCCAGAAAAGCGACTAAGAATTCTCGGACGTAGAGCTGGGTATGAGCCTAGAGAGTTTGGAATCGGATGGAGTAACAGACCTGGGCCTTTTATTTATGGTTTAGGGAAAGGAATGTTGACAGGACTTGTAGATACCAATACTCTAGCATTTAGAAAGAAATTGATAGATCTGGGGCTTTTATTTGATAAACAAGCTTAAGAGGATGTAAGTCTTGAAATGCTGTTCAATTCAATGTAGAAATAGTCTACGTTTCAATTATCTAAAACGCCTTCCCATGAACAAACCCCTCCAACAAATACTATGGAATCAGTTTGGTGCAAGCATTGATATGCTCATTAATGTTGTGTCAAGCTGTCCTGATGATTTTTTTACTACTCATAGACGTTTTTACTATATTGCTTTTCATAGTGCCATATTTCTGGATTACTATTTAACTATTCCTCCGAGTGATTTTTCTCCTATGCTTTCTTTTACTCAAAAGGATGAACAAGATAGACCAGAGGAGTCAATCGGGGATTTTATTCCTGACAGAGATTACAGTAAACAAGAAATCGTAAAATACCTTGAACATAGCAGAGAGAAGTGCAAACAGCTTGTGGAAGGTTTGACAGAGGAAAAATTACAGGAGAGATTCAAAGAAGGCGACGAGCCTGAGGATATGGATTATCCGATGTTGGAAATCATACTTTATAATCTCCGACATACCCAGCACCATACCGCACAACTCAATATGCTTTTACGCCAACATCTTGATATTCATACAGAATGGTCTTTTAGAGTAGGGGATATTCATAAAGCATGAATAACCTTAGGTGAAGGAGATTACAATTTTTAACTTAGCGTATATGATTGCCGAATGCTTAATAAACCAAAAACTCCTCAAACTATGAAAAGAAAATGTTGGCTCTACTTATGTACTCTTCTTTTTGCCACAACCATTCATGCTCAAACTGTTTTTCATACGAAAGATATCGACAATTTTTTCCAAGCATTTGATAGTGTACAAACTACAACAGACCAAGAAAAGCAAATTGCTTTCGTGCAACAATTATACTTGGATAGAGGAAGTTTGGGTGTCAAATATGCCATTACTCATTCGGTTGATGGTGGCAAAATTGCTACAGCAAAATACTGGGTGGATTTAATGACGCAAAGCAAGGAAAACATTATCAGAATACGCCCTTATCTAAATAATCTTCCTTCTCAAATGAGAATCTTAGAACCTAAATTCAAGTACTTCAAAGAGCAGTATCCTGATTTTGTAGAAGGAAATGTATATTTTGTATTTGGGTTGGGTATGTTTGGAGGACGCCCTGAAGGAAATGATTTGTTCATTGGTTCTGAAGTAGTTGCGAGTGAAAAACCAGATTGGGCCGTAAGTATTGTACTGCATGAATATGTTCATACACTGCAAAAAAAATCAAACAATGCCCTTTTAGCGCATTGTTTGAATGAAGGGGCTTGTGATTTTATAGCAGAAGTGATTAATCAAAAAAACTTACGAGATTCCTATCCCAATGGGTATATTGATTTTGGTTATCAGCATGAAAAAGCTGTTTGGAAGGAGTTTAAAAAGTTTATTGCTTCTAATGAAAAAGGTAAGTTTTTTGATTGGCTTTACGGTACCAAAGGGAGAAATATCAATGGTCTTCAAATGAAAGATTTAGGGTATTTTATGGGATACAAAATTTGTAAATCCTATTATGATCGTTCGACAGACAAAAAGCAAGCTATCAAGGATATTATTGAAATGGATGTTAGTACAGATGAAAAAGCTCGAGCTTTCTTACTTAAGTCTGGGTATGTTCCTAAAAGCGATTTAAAGTTGATTCAAAATATGTCGTTTACGAAAGTTATCGAGCATAAAAAAGGAGTCAAGTTAATCCAATATGGTTATAAGCTAGAAAAGAGTCAAGTTGTATTTACCTTCGAATTGCCTAAAAATATCGACAAATCTCAAGTGCAATACATCACAATAGCAGGAACATTTAATGGTTGGAATCCCCAAAATTTGGACTATAAAATGACGAATATTGCAAATAATATTTATCAGTTATCACTACCTATGTCTAAGCTTAAAGAAAAGAATCACGAGTTTAAGTTTGTGATTAATGGCGATAACTGGCAGTCAGTCCCTGAAAATGCTAAAAATACTCAGAATGGAAACCTAACCTTGGAGATACCCTAAACGCCATCATAACCCCACAACCTAATGAATCAATTGCTTTTTGTTCTCATCATAAGCTTTTTTACAGATTTGAGTAAACCTATTGCTTTTAAGTCAGAAAGCAACTTTAGCCCTGATACACTGAAATGGTATGACCAAGCTCGAAAACGAGAAATCCCTATTGCTATTTACCAACCCAAAACTGTTAAGAAAACTCCTAAGCAGAGACTGGTAATTTTTAGTCATGGTTATGGACAAAACAGAGGAGGAGATTACCTGATGTATTCTTACGTGACAGAATTCTTGGCTTCAAAAGGATTCTTTGTCGTTAGTATTCAGCACGAGCTTGCTACAGATAGTTTGATACCCTCGACAGGTAAGCCTCAAATCGTGCGACGACCTTTTTGGGAACGTGGTGCCGACAATATTCTGTTTGTGATTCATGAACTTCGAAAGACGCATCCTGAACTAGATTATCATCAAATTACCTTGATTGGGCATTCTAATGGGGGAGATATGACGGCTTTGTTCCCGCAAAAATATCCTAATATAGTGCATAAGATTATAACCTTAGACAATAGAAGAATGGCATTGCCAAGAACGGCTAAACCCCAAGTATATTCTCTACGGTCGAGCTACCAACCAGCAGACGAAGGAGTTTTGCCGACGGAAGAAGAAAGAAAAAAGATTGGTGCCAGAATAATCACCTTAGCCAATACCAAACATAATGATATGAATGATGATGCCACAGATGAGCAACGCAAAGAGATTCAAAACTATTTACTATCGTTTTTAAATGACTGAAAGTAATTTGTATGGCTATGAATAGAACCTCATAGAGATGAGTAATCAGCGATTTTCTATGAGGCTAATTCAGCCAATTTACATCAGCATAAATATATTTTTTGTTGTATCAACATACATATCCCGTATAATAGTTTTCCAGTATTTGATAGGATAATTATCAGTTTTTAAACCCTATTGTTCTATATTTGGATTAAGTAAAATGCATTATATTTTAAGATTATAAAAAAATTAATCAACACTTATCAAAACTTAAACACAATACCTATGAAAAACCTATTATTAATCATCCTCTCTTCTTTTTTTGTGGCTTGTAGCACTATCGATGATGTACCGCTTTGTTATAATATTTCAGCTAATGTAGACTTTTCGGTAATTAATGCCCAAAATGAGGATTTACTAAATCCATCCAATCCCAACCGTTTGCCCGTATCAGGCATTAAAATCTTCTTCGTTGTCAATGGGAAAAGCCAAGAAGTAAGTAATCCAATGGCAGATAATCCTTCTGGGTTTAGAATTTATAAACGTGATGATGAAGCTAGATATAGAATTGGCATTAGTCTCAATCATGCAGAAACGGTAGAAAAACCAATCACCTATATTCAATGGAGTAATGCTGATATAGATACTCTAGAGGCTTCCTTTGAGAGAAATCCATGTGGTATAGCACAGCAAGTGATTTGGCTCAATGGCAAAAAAGTTTGGGAAGCTCGTAGCAGTACCTCAAGTCCCTATTTTGTGAAACAAATGTGAGTAGGTGGCAAAATTAAATCTATTTTACCTGCTTTAAGCTTTATGCCATAGGTTAAAAGTTAAAACGTGCTTCTTATGAAATAATGGAGACATTTAGCATAATGCCTATGGCTTATAGCTCAAAGCGTAGTAATTCAATCTTATCTTACATTATTGCTTGATTCTAAATTAATGCTTAGGGTGCTTTTAAAATGAAAAACGAACATAACTGTATCAATAAAAACGACTTACTGGAACGAACCAAGCAAGATATTGTGCAATTTGGGCTTCAGGTAATATCGGTTACCTCAACCGACTATTCGCCTTCTTTTTCTTACAGTATTGGCTTGACTCAAACGTACCAACATCCAGAAATTATTTGTTTTGGACTGTCTAGCAGTTTAGGTCATGAAATAATCAATGACATAGCGTCTATGATTAAAAATGGAACAATATTCGAAGACGGAAAGATTTATACAGACATTTTTCAAGACAGTAAAGCTACTTTTATAACTGTTGACCAAAGTAACTTGGAATACTACTTTGGTGAAGGGCTAAACTACTATCAAGGTGATACGTTTACTGCTTTAGAGCTTATTTGGACTGACCGAAACGACTTATTCCCTTGGGAGGAAAATTTTGAAGAGGAGTTTTTGTACAAACAGCCTTTACTCGACAGAAACGTAGAATTCAAATTTAATGAACCTCACAATTTGAGCATTTTTACGACTCGTCAGTGGCTCGAAGAACATAAGCCGATTTTAAGGGTGCTACATGATCATGATGGAGATTGGCAGTTTTTGACAGGTGACCAAATGCCCGAAGACATACGGGTGGTAGCTCTTTCTGAGATAGTCCGCAGTGACCAGACCTTAAATGAGATTTTTGACCTAGAATACGGCGAAGAAGCCGAAAGAGCATCCGTTAGTGAAGAATGGGAAAGAAATTCACTTGAAGAATATGAGGAGGAGTAGAGGATTATAAGTCATTATTATTGATTGAGATGAGTGCGATACTAGCTTTCTCTTTAGATGAGATTATTAAGTTTGACTTAAAAGCAAAGTAATGGCTGAGATAGCCTTGGTAGGAAATTGTAAAACTACTATAACAATGGATGGAATTACATATATCGAAAACTTTGTAAATAATCCTAGCGAGTTGTATGATAAATTAGTCACAACTGTCAAATGGGATGAGCGTATGTCTGCTCGAAAAACGGCAAGTTTTGGGAAAGCCTATAATTATTCACAAATTGAATATCCTTATCAAGCGTTTTTGCCTGAACTATCTGAAATATTAACCCAATTAGCGCCAATTATCGGCTTTATCCCCAATAATTGCTTACTCAATTATTATGTAGATGGCAAATCAAAAATGGGATATCATTCAGATCAAACGGATATATTGGAACCCAATACTGGCATTGCGATCGTTTCGATTGGAGAAGCTCGAGTTCTAAAATTCAGAAATATTGAATTTCCTGACCAATTTCTAAGCTATGAATTGACTTCAGGAAGTTTGGTATATATGACTCAAGAAATACAAAAATATTGGCAACATTCTATTCCAAAGTCAGATACCGAAAATGGCAGAATAAGCTTAGCTTTCAGACAAATACGATAAAAGTAAAGACAGATAGAGGTGAATTAACTTTATAAGAATGTAACAAGTCAACAATGATGTTTTCTCTTTTAAAGTCTGTGTGTAATAGTTTAATTTCTAGAAAATGCTTCAATCAGCACAAATACCAACGCATATTTCAGCCTACAAAAGACAAATGGGGGCAGAGTACGAAAAACTACATCCAGAAATCCAAAAACGTTTTGATTTTTCTACCTCCAATAACATCGCGTTTATTGGGAGAGGAGTTATGGAGCATATTTGGAATGGAAACAAACTTGCCGTTTTTGTATTAAAACTCTTATCCAAAAGCAATATTCTTTTTCCTAGAACGGGTCAAAATATCTCTTACGAAATACATAATTATCCCTACATTGATGATTTTGGAAGAGAAGTACATTCAATGAATAGAGTGTTTTATTTTACAGATGAAGAGCAACGTTTCGATGGAACTGCTACCTATAGCGAGTCCAAACAGCAAATAGTAGAGTATTTGGGACTCGACCACCGTATGATTTTTGAAATGGGACTAAAGGCTGAAAATGGAGCAATCAGATTTACTTCTGGCAGACAGTTTGCTTTTCTGGGAAAATTGAAAATTCCAGTCCCGAGTCTGATAAGAGGAGATATAGAGCTTTTGGAATGGTATGATGATGAAAAGCAAAAATTCTATTTAGATTTGAAGGTAACAAGTAAATTATTAGGTCCTCTTTTTGGCTTTACAGGGTGGTTTGATGCCGAATACTTGGTATTTAAAGAACCTACAATACCTCAAAAATTTAAACCGATTAGAAAGGAAAACCGAGAATAAGCAACACTTTATTTAGTAGATAAACACAACTACCTTCTACTCCTATTTTCAAAACTCATGATTCTGGTTTAGATTTAGGGAAAATTCACACTATCAACAAATTGTGGTGTTTTTCACCCTCACTTACTTCAAAACTATCATGAGAAAAATTGTCCTATTACTGGCAATACTGCTTGGTATTGCTCCTGCCTTTTCCCAAGAAGTTCCTAAAATTTTACCGCTGAAAGAACGTGCTGTATTACAAGATGAATTGCTTGATGAACGTTTTAAAAGCGTATTGCCTAATCTGATGCGCAAAAATGGAATTGATATGTGGGTCATCATTGCCAGAGAATACAACGAAGATCCTGTTATCAAAACCATGTTGCCATCCACTTGGCTCAATGCTCGTCGCCGTACAATTTTGGTTATTTATGACAAAGGCGAATCACAAGGTCTTGAGGCTTTGGCTGTGGCTCGTTACAATGTAGGCACCATTTTTAAATCGGCTTGGCAACCCGAAAAAGAAGCGAATCAATGGAAACGCCTTATTCAAATCATCGAAGAAAGAAAGCCTAAGAAAATCGCATTGGACGTGTCAGAGCAATACGCACATGCCGATGGTTTGAGCCATTCGGAACATGAAGCTTTGATGAGCAATATGCCTGCTGAATACAAAAATAAAGTCACTTCTGCCGAACGCCTCTGTGTAGGCTGGCTCGAAACTCGTACGCCGCGCGAAATTGCTTTATACGAAATGTTAGACAGAATCACTCATCAAATCATTGCAGAGGCATTTTCTGAAAAAGTTATTATCCCTGGCGTTACTACCACCGACGATGTGGTGTGGTATTTGCGTGAGCGAGTGGCAGACTTGAAGCTTGATACATGGTTTCACCCAACGGTAGACATTCAACGCCCCGACCCAGACAAAGTCAACTGGCCGTATGACCGTCGCCCCGACGTGGAGGTGATTATGCCGGGTGATTTATTGCATTGTGATTTTGGGATTACGTATTTGCGTCTTAATACCGATGTTCAAGAAATGGCGTATGTGTTGCGTCCAGACGAAAAACAAGTACCCGATTATTTGAACAAAGCGTTTTCAGCTGGCAATAGACTACAGGATATCATGACTGGCTTTTTTAAGGTGGGAATGACAGGGAACCAAATCTTGGCATTATCCTTACGCAAAGCCGAACAAGATGGTGTGGTTGCTCAGATTTATTCGCACCCAGTGGGGTATCATGGACACGCAGCTGGTCCTGCCATTGGTATGTGGGATATGCAGGGTGGTGTGCCTGGCACGGGAGAGTACTCCATTAATGAGAATACAGCCTATGCTGTCGAACTAAATGCCAAGGTAAAAATACCTGAATGGGGTAATAAAGAGGTACGTGTAATGTTAGAAGAACAGGGACTTTTTATCAATGGAAAAGTACACTATATCGATGGACGACAGAAAACCTTACTGACCATTCCGAGGAGGCAAAAAGTAGAACATTTAGGGCAGTAATGTATAAGAAATAGGGCTTAGAAATAATTTTTTAAGCCCTATTTTATGATAAAAAATGAATCTTATTAAAAGGCGTTCGTATTCTATTTTATTTTTAATGTTTTATTTTGCTCATATAATTGGTTTATTCTTCGTTAAAAAAGGTGAAAAAATAAAAATGAAGAATTTTGACTGCTTAATAATGCTTGTGTTTTCGGAAAAACTCTGTAACTTACTTTTGATTCCGAGTTTACAATACTCTAAGTACTAACTGATGTTTTTACGATTAATACTGATAACCGTCTTTTTAAATCCATACTTAATTTTTTCACAACAAAAAAAGCTAGATAGCTTACTTTTGGTGTGGAAAAGGGATTCTGTTCGTATTACTCAAGCACCAGATTCAAATGCTGTTAAATTACTAAATTCGATAGGCTATGAATACATGCAAAGAGCATCAGCAAATACGATAAAACTCTCAAATACTGCCTTTATTCTTGCTGAAAAAATCAAATATGATAAAGGGCAAACAACGGCTCTTGCCAATCTTGCTCGATATTATTATGTCAAATGTGATTATGAACTTTCGTTAAGATATCTTCTAAAATCTTCAGCCATCAGTGACTACATTCATGATTTGGATGGTAAAGCTAGTATGACTAATCTTCTGGCGCTTATTTATCTTGCTCAAAAGAAATATATTCCAGCAAAAAAAGAACTATACACCGCTATTAGTCTGAATAAAAAGCTCAATAATACCCAACGGTTAGCAGCAAACTACTTCAATTTAGCTCTGGCAAGTAAAGAACTCAAGCAGTCAGATAGTACTTATTACTATATTCAGTTATCCAAAAAACTTGCTATCAAAAATAATGATGAGCATCTTATTGCGATGAGTAACAATCGTTTAGGGGAGTTCTATTGTTCGAAAGGTCGTTCAGAGGAAGCTGTTTTTTATTATACGTCTGTCATTAAGAATCCAAAGTATCAGAATGATTGGGAGAATAGCTTTGCCTACACAGGTTTAGCCAAATGTTTTTACTCAAAAAAGAAGTACAACGATGCCGTTTCGTATGCCCATAAAGGTTTAGAACTGGCCCAAAAAACCAATACGCTTTGGGATATCCACATGGCGCTTAAGGTACTTCATGAAGCTTATCACGCTGCAGGAAAAGATGCATTAGCCTACAGATATCAAACGTTAGAAAAACAGTATAGTGATAGTCTTTCTAACGAAAAAACAGAAATAGAGTTAACGAGCTTATCCCTCAAGCGTAAGCAGGCCGAAAATGATGCTCTGATGCGTAAAAATCAGGTAGTACAGCAAAAGGCCGCTAATAGCCAAATGCTGATGATATTAATCGCTTCGGTTTCGGCATCTTTATTTATTATTTTAGGATTAAATATTTGGAATACGCGTAAAAAACAGCGCTTATACAATGATATTCAGGAAAAATCTGAACAGATTTTAGCCCAAAGCCACTTGATTGAAAAACAGAATGCAGAGCTTTTGGAGTCAAATAGAACAAAAAATAAGCTTTTTTCGATTATAGGTCATGATTTGCGCTCGCCTTTTGCTACCATTTTAGCAAGTTTTAGAATGTTTAAAACAGGCTATTTGGGTGAAGCTGAAAAGGAAATGATTTTAGATAAAATCTATGAACAGGTAAGTGCCACCTCCGAAATGATAGACCATTTGCTGACTTGGGCAAATAGTCAAAAAGAAGGTCTAAAAACCCAAAAGCAAGAGTTCTGTTTGAGTCAAAAAATGGAACAGATTATAGAGGTGTTTAGTAATACTGCCGAAAACAAACAAATCTTGCTTACACACGAGTATACTGAGCCTGTATATATTTATGCCGACCCAGACCAAGTACATATCCTTTTTCAGAATCTTGTAGCCAATGCCATCAAATTTACCAAAGCCGAAGGTACTGTCACTATTACTTATCAACAAAGTTCGAGTGCGATTGTGGTTTCTGTAAAAGATAATGGAATTGGAATGTCACCAGAAAAACTCTCACAATTATTTACGATGACAGGTAAAGGGATATCAACGTATGGAACCAAAT
Source organism: Flectobacillus rivi (assembly GCF_030056655.1). Classification (NCBI taxonomy): domain Bacteria; kingdom Pseudomonadati; phylum Bacteroidota; class Cytophagia; order Cytophagales; family Flectobacillaceae; genus Flectobacillus; species Flectobacillus rivi. The sequence goes on from NZ_JASHIE010000017.1 coordinate 146,649, forward strand.
ATGAAAAGGGGCTAGGGATAGGTTTAAGTCTTGTCAAACAGTTTGCTGATCTTAATGGTGCTAGTATTTCGGTAAAAAGTGAGGAAAATATCGGTACAGAATTTACCATCTCTTTTCCCAATCCATCTTCACATCAGGCATAAAAGTATTGAGTAAAAGAAAAGCTTAATTGTCTTTGTATGAACAAACCTGAAATCTATTTAGAATTGCCGAATGGCTGATTCTGAGGATTATAGCTTTATTCAAACAAGATAAATTATGCCAATGTCTTCCTCTCTATTACCTAAAAAGTCACTTTTAGGCTTTTTACTGCTATGTTTTGTTTTGCCAATTTGGGGACAAAACACACGAGCCAAATACAATTTTAACCCTTCTTGGAAACTTTTTGTGGGAGACGCCAAAGGTGCAGAAGCGCCTGATTTCAACGATACAGATTGGAAAGCCGTCACACTGCCACACGCTTGGAATGAGGATGCCGCCTTTAAGGTTTCTATCGATCAGCACCCTACAGGTATTGCTTGGTATCGCAAACATTTTGTTTTACCCAAAAACACACAAGGCAAAAAAATCTTTATCGAATTTGAGGGCGTTCGCCAAGCTGGCGAAGTGTATCTCAATGGTCAGTATGTCGGTATCCATGAAAATGGCATTATGGCTTTTGGTTTTGACATAAGCCCGTGGATCAAATACGATGGCGAAAATGTGATTGCTGTTCGAACGGACAACGCTTGGGATTATCGTGAAAAAGCTACAAACTCTCGTTATCAGTGGAGCGACAAGAATTTTAATGCAAACTATGGTGGTTTGTCCAAAAATGTCTGGTTACATATTACCGACAAATTGTACCAAACTTTGCCCTTATATTCCTTTTTACAAACTTCTGGAACCTATGTTTATGCTAAAAACTTCGACATCAAAGGTAAAAAGGCCACAGTGGTAGTAGAATCAGAAGTGAAAAACGAATTTTCTGAGCCTAAAACAGTTTCATTAGAAGTCGAGATAAAGGATTTAGACGGAAAAATCGTAAAAACTTTTACAGGAAATCCCCAGACTCTTCAACCTACCGAAACAAAAACTTTATCTGCAAATGCACCATTAAGCGACCTACACTTTTGGAGTTGGGGCTACGGGTACTTGTACACCGTAACAAGTCGTTTGAAAGTAAATGGGAAAATCGTAGATGAGCTGCCTACCAAAACAGGCTTTCGTAAGGTCGAATACAAAGATGGAATGGTGTACCTCAACGACCGAGTACTCATGATGAAAGGGTACGCCCAACGAACTAGCAACGAATGGCCAGCCTTGGGCTTGTCGGTACCGCCTTGGTTGAGCGACTACAGCAATGGCTTGATGGTGGAAAGTAACGCCAATTTGGTAAGATGGATGCACATTACACCTTGGAAACAGGATATAGAATCCTGCGATAGAGTTGGCTTGATTCAGGCAATGCCAGCAGGCGATGCCGAAAAAGACGTGGAAGGTATACGCTGGACACAACGCACACAGGTGATGCGCGATGCCATTATTTATAATCGTAATGCGCCGAGTATCTTTTTCTATGAATCTGGTAACGAATCTATTTCCGAGAATCATATCGCTGAAATGAAAGCCTTGAAAACGCAATACGACTCATTTGGGGGGCGTGCCATAGGATCAAGGGAGATGCTTGATAGTAAAATTTCGGAATATGGGGGCGAAATGTTGTATATCAACAAAAGTGCCCATATTCCGATGTGGTCGATGGAATATTCTCGTGATGAAGGATTACGAAAATATTGGGATGAATTTACGCCTCCTTTTCACAAAGATGGTGATGGCCCTTTGTATAAGGGTGCTTCAGCGCGTGAATACAACCGTAACCAAGATACCCACGCGATCGAAGACGTAATGCGCTGGTATGATTACTGGAGAGAAAGACCTGGCACAGGTAAAAGAGTGAGTTCGGGTGGCGTGAATATCATTTTTTCAGATTCAAATACCCATTTTAGAGGCGCCGAAAATTATCGTAGAAGTGGCGAAGTAGATGCGCTACGAGTTGAGAAAGATGGTTTTTATGCCCATCAAGTAATGTGGGATGGTTGGGTCGATACCGAGAAATTTCGAGTACATATTATTGGTCATTGGAATTACCAGACTGGCACTGTAAAAGATATCAATGTGGTGGCATCGGGTGAAAAAACAGAACTATTTGTCAACGGTAAATCACAAGGCTTTGGTGTTCGTAGCAGTAATTTCTTATTTACTTTCAAGAATATTACTTGGCAAGCTGGAAGCATCAAAGCAGTAACTTACGATGCTAAAGGCAAAGTTTTGGCACAAGACGAAATCAAAACTGCTGGAGTGCCAGTAGCACTTCGTTTGACAAGTCGTGGCAACCCGACAGGTTTTCGTGCTGATGGCGCAGATGTAATTCTGGCTCAAGTAGAAGTTGTAGACAAAGATGGAAATCGCTGCCCAACGGCTTTAAATATGGTTCATTTTACTTTGACTGGCGAAGCCGAATGGCGTGGAGGAATTGCTCAAGGACCAGATAACTATATTTTAGCCAAAAGTCTACCTGTAGAATGTGGTGTCAATCGGGTATTAATTCGCTCGACCACAAAAGCAGGGAAAGTTCAACTTACCGCAAATGCCGAAGGATTAAAAAGTGCTGAGTTGAATTTTGAAACGACTCCCGTAAAAATCAATGCAGGCTTGAATGAACAATGGCCTTCTGATGGGTTAAAACCATTGTTGACAAGAGGCGAAACACCACAGAGTCCTTCTTTTACAGCTACTCGAAAATCGCTTGAGATTGCCGATATTGTAGCTGGCGCTAATCAAGAAAAAGCCCAAGCAAGTATCGATGATAACGAGTTGAGCGATTGGATCAATGATGGAAAAATCAATACAGCTTGGATAAAATATACACTTAAAGCTCCTTCGACACTCGATGAGGTAAATATTAAACTCAATAACTTCCGAACCAAAGTGTATCCGCTCCGTATTTTGGTTGATGACAAAATTGTGTTTGAGGGAAATACCGAAAAGTCATTAGGTTATTTCAAAGCGCTTTGCAAGCCAACCAAAGGAAAAGTCATTACGATTCAATTAATGAATGAAAATTCTGGAAAAGACGATTCACAAATTGGCGTAGAAATGGGTGGTAAAAAACTCGACGATGGTATTGCCAGAAACGATGCCAATGCTAAAGGGAATTTGAGTATTATAGAAGTAGAGTTTATCGAAAAAGTTAAATAATAATAGGGCTGTACAAAGGATTTGTCTGATTGCGGAGTTGGGTAAATTGAGCTAGTTTAAATCTAATCTCAAAAATCCCAACTCCGCAATCAGAAATACGATATAACAATTAAATCCTTCGTACACCATTTATTACTTTCATTTTAGTTCATTTTCCAACCATGGCAATTGCTCTTGCAAAAAGCTTCGTTTTTCTTCAAAAAATACCTTCCATTCCATTTTTTCAAAGATTTGTATAGCCGTAAAAAGACTATTCAGCGCTTTTGTGTCATATTCGGGATTGCTGAAATACACAAAAGTTCCATCCAAAAACGTTTGACATGATACTCGGTCTTCTGCTTCCCAATATGCCTGCCAACGCTCGACTTCGAGTAAGTGTTGAAGGGCTGATTTAAGCTGTTTTTCAATTGGTAGAAAATCTTCGAAATACGTTATGATTTCCTCAAATGGTGTATTCACATGAGTAAACTGTAAGGCACCATATATTTGTTGAACTAACTCATAATTTTGCTCATGTAGCTGTTGGGTTTCTAGAAGTAATGATAATGCTGCTTCATATTGTTGTCCTTGCCCCTGCGCCGTGGCACGTTGAAAACTAAGCGCTGAAACCCTTTGTTCATGTTCAAATAAGGTTTTTGTACCAGTTTCTAAGGCTTTTTGTAGCTCTTCGAGTAGGTTATTTATCTCCGATTGTGTTACTCTTTTATTGTCATATTCAATAAAATCTGGTATCTCTGGCGACGCAATCAGTTGCTGAAGTGTGTTGATATCATTATTCAAAATAGTTACAGCCTCTAACTTTTCGAATATCTCAGACGAAAATAGACTTTCTGGCTCAATATCTACATTTTTCAAAGCTTCTTCTATTGGAGCAGGGTGGCGCCAATCAAAATATCCTTTATATGCGGGTGCATAGCTATTATGCGTTTTTTCTTCCTGTATTTTATCCACAAATTGTTCATAACTCACCACCTCTGTGGCTTTATCATATTGTACCAACGCAAATAATTGTGCTGTTTGGTGTTGCAGTATATCTTGTGGGTTTTGTAATAAACGAATCGCTAAATCCTGATGCGCTTGTTGTTGGTGAATATTGAGTTTGTGAAGATGTTGCACTCTTTCATTCATGCTTGGGTGAGTAGCCCATTTGTCTTCAACAACGAGTTTGGATTGGCTGATTTTATCAAACTTTTCCAAGGTTACTTGTGGTAAATCACGATTTAGTGGGACATCATTGATTTCGGCAATAGATTTCATTATCCAACTTTGCTGTGGATAAATATTGCTAGTAATCTGTGCTTTACTGATATTTTTTTCATAAAAGTTCAAAACCGTATAATAGGCAGTATTCGCCAAGTCGATTCTTAAAAGAGCATTTGCCAGTGCATCTGATCCTGCCACGTGAGCAGCAATGGCATCGGCATGAAACTCCATTTCGCGCGAAAGTTTGAGGTAATTTAGATTGATAAGTTTGTAGAAAAACTGAAGAATTTTCTGAATACCAATAATGATATAAATCGCCACACGCACCCCCAAGGTAATAATCCAATGAAGATTAGCCCATTTGTCAATCAAAGACCCAAACGAATCATTCTGAAATAAAAGGTTGTGAATGACCTGATTGGCATAATAGACATAGCTACCAATTTTCATGGATTTTTGAGAAAAATGCCCAAATTCGTGTGCAAGCACCGCTTTGAGTTCATCTTGGGTCAGGCTATTCATCAGTCCAATACCGATTTGGAGATTCTTTTTAATCGGTAGAAACATACTCAAAAAGTTTGAGTCATAAAATACTGAAGCATTGACATCGGCGGTGAGATATACTTTTTTAGGAAAGCTCGTACCTACTTGCATGACAATTTCGTCGATGAGTGCAAAGAGTTGCGGCTGGTCGGTTCTCGTAATTTCGGTATAGCCATCGAGATTCGTTTTGTTTTTACTGAATACAAATTTTACCAGAAAAATCAAGACCAATATCCCAACGCTAATGATGCCAGCTCCCAAAAGTATGGTCCAGATACTCACCTTTAGCGCCATTATACTTACTCCAAGTGTACTAAGTACCGCTGTTAAGCCAAGTGCAAGGAGAAACAAGGTGATATACACCACAATAAAAATAAAGATAGATATCGAGGCTTTTATGGCCGCATCTTTGAAGGTTTTTGAAGGAGGAACAACAATTGTACGCATGGTGAAACTATTGAGTTGGAACTAGATTTAGAGAAATACAATCAAATGAAGACTGTTACAAACATACTTTAATAATCAATAGAATAAACACTCCAGAAGCGTTTAAATATTAAACGTTAGGGTATTTTTTAATCTGTAAAAAATCTAAAAAAAAGTATATAAAATAAGCAAAAATATTTTTGATAAATAGCGCTAAAAGCCTCTTAATCAGAAATAGTAAATATTTCTATATAAATTGTTGCTGAAGTTTTTTATTTTCTCTAAAATTGAAATAATAAACTAACTTTTCATACAAAATGAATTATTTTTCTGCACTTAAGTTTAAGGTATTGCTAATTGCTTTAATCTTCAGTTTTAACGGCCTTTTGGCTCAGAAATCACCGATCAAATTTGGTGATATTCCCACATCAGACCTCGAAGCCAAAGTTTACTCGATTGACTCTTCTGCATCAGCAGTGATTCTTTGTGACTATGCAACCTTGACTTATGCCTACTATTCTTCTGGTCTAAAGACCATGTTTACCCACCATCGCCGTATCAAGATTTTAAAAAAATCTGGTTATGATTGGGCTACCTTCGAGACAATAACAAGAGGGGGAAATCAAGAATCTATTTCAGGAATCAAAGGGGCAACGTACCGTTTGGTGGGTGGTAAAGTTCAGGTTGACAAATTGGAAAAAACAGCCATTTTTGAGAACAAATCTGACAAAAACTTTACTTCTCACAAGTTTACGCTACCCAATGTTCAGGAAGGTAGCGTAGTTGAGTTTACGTATCAAATCCAATCCAACTATGATACCGAAATTCCTACGTGGCGTTTTCAGCATTCGATTCCTACGCTTTGGAGCGAGTATTGGGTAAATGCTCCTAATTTCTATATGTTTAGATTACATACGCAAGGGTATGAGCCTTTTGTCATTTCCAAACAAGAGCAATCGAGCCTCATGCTTGAAGGGTCTAGTTATGCAAGTACGGAATATCATTTAGCCGTAAAAGATGCCCCTGCTATCAAAGAAGAGCCTTACACAACTACCATAGAAGACTTTACAGCTAAGATACAGTTCGAAATCGCGGCGTATGTACCACCCAATGGCATTAGTAAAAACTTTTCATTGACTTGGGAAAATTTGGATGCAGCATTATTGGGCTATGACTCGTTTGGTAAACTTGCCAAACCTGATGGCACCGTTAGAGATATTGTACCTTTCCTAAAACGGACAGATTCAGATACTTTGGCGCATTTAAACAAAGTGCTTGATTACGTTCAAAAAGCAGTACTTTGGAACGGTGATGCAAGTATGTATGGCTCGAATACTCGTAAAAAGGTATTGGAAAGTAAGCTAGGAAACTCCGCAGACTTAAATCTTTTGCTAGTAGCTATTTTGAAAGAACTCAAATACGAAGCCCAACCCCTGATTTTGAGTACTCGTAATCATGGTATGGTCAATGAGACACAGGTGTTGGAAAAGCGCTTTAATTATGTGGTAGCTGGCGTTTTGATGCCTAATCAGCAATGGTTGTTATTAGATGCCACCGATCCTATGTGTAAAGCAGGTAGCGTGCCATTTCGTTGTCTTAATCAGCAAGGAAGAATCGTAGCTTCGGGTACTGGAGAATGGGTTGAAATTACCCCGAAAGAAAAATATACTGCCGCTCAAAGCGTATTGGTCACCGTAAAAGCCAATGGCGATGCTGAGATAAAGGGAGATTTACTTTTTCAAGGGTATGCAGCTATGGCTATGCGTAAAGTCTATCAGAAGGAAGGTGAAAAAGCTTTAGGTGAATACCTGAAAAAGGAATATCCCAACCTTCAAATCAAATCCTTTAAAGTGACAGGTCAGAGCAAATATGAAGATGCTTTTACTATTTCTATTGATGCCGAAGTATCAGAAGCTGTCAATATCCTTGGCGAGCGTATGTATATCAAACCTAGCTTTGGCTTAATCGATACCGAAAACCCTTTTCACAATAAAGACCGCAAGTTTCCTGTCAACTTTGGGTATTTGCAGGACGACCTTTCTACCATTATGATCAATCTTCCTGAGGGCTATGTGGTAGAAGAATTGCCCAAATCAGTAAAAGCTGTTACGCCCGACAAAATGGTCAATTATACATATCAAATATTTGCCAATGGGAATCAGATTGCTTTTATGAACAAGCTATTTGTTAAGAAAACGTATTTCTATGCGGAGGAATATCATGATTTGAGACAAGTCTTTGATTTGATAGAACAACGTAACCTCCAACAGATTGTGTTGAAGAAGAAGTAATAGATGTAACGATCCAAAAATTTGAAAACGTCATTGCTGCTATTTTGAGGTCGTCTTTTCTCTTGAAAAGACGACCAATTTGGCTATTAAAAAGTGGGAAAACTATGAGTTTTCTGCGATACGAGTTTATGCTACTCTCGAAATGTCCTTTCTGTAATATCAAAATTGATTCTCATCAAACATATTCTTTCCTGAACAACCCAAATAAACCTTAACACTAATGAAAAAAGTAACTATTTTACTACTAATGCTTTCAATGGCTTTTATGGCCAATGCCCAACAAGACTTGCCTAAGTTTCCACAAGTTACAGTTGAAGACCTGATTAAAAAAGTTTATCCCAAAGACTCTTCCGCTGAGGCTTATATCATGACCAATTATGGAAATGGCTGGGTGTATCAAAATTCAGAAGGTGGATATGAAATCGCCTATCAGCATTTTATAAGAATTAAAATCTTGAAAAAAAGTGCTTTTGAACGTGCTACTAAGGCTCTCTACCTATATATCGACAGCAATCAGCAGGATATTGAACTTGCAGAGGAGGTAAAAGGCAGAACGTATAATTTTAATAAAGACGTCATCGAAATTGATGAGCTTGAAGCAAAGGATATTTTTAAAACTAAATACAGTAAGTCCTTCGATAAAGTAAGTTTTACCTTGCCCAAAGTAAAAGAGGGCTCCATTATAGAATATTCCTATGTGATACGCTCTCCTTTTCCTTTCAAACCCAAAGATTGGGATTTTCAAACAGACATTCCTTGCGAGCGTAGTGAATATACTTTTGGAAGTCCAACCAATTTTGCCTATCGAATGTTGATGCAATATTGTGAAGGAAAACTTTCGGAAGAAAAATGTAATACCTCTGATAATTTTAGATCTTGTAGATGGCTAATGGTCGACATTCCTGCCATGAAACAAGAAAAGTATGTTGCTAATTTAGATGATTTCACTCGTAAACTTCACTTCGAATTAGCCGAATATATTGTACGAGGAATGGATACTGCCAAAAAGCTATCGATGGACTGGCCTGACTTTGATAAACAATTACTCATGGATGATGATTTTGGTGGTCGAATAGGCAAAATATCAGCATTTGATGCTGTTGCTCAAAGTCTAAAAAGTCAGAAAACAGATACCCTTGAGCTTGCCAAAGAGGTGTACAAATACGTTCAAAGTAATTTTACATGGGATGGAAATAAGCGCTTGTTTACTCAAAGTTCACTCAAAGAGGTATTCAATCGCAAAACGGGTTCTAGTTCAGAGCTTAATTTATTACTCATCTCATTGCTCCGTCAGGTTGGCATAGCTGCCAAGCCTGTGGTTATTAGCACTCGTGACCATGGTCGAATTTGGAAGGATTATCCTATGATTTCGAGATTCAATTATACCTTGGCACAGGTAAATATTAATGGACAAAACGTACTGTTGGATGTTACTGACAAAAATCTTCAATGGGGGCTATTGCCAGAGTATTGTATGGTTGGCGAAGGACGCCTGTTGATTTATAACAAATCTCAATGGATACCTATTCAAACTTCAGAGAAAAGTGGTACGAAAATTAACATGGAATTTACGTTTAGTCCCAACGAACCAGAGCTGGAAAGTCAAATTTCATACACAGGAGTAGGTTACCAAGCTATTGATTATCGTTCGCAATACAATACACTAGGGAAAGAAAAATTTATCGAAAAATTACGTAATGGGTTTTCAAGTATCGACAAACCTAAGATAGAACTCGAAGGGTTCATTAATGCTGATGCTGGGAGCCAACCCGTGATTATGATAACTGGTAAAAATACTGAAGGATATAATAAAGTTAATGGAAAAATATACCTCAAAACAATTCCTTATGAAGGTACAACCGAGCATCCTTTTCCTAATGCCGACCGTTCATTTCCTGTTGACTTTACCTATCCAACCGAAGAAGTTATTACTTGCAAATACATTATTCCTGAGGGATATAGCATTGCCGAACTTCCCAAGGGTATTCGGGCAGCTTTGCCGCAGGATGGAGGAAGATTCTATTTCTCTGTAACACAAGACCCCGCAGGAAAAGAGATCAACGTTACAAGCCAAATATTACTCAAAAAATCTATTTATAGTGCCGACGAATATCAGGCTATTCGTTCCCTTTATGACCATATTGTGGCTAAACACAACCAAATGATTGTTCTTCAAAAAAAATAATACTATGATGTTTACTACACGATTGCTAAAAGTTTTATTACTAATGTGCTTTGCTTATCCTATTGCAGCTCAAACAGTTGTTTGGAATGTACAAGGTATTCCTGATAAATTAAAGGAAAAGGCTCACGCAGTAATTCGTACAGACGAAAATCTATTAATTGTAAAAAATGAAGGTTTTTTAACTAGAAAAAAACATACAGTTATTACAATTCTTGATGAAGAAGGGCTCAAATATGGGCATCTCTATATCGATTACAACAAACTTTCGAAAGTAACCGACCTCGAAGGCGTACTTTACGATGCTGCAGGCAATAAGCTTCGTAAGCTCAAAAAAGAGGAAATAAACGACATAGGTAACGTATCAGAAACCAATCTCTTCGATGATTATCGTTATAAATCGGTACAATTCAACTATGCGAACTTTCCATTTACGGTAGAGTATTCCTACGAAGTGTCCGATAAGAGAATGGCTTACTATGAATCATGGTTCCCTGGTGATGATACCGACGATGTGTCAGTACAAGCCAGTAGCTTACAAATAGAGATGCCTGCCAATATGCAATTACGATATAAGGAAATCAATGGCGTGGCATCGGTCGAAAAATCTCAGAATGGTGCTAATACGGTGTATAAATGGAAAGTTAGCAATCTCCCGATTAAGGCACATGAGCCTTATGCTCCTGCTTGGTCTGAGCGTGGCCCGGGTGTTTGGACAGCTCCTGCTACTTTTGAAATGGATGGATACAAAGGTGATTTTTCTTCTTGGCAAAAAGTTGGAGAGTTTGATAATTTGCTCAACAAAGGAAGAGAAACGCTACCTCCTAGAGTAGTGAATGAAATCCAGACACTGGTCAAGGGAGAAACATCACAAGAGGCTAAGGTCAAAAAGGTATATGAATATTTACAACAGCATACCCGATATATCAGTATTCAGCTGGGTATTGGTGGCTTACAACCTTTCGAGGCATCTTTAGTAGCCGAAAAAGGATATGGAGACTGTAAGGCACTAAGTTTTTTTACAAAAGCTATGTTGAAAACTATTGGTGTCGAGTCGCATTATGCTTCGATAAAAGCAGGGGAAGCGACCGCCGATATTCTGACGGACTTTCCAGCACAACAATTCAACCACGTGATTTTGTGTGTGCCTATGCCCAAAGATACCATTTGGCTTGAATGTACTTCTCAGACGAATCCTTTTGGGTATTTATCCAATTTTACTGCCAACCGTCATACTCTTTTGGCTACACCTACTGGAGGCGTATTGGTCAAAACACCTGCTTTGTCTGCAAAAGACAATCAAGTTAGCCGAAAAGTCAAAATGGAATTAGGTGCTGATGGTTCAGCAAAGGCAAAAATTGATGCTAATTTCAAAGGTATCTTCTATGACGATGTCGTTGGTTTAATTCATGAAAATAATCAGGAAAAGACAACGACCTCTCTTTTAAAGAGCTTTTATTTGGGCAATGCACATTTGAGTAAAATTGCATTACAAGAAAATAGAGATAAAATACCAAGTGTTCAAATTGCTTTTGATGCGGACTTGAAGAAATTAACCTCCCCAAGTGGATCGAGATTATTTGTGACTCCATCCATTTTTTACAAAGAAGATGGTGTACCATCATCAGGCTCTGAGCCTCGCACAATGGATGTTGAGCTATTTAATAATATCTCCTATAATGACGAGATAGAAATTCAACTACCAACTTATCAGGCTGTGGAGGCGTTGCCAACTGATGTAAGCTTCACCTCAAAATTTGGAACCTTCCAAGTAAAGTACCAATTACAAGGTACTAAGTTGTTGTTGACTCGTAAGTTTACACGCAATAATGGAAAATATAAGGCCAATGACTTCGCTGAATTAATAGATTTTTACAAAAAAATCTCAAAAGCCGACCGAGCGCAGATGGTTTTGAAGTTATAAAAACCCCTGAATAATCCCTTAATGACCAACTCCGTAAGTTTTTCAAGGACTTACGGAGTTTTTGTTTTAATCAAGCAAGTACAAAAAGCGTAAAACTTGTAACTTTGCGCTCTCAATTACAAATACGGAAAAACAACAACTCATAATATCATTACTCAGGTGCTAAAGCACTTTCCCAATACTTGAGTAAACAAGATTGCACTAGCAAGGTATTATCTAATTTTATACACAATGAAAATTTCACTTAATTGGCTTAAACAGTTCATCGAAATTAATGAATCTCCCGAAGAGCTAGACCAAATGTTGACAGGTACTGGTTTGGAGGTAGAGGGCATCGAGCGTCACGATTCTATCCCAGGTGGGTTACAAGGCTTTGTTGTTGGCGAAGTACTTACTTGCGAACGATTTATGGTGAAAGAAAAGCAATTGAGCCTTACTACAGTAGATGTTGGACAAGAAACTCCCTCACAAATCGTTTGTGGAGCAGCCAATGTTGACGCTGGTCAAAAAGTGATTGTAGCAACAGTTGGAACAACGCTTTATGACAAAGAAGGAAAACCTGTGTTTGCTATTTCTAGTAAAAAAACTTACGGACATTTGTCTGAAGGGATGATTTGTGCAGAAGACGAAATTGGTATCGGATCTTCGCATGATGGTATTTTGGTATTGGATACAGATTTGCCAAATGGTACACCTGCCACCAAATACTTCAACCTTGAGGCAGATTATATGATTGAAATCGGTTTGACACCAAACCGTGCCGATGCTGCATCTCACTGGGGTGTAGCTCGTGATATTAAAGCTGCTACGGGTCGTGAGATTACCTTGCCATCAGTGGAGGCTTTCAAAGTAGACAATACAAATTTCCCAATCGAGCTTGTTGTGGAAGATGCACAGGCTTGTCCACGTTTCTGTGGTGTAACTATCGATGGCGTTTCGGTAAAACCTTCACCAGAATGGTTACAAAATGCGTTGATTACCATCGGTTTGCGTCCTATCAATAACATCGTTGATATTACCAATTTCATTTGTCATGGTTTGGGACAACCCATGCACGCTTATGATTGGAGTGCTATCAAAGGTCAAAAAGTATTGGTAAAAACTTTACCAGCAGGGACTAAGTTTACCACACTTGATGAAGTTGAGCGTACTTTAGGCGAAACAGATTTGATGGTTTGTAATGCTGAAGAACCAATGGGTATTGCGGGTGTGTTTGGTGGTGCTACTTCGGGTATCAAAGACGAAACAACTCGTGTATATTTGGAGGTAGCGTATTTTGATCCTGCTTCTGTTCGTAAAACAGCACAACGTCATGGATTAAAAACGGATGCTTCTTTCCGTTTTGAGCGTGGTACTGATCCAAATGCTAAACTATATGCTTTAAAATATGCAGCCTTGTTGATTCAAGAATTAGCAGGCGGTGTGATTGCTTCCGAAGTTTCAGATTTTTATCCAACTCCAATTCAAGATTTTGTAGTACCTGTAACGTACAGAAATATTGATAGATTGATTGGTAAACAATTAGAAAAAGAGCTTATCAAGTCTATTTTGGTATCGTTAGATATTCAAATCACCGAAGAAACTGAAGCTGGTTTTACAGCGATTGTTCCTCCATACCGTGTTGATGTTACGCGTGAAGCAGATATTATTGAAGAGATTTTACGTGTGTACGGTTTCAACAATATTGAACTTTCAGAAAATTTAGGAACAGACTATCTTTCCGATTTCCCTGCAAAAGACCGTGATAAATTACAATGGAAAATTGCTACAGGATTAGCTGGGAGTGGATTCTCTGAAATCATTACCAACTCTTTGACAAAGCCTTCTTATGCTGCTTTGATTCAAAGTGATTTACAAGGTGAGAATGTTGAAATTCTAAACAAGTTATCAGAAGATTTGGCGGTTATGCGTCAATCAATGGTTTTCTCAGGTTTGGAAGTATTGGCTCACAATATCAACCGTCGCCAGAAGGATTTGAAATTGTTTGATTTCGGGAAAACTTATCATAAAGTAAACGACAAATACGTAGAAAAACGCCATTTAGCGATTTACATAACAGGTAATATTTCGGCAGAGACTTGGCAGGCAAAATCTGAAAAGATTTCTTTCCACACTTTGGCGAATGTAGTTACTAAATTGTTGAAAAGTCTAGGTTTTAAAGATTTCCAAACAAGACCAATCGAAGGTTCTGCTACTTTTGAATATGGCTTGAACTATGTTATCAACAAAAAAGAATGTGTTAGTCTTGGTTTGGTAAAAGCAAAATTGGCGAAGGCAGCCGACGTAAAACAAGCGGTATTCTATGCTGATTTGGATTGGGACTATTTGTTCAAACAATACAAAGAAAACGTGGTATTTACTGAATTGTCTAAATTCCCTGAAGTTCGTCGTGACCTTTCGCTAGTATTAGATAAAGAAGTTACGTTTGACCAAATCCAGAAATTGGCAAAACAGTATGAGAAGAACTTGTTGCGCCAAATCAACGTATTCGATGTATATCAAGGCGAAAACTTGGGCGAGGGTAAAAAGTCTTACTCGGTAAGCTTTATCTTACAAGACAATGAACAAACATTGACAGATAAAGTAATTGACAAAACAATGGAGCGTTTAATGGCTGGATTCGAGAAAGAAATCGGAGCAGTAATTAGAAAATAAATTAGCTGTAGGCTTATGGCAATAGACATTCAGCAAAAATACTTCTTATGCATTAATAGAAGGTTTCCTGCTTAATGCCTACGGCTTATAACCTAAAGCTAGATAAAATAAAAAAGCTGAGAAGACGAATCTTCTCAGCTTTTTTTGTAGTTCATTTTATCAGCACATAAAATCATTTAATAGTGTTTCTGATAACAGATATACTAATAACTTTTACTGCTGAACTTGAACTATTGTAAGGCAGTACTTTTTTGGATAAGCTCATCTATCTCCAATAAAAGCTTTTTACCAAATCCCGACCATGAGTTCATGGTACCGTTCTGGAAAAGTTCAACCAACTGATCAAAACTCACAACATTGTGGTCTTGGAGGAAGCGCTTTAGGTTTTTACTGGCGCTAAGCGTTTCTAAAAAATTTCCTGCGTTTAGTTTCTGCTCCTCGTACTCTTTAATAATCCTGAGTGCATTTAGATATTCAGAATGAGAAATTGTAGGCATTGCTGTTAATCAATAGTTTTTGTGTTACACCTAAAAAGTTGTACCGTGTGCTAGTTCTAGATTCCAATGTGCTAATATACGACATTTTATGGCACAACTTATGGAACAATTAGTTTATCTTTCGAATATAGCACTTTTCCGGTACTATCCACAAAGCTTGTGGTAATCAAATTATCCTTGATTTTGACTGAGGTAAAAGCTGGAGTATTAGTGCCAAAAAGCAAATAAGGATGTTCTTTTCGGACAATATCATTAGCATACGCAGCTCCGCCACTCACCAATAGTTCAGTATCTAGGTCTGGAGCCTTTAGATATTGGCTATTATGGCTATGGCTCGAAATATATAACTGTACTTTGTATTTATTCAATAGGGGTTTGATAATACTAATGATTTCTGCTTGGTCACCTCTACCTGTTCCTGCCGAATACATAGGATGGTGTCCTACCACAATCTTGATTTTCTCCTTACTCACACTCAAGGTACTATCTAACCATTTTAATTGCTTTTGAGTATCCTGCGACAAAATATCCGAGTGCATAAAAGCATTCGTTCTGTGTTCGTTGATGAGTGGCGTAGTATCAATAATCACAAATCGAACATTGTTGTTATTGGCCATTTCACGTACAAAAGAATAATATCTATTAGGCAAAATCCATCGCTTATTGATTTTAGCGTAATCCAATTGTGCTGTAGGATTACCCATATAATCATGATTACCAAGGGTGATATACCAGTTTTTCAAAATATTAGAACCGCTATATACCTGCTCAAAGGATTGTTTCCAGTGCGCATCGTTGACATCGGCTACACCATTTTCATAAAAATTATCACCTGTCGAGAAAATAAAGTCGATGGGTGTTAACTTAGCCGATTTATCCATTTGTTTAGCAATAGAAGTCTGAGCATATTGTCCCATCCTTCCCCAGTCACCTACGATATAAAATGAGGTCTCTTTGGGTAAATCCACGGTTACTTCTTGTTTACAGCTCCAGTAAATTCCAATAGCAAGAATAAAGAATAATAAGGTAAATTTTCTCATGTTGAATTTTCTTATTGGCAAATTTTATTTGAATGTAAAATTCGTTGCATTTTACAAAAAAAAGAAACGTAGATGCTTGAAAAACAATAAAAACTATTCAACGGAAAGGGAACAGGCACAAAGGCACAGAGGGGCAAAGAGGTTTTCAGTAGAGGCGCAATGCTTGTGTCTGGAGGGAACAGGCACAAAGGCACAGAGGGGCAAAGAGGTTTTCAGTAGAGGCGCAATGCTTGTGTCTGGAGGGAACAGGCACAAAGGCACAGAGGCACAAAGGGATTTTCGGTAGAGACGCAATGCTTGCGTCTGTGTAAGGAAACAGGCACAAAGGCACAGAGGGGCAAAGAGATTTTCAGTAGAGACGCAATGCTTGCGTCTGGAGGGAACAGGCAAAGAGGCACAAAGGGATTTTCGGTAGAGACGCAATGCTTGCGTCTGGAGGGAACAGGCAAAGAGGCACAAAGAGATTTTCGGTAGAGGCGAAATGTTTGCGTCTGTGTGAGGGAACAGGCACAGAGGGGCAAAGGGATTTTCGGTAAAGGCGCAATATTTGCGTCTAGTGGTAGAGAGATTTTCTCACACTCTGTGCCTCTTTGCCTTTGCCCCTGTACCCTCTGCCCCTAAAAATCAATAAAACATCTCCATAGGGTCATCGACTACTCTTAATTGTTCATCAAAACCATCAATCAATCGCATATCCTCAGAAGAAATAGCAAAATCAAAAATATCAATATTTTCCTTCAACCGTTTGAGATTGGATGATTTCGGAATAGTAGAAACTCCATGTTGGAGTGCCCAACGTAAAATGATTTGGGCGGGACTTTTTCCATATTTTTCTGCCAAAGCAACAAGTCTTGGGTCAGTCATCTTTTGCCCACGAACTAATGGCGTATAGGCTTGCAACTGAATACCTTTTACTTGACATTCTGTTAATAAATCTTCCAGAAATAAATAGGGACTAAATTCCACTTGATTGACCGCAGGGACTATATTTGCGTATTCAGAAAGCTCCTCTAAGAAAGGGGAAAGATAATTTGCTACCCCAACTGAGCGAACCATTCCTTCTTGATATAGATGCTCAAGAGCCAACCAAGTTTCCTTTCTAGTTGCCTTAACAGGCCAATGCACTAAATACAAATCTATATAATCAATCGATAGTTTTTTGAGACTTTGCTCAAAGGCTCTCAAAGTAGAATCATAGCCTTGGTCTTGGTTATGAACCTTGGTCGTAACAAACAACTCACCTCGAGCGATGTTACTGTTTCGAATGGCATTCCCAATTTCGACCTCATTTTCATACATCGAAGCCGTATCTATTAATCGATAACCTGTTTCTATTGCCCACTCTACGGCTTGTTCAGCTTCTTGGTTGTACATATCATACACGCCAAGCCCCAACAAAGGCATAGTTTGTCCTGTATTTAAAGTTGTATATAACTGCATGGTTGTATGTTAATTATGATTTAGAGAATGAGTGATTTTATCAAGTATTCAGTCGATAGATTATTCAAAAATCACTCAATCAGAATTCATTCAATTATTCAATAACTGTCAAGTCCAAGTAATTTTTTCCCTAAATCTGATAATACTGCTGTTTCGTAGCGGTCTCTTTCAAAGTTTCTTGGGTCGCCTGGGAATGCATATCCTTCAGGAGCGATACGGTTTTTCCATGAGTTGATTCTCCAATTTTTCAAAGCCTCGTTATCTTCCTCGGCTGGCATCATCGAAATATATTGGGCAATACGTACTTTGTCCTCACTTTTATTTGGACGAATACCATGTGGCTGTGTACTATTGAAAATAAGCAAATCGCCAGCTTCTAGTTTTACTTTTACAAAATGCTCTTCAAGTCCAGTGGTATCTGGCTTAAATCTATCTCTATCTTCTGGTTGAGTCAATTTCCAAGTATCATAAGTACGATAAAGCTCTGGAATACACTGAAAACCGCCCATATTTTCGTCTGTTTGGTCTGCTAATGCCAAGACTCCTTGTACATTTTGAGGGCGAGTTTCAGGGTCATAATCCCAGTGTATAAAGCCTTTGAAAATATGATTAGGGCGCATCGGAAAGTTGAGATTGGCTCTATCAATCGTTACCCACAATTTTTCGGTACCCCAAACGTCCACAAAGGCGTCATACACGCGTTGCGCCTGACGATTTTCCCATAACAACTGATGGTTATAAACCTCGACCATGCCACTACCTACTAATTCTTTCATTTGCATTTCAGCTCTTGGTGCCGAATACCACGTGTCAGAATTATTAGGGTCTTTCTCCTCAAACTCCCAAAGAAACGCTGCGGTTTTAGCTGCTTGCTCACGTGAGATAGCATTTTTGATGACTACATATCCATTGTGAATCCAAAATTGCCAATCTTCTTCGCTCAATACACGTAAGGGTTTGCCATTGCTACGATCGTTCAAACCGATTTTGCTACTTGTCGCAGTAGAAGGATTGCCTGGAATATCTTTATGATTTTGATTGGCCATCATCGTCGGAGCCATTGTTGGAGTCATTTGCATGGTCTTGTTAGTTTAGTAATATCTGTTATTGAAATTGTTATACAAATTTAACCTATTGCAATAGTCAAAATCTTGGCTAATAATTGCCATTTTTTGAACAATTTTGATTTTTTCATAAATAATGATTTGTAATTGGATAAATAAAGTTCAAAATTTGACAAATTCGTAGCAAGCTCACAAGCTAGTTGAGTGTGCTTAAACGGTATTTTGAAGATTTTGTCTTAAAACCCATTAGGAGTGAACTATGAAACTCATTCTAGAAGAATTTTCGCCAGACTCTAATAGCTCATTTCGGATTATGCAAAATCCAAGATTGAGTCAGATTTTTTATTGGCATTTTCACCCCGAAATCGAGCTGGTCTATATCGAGGGCACGGATGGAACTCGGCATGTGGGCGAACATATATCACGTTATCGTTACAATGATTTGGTGTTGATTGGCTCCAATATTCCGCATCTCAATTTTGATTATATGGTCAAGACGGAGGATTATGAGAAAGTAGTTTTGCAATTGAGTCCATCATTTTTGGGAAATGGACTTAGCCAAACGCCCGAACTCAAAGGAATAGCTGAGCTGTTTGAGCGTTCGCAATATGGTATCGCTTTCGGCGAAAATGTGAAGGTAGCATTGGCCGAAAGAATGAAAAATATTCGTACAATTCCACCCTTTGAGCAGTTTTTGGAAGTACTTAGTATTTTTCAGTTACTCGCCAATACGACTGAATACGAACTTTTACATGAGAAGCCTGTCGAAAATCAGTACAACAAAAAAGACCAAGAACGTATCAAACGCCTGTATCAGTTTATTGATGAAAACTATCAGCGCAAAATAGAACTGGGCGAAGTCGCCGAGATGACCAATCTTTCAGAAGCGGCTTTTTGCCGTTATTTTAAGAGAATGACACGATTGACTTTTATCGAATTTTTAAATCATTATCGGGTCAATCAAGCCAAAAATTTATTGCTTTTAGATAAAAATGTGACAGAAACCTGCTTCGATTGCGGTTTTGAAAGTATGTCTTATTTTAACAGAACTTTCAAAAAGCTGACTGGAGTCAACCCTTTGGCATTTAAAAAGCATTATTTTTGAAACTTTAGTAATGAAAAAGCATGGTTAACCAATAAAATATAATGACTCCTTTTATCAGTTTAGAAAATACAGCTCTCAGAAAATTTGAAAAAATTGTCGTTCGTAATCTCACTTGGCAAATAGAAGACCAACAGCATTGGGCTATTGTTGGTGAAAATGGTTCGGGTAAAACCACCTTATTAGAAGCTTTGGCAGGTAAAATTCCATTTGTGGGAGGAAAAGTAAAATTCCATTTTTTGGAAGAAGGACAATTGCTGAAAGATAAAATCGAGTTGGTGTCAAGAGATTATTCAGGAAACCGTATCCTGAATTCTGCCGCACAATATTACCAGCAGCGTTTCAACGTATATGATGCCGAAAACTCGCCGACAGTTCGTGAGTTTTTGACAGACCAAATGAAACCTATTGGTACAATTGATGAAAAATCGGTTCAATTACCACCTTCGCCATATACCGAAGAGGAACTCTTGAATGCCGCCAGAGTATTACGTATCGAACATCTGCTTGAACGTAAATTAATGACTCTTTCAAACGGAGAAACTCGTCGTACTTTACTAACTCGCTCATTTCTCAAACGTCCTAAAGTGATGTTGTTGGATACCCCATTTGTGGGTTTAGATGTTGCTTCCAGAGCGATATTGCATGAAGCTATCAACGCTATTTCGCAACATGGTACGCATATTATATTGGTAACTACACCCGACGAAATACCGACTTGTATTACCAATGTTTTTGAATTGAAAAAAAGCATAGAGGCAGAAGCTACACAGGAAGTAAAGTTAGATCATGCTTTGCTAGAAGAACTTTTGGCATCGAGTACAAGTCAAGATAACTTCGACTACGCTGTTCGTATGCGTAACGTAAACGTAAGTTATGGAAGTAAAAAAGTATTGAATACGCTCAACTGGGAAGTAAAACGTGGTGAAAAATGGGCTGTATTAGGACCAAATGGTTCTGGGAAATCTACGCTTCTAAGTCTCATCAACGCCGATAATCCACAAAGTTATGCCAATGATTTTGACCTTTTTGATCGTAAGAGAGGTTCAGGGGAGTCGATTTGGGATATTAAAGGCAAAATAGGCTTTGTGTCGCCCGAACTACATTTGTTTTTTACCAAAAGAACAGAGGTGTTCAAAGCAGTAGCTTCTGGATTGTACAATACCAACGGGTTGTATCAAGCATTAAAGCCTGGGCAACAAGAGTTAGCCGAAAAATATCTTCGCTTATTGGGAATTGAGCATTTATCGCAAAAGCGTTTTTCTGAAATTTCTACAGGCGAACAGCGTATGGTATTGCTGGCAAGAGCTTTGATTAAGAACCCTCCTTTATTGGTATTAGATGAGCCTTGTCAAGGTCTAGACCAACAGCATATTCGTTATTTTAGAGATTTGGTAGATGAAATTTGTGTCAAATTGAATAAAACATTGCTTTACGTAACACATTACGAGGGTGAGATACCTGCCTGTGTTTCAAAGGTGTTGAAAATGACCGAAGGTAATGCCGAAATCCTAGATAGATAGTGTCTGGTAGTCGGCTAGGAGCAGTCAACTTTTAGCCGACTATCATAAAATTCTCATCTTTTATTTTTTTAGTTAAAATAAATAATTAATTTAGTAACTAGTTACGTAACTGATTACATAAAATGGATATTATTAAAGAATTAGGCCCTTTGGCGATTGCGAGTAGGATGAAACGTCTTGCCGAATTGGTTTTTAAGCAGGCCATTAATGTGTACCGTGTACACGGTATCGATTTTGAACCCAAATGGTTTCCTCTTTTTTACTTGTTGTCTCAAAAGGAATCTATCGGTGTGATGGAAGCCTCAGAGCATCTGAATATTTCACATCCTGCGGTGATTCAATTTGTAAAAGAATTAGAGAAGAAAGGCTGGGTTATGTCCGAAAAGTCGCCTGAGGATGCTCGTAAACGTATCTTGAAACTGACAGAAAAAGGCTGGGCTTTTTTACCGCAGTTGCAAGAAATTTGGGACAATATCAAAACGGTTAATCAACAATTGATTAGCAAAGAAGCACATGATTTAATGCGTTCTGTGGAGGCATTCGAGCAGTATTTTTTGAAAGATGGTTTTTATATAGATTACTATCAAAAATATATAGACGAGAAATCGAAATAGCTCCTATTAGTAATTTTTGAGCAATAGAAAATAAGAAATGCTTTCTCAAAGCTCAGAGCTGATGCCCGAAAGCTATAACCCAACTACATAAACTTCAACTGTAATACAATGCAAATTCCTATTTATCAAGTAGATGCGTTTTCTTCTCAAGTTTTTGGAGGAAATCCAGCGGCAGTTTGTCCGCTAGAGTCATGGCTGCCTAATGATCTAATGCAAAAAATCGCGTTGGAAAATAATTTGGCTGAAACAGCCTTTTTTGTTCAAGAAACTGACACTCGTTTTCATATTCGCTGGTTTACCCCAACGGTAGAGGTTGATTTGTGTGGACATGCTACCTTGGCAACAGCACATGTATTATTTACTGAGTTAGGCTATAAGCATGAGGTTATCGAGTTTTTCTCAAGAAGTGGCATTTTAACGGTTCAGAAACAAGATGATTTATTAGAGTTGAATTTTCCTGCGGACGAAATCAAGGAGGTAGAGCCATTGCCAGCTTTGAATGAATGTTTGGGCGTAAATATCCTACATACTTACCGAGGCAAGTCGGATTATATGGTCGTGCTCGAAAATGAAACATTGGTATTGGAGCTTCGCCCTGATTTGCGACAAATGGCTACTATCGAGGCCAGAGGAATTATTGCAACAGCCAAAG
Source organism: Flectobacillus rivi (assembly GCF_030056655.1). NCBI lineage: Bacteria > Pseudomonadati > Bacteroidota > Cytophagia > Cytophagales > Flectobacillaceae > Flectobacillus > Flectobacillus rivi. Next base: position 169,045 of record NZ_JASHIE010000017.1, read on the forward strand.
GAAGTAAGGTAGATTTTGTGTCACGCTTCTTTGGACCACAATCAGGGATTGATGAAGATCCCGTTACAGGCTCGGCACATACTACTTTGACACCTTACTGGGCTGAACAACTCGGCAAAACAGAACTAACAGCTTGGCAAATATCTCCTCGTAAAGGTGAATTATGGTGTAAACTAGAAGGCGATAGAGTCAAAATTGCAGGAAAAGCAGTTTTGTATCTTAAAGGGCAAATCTTTGTGTAGGCTTTAAGCTCTCGGCTATAGGCATTAGGCAAAAGAGCTTAAATTGTTTCATGAGAAATTTATTTCAACTTTTAGCCTACAGCATAAAGCCTAGAGCTTAATGCGGGTAAAATTATTTTAATTTTGCCCACTAACTTAATTTGATAGTACTAATCTGATGATGAGTACAATTCAATAACTGATATACCATTAACGGGTAACCTTTTTATCAACCATTTGCCAAAAGCCTATGGCTCAAAGCGTATAGCATGATAGAGTTATGTCAAAGGAGTTAATACAAATCGAATCATATCAACCTCAGTATAAAGAGGATTTTAAGACTTTGAATTTAGAATGGATTCAAAAGTATTTTAAGGTAGAACCACATGATGTGGAGCAACTGGAAAATCCTGAAAAATATATTTTGGAAAGTGGAGGACAGATTTTCTTTGCCCTTTACCAAAATCAAGTAGTAGGAACAGTTGCCTTGGTTAAAAACAGCGATACCGATTATGAAATGGCTAAAATGGCTGTAAATCCGCAATATCAAGGTATCGGAGCAGGAAAGGTTCTATGTGCGCATACGATTCAGGCAGCAAAAGATTTGGGAGCAACAGTTCTATGGTTAGTTTCCTCGACTCAACTTACACCAGCTTTAACGATGTATCGTAAATTAGGCTTCGTCGAAGTTCCAATTGGCGAAACCGAATATTCTCGTGCAGATATTAAAATGGAGATAGTGTTTTAGAAATCTTATACAGATATTTCTGTTTGAGAAAAAGCGCCGTAAGTACGAAAGACTTCAATATAATTGGTGTTCTTTCGCACCTACGGCGCTTTTTTAGCTATACACTAAATTTAAAAGGCAACCTATTTTAGGCAAGGACAAAGGACAACTCATTGTAGATTTACGCTTACAAAATAATATTTGGTCATGAGGGAGTTAAACCGATCACTCAATGGTAGATAGATACTGAAGTGATGTTTGGTTACTCCTTTATGGCAAATGCTCAT
>NZ_JASHIE010000018.1:0-162821 GCF_030056655.1 Flectobacillus rivi
AAATTGTGAAAATTGAATGTACTGATCGCTGTAAACATGCTCCCATATTATGTTTTCAACCGCAAAATCAATGGCTGTCTGAAGTTACCGTATGGCAAGCTGATGCACTGTTTAAAAAGTTTATCTTAGAAAAAGAATAGAGCACCCGAAAGGTGCTTTTATTTTTTTACGGACTTATCGGCTATTTTGCCTGTGTGGTCGAGTAAATGAAAATAATCTTTTTTTGCCCTTCAAAATTTACATAATTGCTAGATTATTATCCAAAAATGATGTGTACACGCATCATATAATTAAATCTCAATAATGAATCGAGCAATAATATTAAGCTTATTAATTACCAATACCCTTCTGAGTATTTCGTGTGACTCAACCAAAGCGAAAAACCAAAAACTAACTCCTTCTGAGCTGACAGGTGAGCAGTTATCACAACAACATTGTGTGGCTTGTCACGCTTATCCTTCTCCTAATCTTGTCGAAAAAGAATGGTGGGCTAAAGGTATTTTACCTAAAATGGCCTTACGACTTGGCATGGGAAACAAAATGGGATACCTCACCAATATTAGTTATGAAGACATGATGGAGGTTTCAGTAGCAAATATTTATCCTGATGAACCAGCTATGGCGCCAGAGGATTGGAAGAAAATTGTGGACTTTTATGTTAAGAATGCTCCTGAAAAACCTATTCCGCAAGCTGCAAAAGTCAGAGCAACACGACTTTCGGGTTTGTTTGATGTACAGAAACTAGAAAATACCAATAACGAGCCTGCTTTAGTAACAATGGTGAAAATTTTACCCGATGAACAAGCCTTATATGTAGCGCATCGCGGTAGAAATCGTGTGGAAAAATGGGATAAAACACTTCAGAAAATCTCAGAAGTTCCAACCGAAAGTCCTGTTTCGGATGTTGTAAAAACACCTGTTAGTATGATGGCGCTTGGTATGGGAATCATGGATCCCAATGATCAAGCATTAGGAAAATTATGGAATATTTCAAAAAGCACACCTCAGACCTTAGTAGAAAAACTCCGTCGCCCTGTCGAAATATCAGTGGGAGATTTGGATGCTAATGGTACGCCTGATTATCTGATTTGTGAATTTGGTAACGATATAGGAAAGTTAACGTGGTATGATCAAAACTTTAAATTGAAGAAAGAAATATTGAGTTTTTCAGGTATTCGAAATGCCAGTATAACTGACATAACTGGCGATAAATTACCTGATATTGTGGTTTTGCAAACTCAAGGTGATGAGGGTATTTGGATACTCAAAAATCAAGGGAATGGAAATTTTGAACCACAGCGTGTCTTGCGTTTTCCTCCGATTTATGGTTCTAGTTTTATTCAAGTAGTTGACATCAACAAAGATGGTTATCAAGATATAGTTTACACCAACGGCGATAATGCCGACGCTTCTATCTCGCTAAAACGTTATCATGGTGTACATGTATATTTGAACGATGGAAAAATGAATTTTAAGCACCAATATTTCTATCCTATGCACGGAGCAGCTAAAGCTCTAAGTCAAGATTTTGACGGTGATGGAGATATGGATATTGCAGCTATCTCATTTTTTCCTGATAAAAAGCAAAATCCTGGAGAGGGTTTTTTATATTTTGAGAATACAGGAAAAGGCTTTACTCCGCATTTTATAGAAGGGATTTCTGATAAAAAATGGATGGTAATGGATTGTGGCGATTTGGATAAAGACGGAAATATAGAGCTTGTATTAGGAGCATTTAATATTCAAGATAGGGACGGAAAAGCCAAATCATCCTCAGGAAAAAGGGCTAGCGTTTATGTACTAAAATCAAAAAATAAAACTCATTTGTAGAGGCCACTTGGGGATTCTGCGGTTTTATTGCATTAAAATCATAAAGTAAGGATATATATTCAGAAAGCTAAATAGAATCCCACAAATGACCTCTTCAAAGGCTACTGAATATAGTTTGTACGTTGGCACAAACGCAATACAGCATTAATTCTAGCTTGAATTTCAAAAGGATTAAAAGGTTTTTCTATGTAATTGTCAGCACCCAAGTTCATACATTCAATGCGGTCTTTGCTTTCTGAACTTGCCGTTAACAATAGAATAGGTAGATTGGAAAAAAGATGACTCTGACGGAGCTTTCGTATTAACTCTTTTCCATTCAATAGAGGGAGGTTTAATTCAGTAATAAGAAAATCAATGTCAACACCAGAGTTCAAAAAATCAATGGCTTCGTAGCCGTTACTTTTCTGGATTATGTCAAATTCTTTTCCTATAAAATGGTCGAGGATAATTTTGGTAGAATCAGACTGATCTACAACAAGAAGTTTCTTTTTAAAATTCATCACAACAATGGTAGGTAAAGTTAAGGGCAAAGTAGTTAGTTATTCTTGTGATGCTTCTGTTGTTGCATTACAAGAATAACTATTTTATCGCAATAATCATACCTTAAGTGAAGAAAATTTTGTTTGTTTTTATTTTACGGTATAAAATCTACGAGATAATCATTTTAGAACGCTAATGCTATTAGTTTTTTAAGGTCAAATACAAGCTTTCAGGTCTTAAAGCATCATCATTCCAACGCTTAAGAGAGTCTTTGGTAAATAGTTCTTTTTCTAAAAATCTGAGCTCTAGATAATTATAAGTTTTATCTTCTTTAAGGTTTCCTACGGTATGTTCGACAATTGGAATCCACGTACCTGAATTAAAAAATGCTTTATTATCCAGAAATATTTGCATAGGATTGTGTGTATGTCCCATCGTGATGACTTCTAGATTTGGGTATTTCTTGAAAATATTAGGTGCTTCCTGCGAAAGATCATCAGGTTCTTTGAGATTGAAAACACCCACGAACTGTCCAATTATATAAGAGATAACTAAAGTACCTAGGTTTTTCAAAAAGCTTAAGTTGCTCCAGTCTCCTTTTAGATTGATGTTAGTAATATCTTTATACATTAAAAAAATGGTAAGCACCACAGGTATCATGATGATGCCAATAAAGGTCAGTGCCTGACCAAAAACATAAGAAAAGGCCTTTTTATCAACAAATTTTAATAATGCCAGTACCCTTTTGGTCAAAATTTCGATGGCCAATGGAAATCTCTCTTTTAATAGAATAGCGAGAATATTACTAGTTGGACGAATATTATCAAGAAAAGGATAGGCTATTTCAATGCGATTAAGCAAGTATCTGTTGACAAACGAGCCCAAAGGCAATCTTAATTGTCCGCTAAGTTTACCATCCAATGTTGGCGTTCCGACTACGTGAGAAAATTTATCATAACGATGCCCGTGTTCGATATAGAGTTTTTCGTTGATGATTACAGAGTCTTGTATAAAAGATATTTTGCCAATTATTGGCTTATTATGTTGGAGGGAAATATCATTTAATTTTACAGAAAAATAGGCTTGAACCTTTTCCCAGTGCCATTCCAAATCATGATTTCCCTTAAGGATTAGGAGTTCTTTGTTGGGACAGCTTAACCATTCTACAAGGGCAAGAAATACTTTTTCGTGACCTGCAAAAACTTTTTCTAACTTCCAAATAGATTTAAAATCATCAGTTTTAAATCCATATACTTTCTCGTCCTCTGTGAAGCTGTTTTTGAGCTCTTCAATAGTTTTGTGAATTTGGACTTTTTGCAATATTTTTTGCCATTCAACATAATCAAAGTGAAGGACTTCTGTTTCTGTAAAAATGACTCTCAAAAAGTCGATAAAGTCGCCATTAATCACCAAAAGAGCGGATTCTTCTTGGTATTTATGCAGATGAAATTGAATCCATCGCTGAAGCGCATCATCTGCAAAAAAGTTTTCAGTTCCTGTAATCATTCCAGAGGGTTCTTTTCCTCTGGCTATATGTAAATCGCTGATAATTAAGAGATGAGCAGCAGTTGTGTTGAGTGTCTCTACTTGATGTAGGTCGGTTAGCGAATTATTTTGGAGTGTCATGGCGTATAAATTTTCCTAAATTTCTTGAAAAAATAGGGTAAAAAAAAATTGGTTTCAGAAAACTCTGAAACCAATTTTTTTTTATCAACTATAAAGAAAATTTGCACTTATAATACACTTCTAATGGTGAGTATCTTCAAATAACGGATATACAATTAACCAATAACAGCCTGTTACTTACTGGAACTTATCTCTAGCAATTCTTTATCATGATGATTTCTCACTTCGACTTTATTGTCAAAAAACATCGTTGCTCCATTTTGTGAGGAATAAGCTGGCCAAGCTGGTAAGCCTTTGTGAGCTGGGTTGCCAGTTCGAGCAAAATTAATCCATGCTTGACTCATTTTGTCTTCTAGGATTTTTGCTTCTTTTCCACCACCAGTCATTTCTTGGCAACGGTCGATGTTATTGAAAACAAAACCCAATTCTATACAGTGAACCGCTTTGTACATACCATCATTTACAGGAGATTGCCATGTAAATAGGTAGGCATAAACAGGCGCTCCTCCAAAGTCTGCTTTTAAGTTAGCATGTTTGACCATCCCTGGTCTAAATGCTGCCAAATCAATATCGATATAGTCGGATGGTTTTGTGGTATTAGGATAGGCTTTTTCAACAGCCTTCAGATAAGCATCCGTTTTATCAGCGTAACGTTTTTTAAGAAAATCTACAGCTTGTTCTTTGCTAAAATCACGAATGGCTGGGTTCAGCAACGAAGCCATAAATTCATTTTTGGTGCACCCCAACATAAATGGAATATCTTTTGAAATCGCTAAACCAGCGGGGTCAACTTGTTGATAAGGCAAAAAGTCTCCGTCATGCACAGGCCCCCAGCCTAAGCCACCTCCTACAAAAGCTTTTCCGTCTTTTTTCATTTGGTCTTGAACTTTGGCTATCGCTTTTTTGCTTGCCTCATTCAATTTTTCATAAGGGATTTTTTGTAAAGAATCTACCTGATTTGGTTTCAAACCCAATACTTCTAACAAAGCTTCGCCTATTTTTTTACTATCTTCTTGTTCCAAAAAGCTCTGACGATAACTACCACTCTGATTGATAGCTTTATGAAACAAACCTTTTGCAGACGGAGCATACATCAACGTGGTAACTTTGGCACCACCTCCCGATTGACCGAAAATGGTAACGTTGTTTGGGTCACCACCAAAGTTGGCAATATTATTTTTGACCCACTCCAAAGCCATTACAGCATCCATCATTCCCACATTGGCTGATTTTTTGTATTTGTCACCAAAACTTGACAAGTCCAAAAAGCCAAGTACATTCAAACGGTGATTAATAGATACCACTACTACGTCTCCTTTTTTACTAAGATTTTCGCCTTCATAAGATGGTAGCTCAATAGCAGAACCTGCACTAAAGCCGCCTCCGTGTAACCAAACCATAACAGGGCGCTTTTTGCCATCATTGATACCTTGTGACCAAACATTAAGGGTTTGACAGTTTTCGTTGGTATAGCCCCAATTATGATTAAAGGCAAATTCGAGAGGATCAAATACTGTGGTTGTTGGGTCGGTCGGACAAACGGGTCCATAAGCTGTGGAACTACGTACATCTGTCCAAGCTTTTGGACGAATAGGAGGCATAAAGCGCTCGGATTGAGCATAAGGAATACCCTTGTACGTAAAAGTTCCATTGTGAATATAACCTCTTACTTTTCCTAGGTCTGTGCTTACAACGGCAATATTCTTACCTGCCACCAGCGGGTCTGTTTGGGAATATGAAAATGATGAGGTTGCTAGTGTGCTTACAGCCAGTAAGCCACCCAATAAAATGATTTTTTTCATTAGTTAATAAGTATAAGTGTAAGAAAATGGATAAAGCGAAGGCGCTCTTTACAAAAGATAACAAGTCGTACAGCAAAAATGCTTATATCTTGTTGCTAGCAACCTTTATGATTATCCATTTACTTACTTTTTTAGATAATTGGATAATAAGAAAATATCATTTGAGCAATTGTCTCAATGTGAGACTATAGATGCAAATGTGGTGAAAAATTTGGATTTAATACAAAAAAGTGTGAAAAAAATTATACATATCTAAGAAAGTTTGGGTAAATAATCATGATTGGCGTCTTTACTCATTAACTCTAATCATCAAAATGTTCGTTTGCGTACCGTTGTGGTTGAGCAATGAACCCTAAACTGTTTTTTATGAATTCTAAAATTCCTCAATATCGTTGGAGAATAGTCCTCTTACTTTTTTTTGCTACCACTATCAATTACCTTGACCGTCAAGTAATTGGATTATTGAAGCCAACCCTAGAAAAAGAATTTAACTGGACCGAGTCTGATTATAGTCAAGTAATTATGGCGTTTACGGCCGCTTATGCCACAGGTTTTTTGTTTTTTGGTAGAATCATCGATAAAATTGGGACAAAATTAGGTTACACAATTTCGGTTATTTGGTGGAGTATTGCGGCAGTTCTGCATGCTGCGGTAAGTTCAACCTTTGGACTAGCAAGTATGCGTATGCTTTTGGGCTTAGGTGAGTCTGGTAACTTTCCTGCTGCAATTAAAACGGTTGCTGAATGGTTTCCCAAAAAAGAGAGAGCTTTTGCTACAGGTATATTCAATTCAGGTGCAAATATTGGCGCGGTAGTAGCTCCAATTATGGTACCTTGGATTTTGGGAGCTTATGGCTGGCGTGAGGCGTTTATCATTACGGGTGGAGTAGGTTTTATTTGGTTGATTTTCTGGAAATTATATTACGAAACTCCCACCAAACACCCTAAATTAAGCCAAGAAGAATTAGAATTTATCAATAGCGATGCAGATGAGCAAGAAGTAGAAACGACAGAATCGGTGAAATGGATTAAACTTTTTGGGATTCGTCAAACCTGGGCTTTTGTATTTGGTAAAATGTTTACTGACCCCATTTGGTGGTTTTTCCTTTACTGGTTACCTTCTTATTTTGCAGAGCGTTTTCAACTAGATTTGAAAAAGCCAAGTATCGAGTTAATCGTAGTTTATACAGCTACGACGATAGGCAGTATTGGCGGGGGATACCTATCGGGTTACCTTATCAAGAAAGGTTGGACTGTATTTAAGGCGAGAAAAGCATCCATGTTGAGTTTCGCATTGGCGGTATTGCCTGTGTTTTTTGCACAATATTGTACTAATATCTGGCAGGCAGTTGGACTGATTGCTCTAGCAATGGCAGCACACCAAGCTTGGAGTGCGAATATCTTTACAACAGCTTCAGATATGTTTCCTCGCAAGGCGATTAGTTCAGTAGTTGGAATTGGTAGTATGGCAGGCTCTGTTGGTGGAATTCTGTTTCCTATCTTAGTAGGTTATTTGTTAGATACTTACAAAAAAGCAGGAGATATAAACATCGGTTACAATGTTATCTTCATCATTTGTTCTATGGCATATATTATTGCTTGGTTAGCCATGCACTTTTTTGCACCCAAAATGGAGAAAGTAAAATTATAGCTGAATGTGGGATTATTAGGTTTAATGCCGTAAATTGGCATCATATAATCCAGATTATCACCACATCTTAATTGTTATTGGACGGCTACTTTTCGAAGTAGCCGTTTTTTGTGATTTAGGCATGAAAATTTATTTAGACTTATTTTAAATAACTATTGCTTGTTATTCTTTCTCCTATTAACTTTGTAGTGTATTCAAAATAGAGGTTAGGTTATGGAATATCCAGCATTTCACGAATTATATCAGAATTCAAAAGGGAGTACTTGGCAATGCGATTTGACAAACAAAATTCATGTCCATTTTAATGGAATGGTCGCGAGTTTTAAAATTCATGATTTTCTAGCATTTCGCCGTAAAGTATCTTCAATAGATATTCATCAAATGATATTTAATTTGTCAGATGATTTTGATTATGAGTTAGTTGAGGCTCCTCAAGCTCAACTTTCATGGGAGCTAACGCTTTGTGAAATTGTTCAGTTGAGAGATTTGTTGGATGGAACAAAATTTGTTCTTTCCTTAAATAGTATGTTATACGAAGTGTTAGGAGAAGGGGCTTTAGCATAAATGCTGGTGAAAATTTAGGTGTATTTAATAAAAATTGCCTCTTGAAGAATTTATTCTTCAAGAGGCAATTTGCTTTTGGAAGCTATTTATCCTTAAACGATAAAACATGGTAGAATGACTATTTTTATTTTCTATTTTTGTTAGATGTATAAGTAAAAAACAATGATTTCTTGTTTTATCTATATATTCAAACATTATTCACTAATTATTTTAATAGAAAATGAAACATGTATTTCGTACCAAATTAGTGGCTGTATTGGCACTATTGGTTACAATTCTTACTTCTGTGGCTTCATGGGCAGCCGCTCCTAAAAGAGATTTTTATCAGTTAGTTATTTATCGTTTGAAAACAGCCGAGCAAGAATCAAGGCTCGACAATTACTTACAAAATGCTTATATGCCTGCATTGCACCGTGCTGGAATTGAGAAAGTTGGGGTTTTTAAGCCTATTATTGCACCAGATGCTGCTGAGCCAGCCGAAAAATTAGTGTATGTATTTATTCCTTTTAAGTCACAGGATGAATGGGCGAAATTGGAAGGTAAACTTTCTGCTGATAAAACCTATTTAGAGGATGGTAAAGACTATATTGACACTCCTTGGGACAAGCCAGTGTACACACGCATGGAGTCGATTTTGATGAGAGCATTTGTGGACCAGCCACATTTCCAAATGCCAGCGCTTTCTTCTCCGAAATCAGAAAGAGTGTATGAATTTAGAAGTTATGAAGGTCCAAGCGAGAAACTGTACGTCAACAAAGTAGATATGTTTAATGCTGGTGGAGAGGTTAAATTGTTTAAAAGATTGAACTTCAATGCAGTTTTTTACTCGGAAGTAATTTCAGGTGCAGCAATGCCGAACTTGATTTATATGACAACCTTTGAAAATAAAGCCGATAGAGATGCTCACTGGAAGGCATTTAGTGCTGATCCAGAATGGAAAACTTTATCAGCCATGCCAAAGTATCAGCACAATGTTTCAAAAAATGATACACGTTTCTTGAGACCAACGGATTATTCTGATATCTAGACAATTAAAATGATTTGAGAAAGGTGAGCAATCGATGCTCACCTTTTTTTATTATGGCTAATAAATCTATAATTTAACCTATACATTTGCTTTGAAATAAGCATGCTAATCTCTAAATTTACTTACCTACCTTTCTACAACAAGTCCGCACGCAATAAAATGCCTACAATTTTACACCGAATTAACGAATATTATCAAATAATGTGCGGAAAGATGACTAAATATGGTATTTTTGTATATTGTTTTTGCACAAATTATTCGCATTCACTTTAGGAATTAGATATATACACACAATGGATACTTTTTTTAGCCAAAACCTGCAATACCTACGCAAGCAGTTAGACGGAAAAATTTCGCAGGAAAAACTTGCTGAGGAAGTTGATTTAAAAAAATCTACACTCGGTTCTTATGAAAGTGGTCGCGCTGAACCACGTTATGCTGATTTGATTAAATTGGCTAGTTATTTTAATGTAAGTGTAGACGACATGCTTACAAAAGATTTAGCAACAAATCAACCAGCTAAACGCCAGGAAGATAAGCTGAGAATATTGGCAACTACCGTCAATAATGATAATGAAGAGAATATCGAGTTTGTTCCAATCAAAGCTGTAGCGGGTTATTCAAACGGCTATGGAGATATTGATTATATTAGTCGTTTGCCAATTTTTAATGTACCTTTTTTACCAAAAGATCGTAAGTATCGTGTATTTCCGATTCAAGGAGATTCGATGTTACCGTTGAGAGAGGGTTCATTAGTTTTTGCTGAGTATGTCGACAATTGGAGAACCATCAAGAATGGCACTATTTGTATTGTTGTTACAAAAGATGAAGGTGTTGTTTTGAAAAAGGTGTTCAATTATCTCAACGAAAAAAATGTGTTGATTCTTAAATCGACAAACGAAAGATATGCGCCTTATCCCGTAATGGAGGACGATATTCAAGAACTTTGGAAATTTGTAGGTTTCTTTACTGGAGAGTTTCCTCTGTAAACGTGAGTAATTTCATATTAGTAATATAGCATCAAAAAAGCGGTCGAAAATTGTTTTCGACCGCTTTTTTGATGATTACTTGTGGAATATTAATAACGAAATATTTCATCTTTCAATCTCAGTGAAGTTCTATTTCGGACTTTAATCTCAAAAGTGTTGTTGTATGGATGGGCTTGCTGATAAACTCCTTGACACAAGGTGCCGCTCGAGATTTTCGAATATCTTCGGGGTCGATGCTCGAGGAAAGAATGATAACTTTTGTTGCTGGAAAATATTTTTGAAACCTTGCTATAAAAACATCTAAGAATGCCCATCCACTCATTTGAGGCATGTTCAAATCAAGAAAAATTAACTCGGGAGCATCTATTGAAGGATTTTGTAGTAAGCCCTCATAGTATCGCACTGCCTCTGTCCCATCTGCCACGGTTTCAACGATAGATGTAAATTCACATTTCTTCATTGTCATCTTGAGAATCATCAAGGTGATGGGGTCGTCATCTACGCACAAAATCTTCTTAAACATATTTACTTCTTGAATAAAATTGAAAACTGAGTCCCTTTGTCTACCTCACTCTTTACTGAAATATTTCCACCAAGAGATTTTACTTGGGCTTGCACCATGTACAAACCTATACCTTTGCTATCTGGGTGGTTATGGAATCGCTGATAAAGACCAAAAACTTTATTTTTGTGGCGTTTGAGGTCAATCCCCAAACCATTATCTATAAATATTAACTCAATACCTTTCGAAGTATTTCTTGTTTTTACCCAAATTTCTAACGGTCTTTTGTTCGAACGATATTTCAGCGCATTTGAAAGTAGATTTAAAAGAATACTTTCTAAGTACGAAATATTAAAATTCACTAATGGAGCTTTGTCGAAATTGGTAGTGATAGATGTGCCAGCATCCTGAATGAGCTGCTGGGTCATCTGTGTTATTTTGTTCCAAACTGTCTCAAAAGCTATAACTTCCTGCTGAACATTTACATTTTCTTTGATTACTAAAATCTTTAATAAATCATTGATGGTGTCGTTGAGTTGATTGGTCGAAGTTTTGAAACCTTCCAATACCTTCAACGTCATAGGGTCTGTAATTGTAGAGGTATTCAACATCTTGAGCAAACCCAATAGATTGGATAATGGGGAACGAATATTGTGTGAAGTGATATACGAAAATTGACGTAAATCTTGGTTTATTTGAGTCAATTCTCGAATCAATAACTCCCTTTCTTCTTCGTTCTTTTTGCGCTCGGTAATATCTTTTTGAATGGAAATCCAATGCGTAAACCAGCCTGTTTCGTCTGCTAACGGAACAATAGAGATATTTACCCAAAAAGGTTCTTTATTCTTTTTATAATTGATCACTTCCACTTCGCATGGTTCCCATTTTTTTAGAGCAGCTCTAATCTTATTTAATTCATATCGATTACTAGCTGGCCCCTGAAGTATCCTGGGTGACTTTCCAATAATTTCATTAAGCTCATATCCTGTCATTTTGGTGAATGCCTCGTTGGCATAGATAATTCTAGGACCTGGCAGTTCGATAGGTTCTGCTTCAGTAATTAAAATGGCATCATTACTATTGGTAATAACTGATTTCCAAAGGTTTAACTGTTGCTCTTCTTCTTTTTCTTTGGTAATGTCGCGCATAGCTCCCACCATTCTGATAGGTTTACCATGATTATCAAAAACCATATATCCTTTGTCACTTACGTAAGCAATTTCGCCATTGGCTCGTATATAGCGATATTCACATTCCCATGTAGTTTGTTCAGGATTGGCTAGTGCTAATTGGATTTCATCTAAAACTCTTTCTTTATCTTCAGCATAAATATTTTTGCTCCAGTCCTGAAAATCTTTCATAGGACCGTATGGATATTTCCCAAAAATGAATTCGTAATTGTCTGACCAATAGGAATCTCCAGTAACGATGTCCCAATCCCAGATAATGTCCCTTGTTGCTTTTTTTGCTAGCTCAAAACGTTCATTACTTTTTCTGAGCGCTTGTTTGGCTTGTTTTTGTAAAGTTATATCCAAAAACGTACTATCAATACGCAGAGCATTACCAAGGGTGTCGAATACAATCTGTGTTTTGCTAAATAAATACTTGATTTTGCCAGAGGCTAGTATGATTCTAAATTCTTTTTCGATAGGCTTACTGCCATACAAAACGGATACTTCTAAGAGCTTGATTGACATTCTATCCTCAGGATGAACCATTCCGATAAAATCCTCATAATCAAACCTTTCTTTGTTTTCAGTTATTTCAAAAATCTTAAAAACTTCTTCTGACCAGAATACTTTTCCTGTTCTCAAATCATGCTCCCAATAGGCAAGATGCGCAATTTCTTGAGCAGCCTTCAAGCGATTATTTGTCTGGATAAGTTCTTTTTCTGCAAGTTTTCTGAGAGTGATATCATGTACAAGTACCAGTGATACCGTACGATTTTTGTATTCTATTTGATGTGCCGTAATATCGACGGTTATAGGATTGCCTGACTTGGTTTTGTGTACAGAAATACCTCTATAATTGGGAGGGTTTGTAGTGAAATCCCAACTGGTATTTTTATAACTCTCTAATTGTTCAGGAGCAATGATGTCGTATACGGTCATGCCAGTAAGCTCTTCTCGGCTATAACCATATTGTCGTAAAGTAGCATCGTTAACTTCTATAAATTCCTTGGTATAGAAATCGTTAATCCACATAGGTAATGGATTGTTATTGAAGAGATAAGAATAATTTTGTTCTGAAATTTTGAGTGCTTTTTCTTGAACCAAACTTTCAGAAATATCTTTTGCAATAGCGATGACGCTTTGTTGCTGATGGTTCCAAACGGCATTCCAAATCATAGGAAATACACTTCCATCTTTTTTACGAATATCTAAAACAACGTTCTGAATGGGTTGTCCTTGCGACAAAGATTCGAATGCCTCTTTGATTGAGCCTGCCGAAGATTCCGTTAAAAAAGATAGAATGTTTTTATGCTGAAACTCCTGAACGGCATACCCCCAAGATGTGCTTGCGGCTCGGTTAATCTTAAGAATATTGCCCGAAGCAGTGGTCAAACATAAAATATCATTTGATTGATTAAGAATCGGGTTAAAATCTGGAGAGATAATGGTGTTAATAACCTCTTGCTGTTGCGCCAACAGAGGATTCAACGAAATATAGACGAAGGTTTGTTCGGAGCTTTGTACTACACGAGCCTTTAGTCCATATAAGCTCGAAATATATTCATTTGAAAGAGTAGAAAGACTTTCGGATTCTTGTTGAAATACAAAATTGCTTAATAACTGTGGCAAAAGCTTCACGGATTCTAAGCAGCGATAATTTTCTACAAAAACCTGAGCTTGGTGATTTTGGTAAATATTTTCTTGGTTCTTATTATAAATAAGAATTGCTTCATTGGCAAAATCCAACGCCTGATAAATAGCAGGATTTTCCTGCTCTATCAATACGTTGTTTTTTGTAGTTGTATTTTCTGAAAGTTGAGATTCGGTATTAGTAAACGCTTCCATAGAAATTTGCTCTTTGTATGGGATTTTTAATTGGGGATTAGCCAACCAAAAACTGCCAATCATCGAGAAAAATGGTCAAAGATAATGGTGGATTCTCTTTTTTAAATTGTTGGTTCGAGGTGCCTAATGCTAAGCATTTGTGCATAAATGGATATTTTACTCTTCTTGACCTTCTTCGTAGTTCAAGCCCATAAATTGAAGAGGTGATTGCCCGAAGGTCTTTTTAAAAATTCTTGAAAAGCTAGATGGATAATTAAAACCAACCATATACGCCACTTCATTGATGGTGTATTTGCCAGACTGCAAGTACTTTCTTGCCTGAACTAACCGTTCGTTGAGGTGATAATTATAAACGCTATTGTTGAAAATAGCTTTGTACAACGTTTTGAATTTAGCAGTGCTCATGCCTACCGATTTGGATAATTCTTCTATTGAGGGGCAAGGCTTGGACAAATCTGCTAAAATAGCTTCATTGATTTCATGGATTTTTTGTATATCTCTTTTTTTAAAATTCTGGTTAGCTGGTATAAATATGCTTTTGTTAATTAACTTTTTGAAGAAAATTAAAGTCAAATCTAAGGCTGTTCGATAAAAAAGCAATTTGGTGTTTTGTTGATAAAGATCTTCATTGAGTAGTGTATCCACAATTCGGTGCAGATCTACGTCTATGTTATCGATCATAAAAACTGACTCATTACTGTGAATAATTTCACTGAGCCTTCCTGCTGGTTCTTCCTTTAAATCATGAATAATGTTTGTTTCTATCCAATGTTTTGAGAAAGTCAAAGAAAAACTAAAAATTGGGCGATTCGCTGGGAATACTCTTGTATTAGTTGCCGAAGACGAACTTAGTACCACACAATAAGGGTAATTATTGGGGGTAAGCTCAGCCGACTCTTTAGTATATAGGTAGTCATTACAAATACTTACATTCCACCGAGTATTTTCCTCGGAGGCTATTGGTTTGATATGTAAATCTTCGTTCAAATGTAATTGTAAAAGCTCAACTTCAAAGCCTTGTTCTATCTCGATAGAAAGTATTTGACCTTTTCCATGCGAATTTTCAAATTGATAAACATAGCGGTTTTGTTGGTCAATTTGAAGATATTCTGATAGTTCATTTAAAAAGGCTGATGGGTGATGGTTTTCAAAAACAATTGATGTGTTAAGTAATGATTTCATAATTTTAAGTTGCTCTCATTCTATCGTGACAATCAAAGTAAAAATTGCAAATAGAATATTCTTCACTAATATAAGAAAAATATCGTCCTTCATAATTGAAATAGTGAATAATTCGTATAAACGCAGAATATATTCAGCTACCATAGTCCCATAAAATCTTGTTTGGCTATTCAATTCTTCTTAAAAATTACTAACAGGTATTTTCAAGATAATCTCAAAAAGATTGTTTTGTGCCGATACTTCCATTTTGCCATGAACGGTTCGAACCCATTCTTGGATGATGTACAGTCCCAACCCTGTGCCATTCATATCTTTGGAATTATGGGCTTGAAAGAAAGGTTTTATATCTTCTGTGCAAACGGTGTAATTTCCGTTATAATGATTACGAATAATCATGAGTAAATGATTGTTCTCCAGTCGTGTATCGGTGTAAACTTTATGCGCTGGATTGGCGTATTGAATGATATTTTGGTACAGCTCGGTCAAGACAAACTCTAATAAAACTTCATCATAACCGTACAGAATATTGATATTAGACTTAAAGCTAAATTCAAATGGCATAGCTGAGCCCTTTTTGAGGACTGCATATATTTGTTGTTGTAACGATAGTATGTTTACTGTGCCACTGGTCGCATTTCTCCACGGATTGTTATTATTAGATAATTGATTGTACCATAGTAATTTACGAGTGGTTCTTAGAATTCTGTTGCCTGAAATACTAATTCCTTCCATTAAAGGTAAGGCTTCGTTTACTTGATTATTTTGTAGCATTTCGATGGCCATTTTACTCAAATTTACGATGCCATTCAAAGGTGTTAAATATTCATGACTTGAAATATGGTAAAAGACATCAACAGCATTTTTACGAATTTCTAAACCAACTGTTTCTTTTTTCTGACTGCTTAGTGCCAATCTTGCATGAATAGTGTCGACTAAATCTTTAGACATAAATGGTTTAGTCAAGAAGTCATCGGCACCAAGGTTCATGCCTTTTCGTTTATCCCAAAAATCGGCTCTAGCTGTTAGAAAAATAAATGGAAGATAGATAAACTCAGGAATAGCACGAATCCTTTTGAGGACCTCAAAACCATCTACTTCATCGAGCATAATATCACAAACCACTAAATCGGGCTTGAATGATTGAACCAACTCAACCCCTAATTGTCCTTTATGAGCAACTTCACACTCAAATTGATTGAGTTCTAAAATTGTTTTGGTGTTTTCGGCCAATAATAAATCATCTTCTATTAATACGATTTTAGGTATCATGATTTTTGAGTTCTAAAAGTACTGAGGTCCCTTGGTTTTGTTTGCTTCTAAAATGAATCGAGGCTTTATGGAAATCAACAAAATACTTGACCACCAGTAGTCCCAAACCAGTTCCTTTGATACCTTCAACGTTAGATGCACGAGCAAATGCTTTAAATAAATTGGGAAAATCTTTGTCGGGAATACCAATTCCAAAATCCTTTATTAGAATACTTACTTTAGATTTATGATAACTTATTCGAATGATAGGGGAGGCTTTGTTACTTGAGTATTTGAAGGCATTCTCAATGAGATTTTTGAGAATGTGTGTCATCATCAGCTTATCAAAAGATACGGGGTATTCTTGCCCTTTAAACTGCACATCGATTTTCCGTCCATCTTTATACGGTGAAAAATTAGTACTGTTGATCTGTTCAATAAATTCATTCATATTTTGAGGAGATGGCTTAAACTCCATTTTTCCTCCTTCTATTTTGCTGACCAACAAAAGCTCTTTCATCAACGATTCCATTCCTCTTACTTCATTAATAATTCGGGAAAGGTATAGTTGAAGTTGTGGTTTGGTAACTTTATCGGCGTCATTGAGCATTTCAAGAATTTCGGCACTCGATTGAATCACCGACATTGGTGTACGCATTTCGTGCGATACAATGTTGACAAATCCCGATTTTAGTTCATTAAGTCGACGCTCTTTATCGATGATTTTTTGTAGTTCGGCAACAGCATAATATTGGTCCGACACATCGCTCAAGAATACAGCATAGTTGATATTTCCAGCTTTTCCCTGCACATAAGGTGTAAAGGAATAGGAAAAATATTTAATCATTCCATATTTATCCTTCACCTGATACACTTTGGCAGTATGATGTGCATGCTGAGTTTGCTGATATTGTGCTATATCTTTTCTAATAATCGAGGTGTCCTCGATAGCAATAGCGTCTATTTCTTTGCCAATAATTTGGGAAGTAGGGATACCAAAAAAGGATTCATAGGCAGCATTGGCAAAAACTACTTGAAAATTGTTATCAATAACAATAACTACAACATCTAGTAAATCAGCTACTTTGGCGAATATAATATCCTTTTGACGAGCATATTCTTCTGTTTTTTTCAATGAAGTCACATCTATCCCATAGCCTACCACAAATTCAAGCTCACCATTTTCTTGAAAAATAGGCTGAAAACGACGCAGATTAAATTTGTGGTGTCCATCACGGTTAATACCTTCCTCCAAAAACTCATATACTTTTTTTGTGGAAACTGCTTGGTTGAAAGCTTCTCGACGTATATCGGCGAAGGAAATATTTTTACCTCGTTCTTTCGCAAATTCGTAATCATCTTTATTGATAAGCCACTCTCGTAAACTATCGTCTCGAACAGCAGTTTGATTCACAAATACGTATTGGTGTTTTTTGTTAAACACGGCAATATCTGCGGGTATATGATTCAAGATTTGTTCATAAAACTTTTTCAGATGAAGTATATGATACTCCATCGTGCGGGCCTCGGTGTAATCATAATATATCCAAACGTGCCCGTTGTGTACGCCCTCGTTGATAATGGGCAAGTAATCTCGAAGAAAAGAGCGACCGTCTGCTAGTTCTACTATTTCATGAGAAACAAACTCCTCAGCGGTTAAAATCTCTTCTATACGCACTAAAAATTGAGTAGGATTACTAAACATGGCAGCGCTTTGTGCTGCAGCAATTTTGCAATCAAATCCAATTAACTGCTCAGGTGCAAGAGGGATTTTGAATAGCTGGCAAAAATTCTGGTTGACAAACTCTAATCTACGCTCATAGTTTTCCATCAATACCGCAAATGGTATCTTGTTGAGTACAAAGTTAAGTTGTGAATAGAGTTTGTCGTTGTTGAGTATCATTGGTGGAACGATTCTATAGATTCTTCGATAGCATTTTTGATTTGATCTTTATCAATAGGCTTTGATAAAAATTGTACTATTTCAGCGTGGGGCAATCTTTCTAAAAATTGCGAATACGGAGATGCTGATATTACTACTACTTTTATATTGGTATGCTCAAATTCGCTTGGATATTCTTTTAAATACTCCAAAAAATCATAACCATCCATAATAGGCATATTGAGATCTAACAATACGACAATATGGTTATGAGTGGTTGCTTTGAGCCAGTTTATAGCATCTTCACCATTTTCACATTCGTGGTAAGTTTGCTCTAGTATTTCAAGCGTTTTACCTAATACAAAACGGTTGATAAAATCGTCATCAACAATCAAAATGATTGGCGGATCCAAAGTGGTTGTCATAATATTAGTGGATAAATAGGGCTAGCAATTCTCCTTTTGAATTGATTCCTAGCTTGTGGTAAATTTTCTTTACATGGTCATTGACGGTAGTATAACTTATATAAAGTTTTTCGGCAATTTCTTTGTAGGATAAGCCCTTTAAAAGGTAATCCATCACATCGAGTTCGCGCCTTGTTAATATCTCTTCAGCATTTATTTTCTTTTCTTGTGGTTGTTGGGATATTTTAGAAAAAAGCATTGATGCAATCTCAGGGGAGATAAGTGCACCATTATTTTTGATAATGTCAATCTGTTCTACGAGTTTTTTTAGTGATAGGGGCTTCAACAAATACCCGTTTGCACCTGCCTTGATAGCCTCCCAAATGGACTCTTCATTGCATGAGCCACTAATCATAACAATGTGTGTGTTGTTAAATTGCTTCCTAACTTTACTGATTCCTTCAATGCCAGAAATCCCTGGCAAACCAACATCTATAAATACGATATATGGCTCTGCCGAAACCACCTGACTTTGTTCAAGAAAACGCTCGATACTACATGCCGAAATACTCACCTCAATATCAGGATACATGGAGAAAAATATTTCGATGTTTTCTCTTAAGATTAAATCATCCTCAATGATTCCGATTTGCATACGTTATACTATTGTTACATTTTATCAAATAAATTGAATTCAAATGTAAGAGAGAGATAACGACAGATACAGGACTTTACCATTAGAAAAAAATGATAAAAATCAGCATCACGATAAATTTTTTAGAAGGGCTTTTTTTATGTGGGTTCGAACTATAGAAAGAGTCTACACCTTTTCTGATAGCCTGTCTTGCAAAGTTGTGCTAATTAATAATGAAATGCAATCCCTATTTCTAGGGATATTGCAGTAAGTTTGCAAGATTTTTGCAAAAAATTGAAGAGTTTTACCTTCAAATAATTTTATTCGCAGGTAAAATCAAGATAAAAGGTCGTTCCCTGATTTTCGGTACTGACAAAATGAATGTTGCCATTATTAAGCTGAACGAGGTTTTTGACAATCACTAAACCAAGCCCTGTTCCCTCAATTGTACCAACATTTTTGGCTCTGAAAAATGATGAATAAATCTTCCCTTGCTCAGATGGAGGAATCCCAATGCCAAAATCTTTAATTTGGAGCCTCAAATGATATTTCTCGAAGCTGACAGATACCACAGGATTGGGCCTACTTAATGAATATTTAAAGGCATTTGAAATAAGATTGTCAAGAATATGGATAAAATGCTGAGGGTCAATCCATATTTTTTGAACTTCTCCTATTACTTCTAATTCTGTGATGCGATGGTCTTTTTGCTGCTGATTTTGTCGATTGATGATAAACTCTATGAGCTCTATCACATCTACTTCCTCGCGGTGCACTGTGAGTTGTTGTGATTCAATTTTTCCTATTAAAAGAGTTTCATGAATAAGACTTGAAATTCGACTTATTTCAGACTGGATATTTTCCAATTGTCTTGTAATCTTCTCATAATAGGTGGATTTATCGAGTTTGGTATATGCTTCAATAATTTCGGCGCTCGAACGAATGGTCGCAAGAGGCGTTCTGAATTCATGCGAGGTCATATTCACAAATCGAGACTTGAGTTGATTGAGTTCTTTTTCACGCTGAAGCGATTTCATCATACTCTCTTCTACCAATTTATGTTCTTGGATACTCCTCGAAGAGGTAATCATGCGGTCACATATATCATAGTCATCAAAAAAAACCTTGACACTTGTTTCTAGCCATACATATTCGTCATTTTTCTTCTTAAATCTGTAAGAAATATAGCTTACATCATTATTGGCAGAGCTATTTGAAATAGAAATAATTTTTGCTTTATCTTCTGGGTGAAAAAAGTCATAATGACTTTGTCCGAGGAGTTCTTCGGGGCAATATCCTGTAAGCTGGCTGATTGATGGTGAAACGTAGAGATATTTCCCTTCTAAGTCATGAATACATACAATGTCTTGAACGTTATGCGACAAAATTGTATTAATTCTAGCATTTTCTTTTTCATTAGTAATATCTCGCAAGGTTCCAGAGGTACCAAGTACTTCTCCGTTTTTACCAATGACCAATGTGGCAAATACCTCTATCCATTTGATTTTATGCGATTTAGATATATACCTGATAATATGTTTGCAATAACTCTTTTGTTGGTTGATTAATGGAGCAAAAAGTAATTCATTTTTTCGTACATCTTCAGGATGCAAAAACTCATAAAATGGTCGCCCTAGGCTTTCCTCCAAGGTGTACTCAAATATATCGCTCCAAGCCTGATTGAGGAAAACCCAATTACCAACGGCATCAGTTTGAAACAAAACTTCATGAATATGGTCGACAATATATTTGTATTGTAGTGCTTGTTCGGAGTCAAATGTCTGAGCTGATTTTGGGAAAAATTGAATTAGTCCATAAGTATCGTCGCTATTCGCTAAAGGGCTTAATTTTAGCTCAAATATCTGATTTTCGAGTTCGGTAATATACTGAATCGTTTGACCTTCCCATACTTGGCTCAGTGATTCTTGTAGTAATTTATTAGAAAAAAATGAACTGCTTAGAATGCTGCTTGGAGGGAAGGTTTGATTAAAGGCAAGGTTACATTTTTCGATTTGGAAAAACGAATTTATTATACACACGGGGTGATCTATATGTTGAATCAACTGAGAGAAAAAATCGCTCTTGATGGTTGTAATATTTGAAAACATATACGAATAGGATGGTTAGGTAAAAATAACTAAACAAAACTTCTGAAATTCTTGCATACTGACAATGTTTAGAAAGATAACTTAATAGCCAAAACGATTTTTCTGAAGAGATTTCTGTGCAGATAAAAATCCCCTATGTTACCAACCTGCATGAAATCAAATTTAATTATTATAAGTAATTGATATATAAATATTTATAATATTTAAGAAAGTCTATTTCTTATGACGAATATTAGCGATAAATAGAGGCATTTTAGGGGCTTGCAAATAACATTCTTTCCTCGTATTATTGTTTAAAATTATTGCCTTAACAAACCCTAATAGCATTTTTTAACGTAAATCTGTCGTTAGGTTCTGACTGGAAGTCAAACCATTGTAACACGTTCCCAACTACAGATTGTCACTAATTTAATGTCCACAAATCTTATGAAAATTCTAAGTCAGTTAGAATTAAAGCAGTTTAAGTCTCATATAATTTCAAACCTAAACAGTCTTATGGAAGATGAAGAGCCGCAAATTTCTCTAAATTTATCCGATGAGATAGTTTTCGAAAAAGAACAATCAGAAAGTGAGCTTATGACTGTAGCATTCAATAGCAATGAAGAGTCATTCTAATGAAAATGTGCCATCAATGGCATTAATGGTATCTTGAAAGAGTGTCCGCCCAACACTCCATTTTAAGATACAAATTCTTCCAAAGAGAGCCTCTGTAACTACGATTATTCTTAAATATTAAATTAAAATTCAGCGCCTAAGTCAGCCTTTCGTTTATTTATCTTGAAATTACTGCGTAGCTTAAATATTATTGAGTAAATTTAAAAGCTATTTAATACTAATTTTCGGATATAGTAGATACATATCTCTACCTAAGTCATTCGAACTATACGGATAAATGTGTTTATCATAATGGTATCACAGCACTCATCACCCAATCGATGACTGTGAGGTTTTATGCTTGTTTGTTTTTCACATTGGTGAAAAAATAAAATGCCTTTGGCAATAAGCTATAGGTATTAAGCAAAATATTTTCATTCTTTCCTCAGAAGCATATTTAAGCATAAAGCCTACTGCGGGTAAAATGATTTTAATTTTGCTCACTAACTTTATTACTTACCTTTGAATTTCATAGCTGCCCAATTCGAATGATAAAAACGCTTTCTCAACTTGAATTTCTGGTTGAACAATTGCCCACTGCTTCTATCGAACAACTCCCTCATTTCACTGAGCAATTTCGTGAAATACTGGAAACCCTCAAGGTAAAAGGGAGTCAAACTCCTACGCGTATACCCGATGAAGAACTCACCGAACCACATGATTTCTTTATTGATTCGCTTGCGGAGCTATGTATTTGGGAGTATTTTCCAAGGACACAACAATTTGTTTTTTCGGATAACATTATCAACTATTGGTCTGATTATCAGGTTGGTAATAGATTAGAGGATATTTTTTCAGATTTAGGAAAAGAAGTGCTAAAAAGGCATCTATCTAAGGCAGTTAGTACCAAAAAGGGCTTTGAAGTGGTACTCCAAGCCAACGAACTTGGAGAGAATCTTTGGTTGGAAGTTTCGGCACATTGGAATCTGGCCAACTCACATCCAGCAAATGGAAAAGAAGAGGTGTTGATGGGCATTATTCGTGCCATGAAAATTGGCACGCAGGATTTACAAACCATTAATACTGAGGAGTCTGGAAATTTTGCCTATGACCTTTTAGCGGGAATCTCCGACGGCTTTGTGGTTATTAACCAAGACTGGATTATTACTTATGCCAACGAACAACTAGCAAGTTCTATTCAGACAACTGTTGACCAGTTGATTGGTAAAAATGTATGGCAATCATTTCCCGAATTTTCGAGTGGACCATTTCAGGAAACATGTCAAGATGTGATGAATAATCGCCAAATGAAGGTGATTGTCAATTACTTTACGCCTTGGAATACTTGGTTTCAGAACAGAATTTTTCCAGCTTCTAACGGTATTGCTATTTTTTCAACGAATCTTACTTATGAAAAGCGCCTTGAACAATCGCTTATCAAAAGTGAAGCAGAATTAACATCATTGGTTGAAAATATTCCTTATGGTGTTTTTTCCTTGGATTTATCTTTTTGTTTACTAAAATACAATGGAGCTTTCAGAAGCTTCTGGTTACAAAAGGCAGGTACCGAACCCCAAATAGGCGTGCCACTCCCTTATACAATTTGTAGTGAGGCAAACCTCGTCGATTGTGATATATTCTTTCATGATGCCATTCGTGGAAAAAGTACCGTTATCGAGCGAAAAATCAATATTTTAGCAACTGAGCATATCTTTGAGATTAGTATTAACCCTTCGTACAATGCTCAGAACGAAGTAGTTGGCATTACAGTTCTGATGAACAATATTACTTCTAGAAAGCAGACAGAACAGATTTTACTTGAAAACCAACAACGATATCAATCTCTCTTTGATCAAAATCCTGATGGCGTATTTTCTTTGGATTTTGAAGGGAAATTCACCTCTGTCAATATGGCTTTAGCCGACATTTTGGAGTTTCCTATTGATACACTTCTAAAATGTCAAGTAAGTAATTTTTCAGCATTATCATTTTCAGAAAATCTTCAAGAGGTTTTGCAAAAGACACTTGAAGGAACTTCTCAAAGTATAGAAATCGATATTCATACACGTACAGGAACACAAAAAAGGATACATCTTACCTCTATGCCTATTTTGCTCAATGGGCATTTGCAAGGTGTATATGGCATTGCGAAAGATATTACGAGTAGCTTCGAGACTTCTCAAGCTATTGTAGCCAATGAACAAAAATGGAAACGTGCGTTAGAAGGCAGTCAACAAGGCGTTTGGGATTGGCGTGTATTAGAGCAAAAAGTGCATTATTCAAAGATTTGGAAAGAATTGATTGGCTATCAGGAAAATGAAATAGATGACTCCTATACCGAATGGGTTTCTCGTGTACATCCTGACGACTATGCAAAGGTTATGCAGTCGACAAAGCAATTAATCAACGATGAAAGCCAGTATTTTGAAGAAATCTACCGTTTCAAACACAAACAAAACCATTATATCTGGGTGTTGGATAGGGGAGTGGTGATGGAGCGAAACGCCCAAAATGAACCTACGAGAGTGATTGGAACTTTGTCGGATATTTCTCAGCTCAAAGGGGTAGAGGAGCAATTGTTGAAAAGCGAGAAAAATCTTACGGATGCCCAAAAAATTGCACGAATAGGAAGTTGGGAATTAGACCTCACACAAAATCATTTAGTCTGGTCTGATGAGCTATTTGCACTGTTTGGATTAGATAAAAAATCATTTAAGGCGACTTTCGAAACCTTTCTGCAATGTATCCACCCTGACGATAGAGAGAGTTTTTTGGTAGCTCATCATCAGGTTTGTGAAGGAAAGGGGTTATTGAATATTGAACATCGTATTGTGCTGCCCACAGGCGAAATACGGTATATGCACGAACGTGGAGAGTTAATCACCAATGAGTTTGGTCTGGGAATAGGTCTGAAAGGGACTTCACAAGATATTACTGAGCGCAAACAAATAGAGCTGAGTCTGTTGCAGGAACGTAACTTTTTGAAGATTGTTATCGATAATATTCCTGCGTATATCTACTACAAAGACACCGACCATCGTCATTTATTGGTTAACAAAGTTGGCTTAGATTTATTTGGTGTAACCAAAGAGGGCGATTTACTGCATCAATCAGGCTTAAACTTATTGGAAGAAAGTAGTGCCAATTTGCTTCGAGAACAAGAGGTATATGTAATGTCTTCGGGCAATGCTGTAACAAATATCAAAGAGTATTTTCTGACTAAATCAGGACAAATCAAATGGTTGTTATCCAACAAAGTGCCTCTTCGTGATACCAGTGGAGAGGTGATTGGCGTGGTAGGAGTAAGCCGTGATATAACTGATTCAGTCAAAAAAGAATTAGAGCAAGAGCACCTTTGGACGATTTCTCGAAAACTTAATGAAATAGAAAATCTTCAGGTAGCTATTTATGAGTCTCTCAGGATTTTAGCTTATTACCTAGACTGCGACTATGCTGAAGCTTGGATGCTCAACCTTAATCATTCTAAGCTTAATCTTCATACCAACTGGTTTGCGGATGAGTCTGTGGCCCTAGATTTTACAGGACTGGCGTTCCAAGACCTCAAACGAGGAGAGTTTTTGCCAGGTATGGCATGGGCTACCCAGCGTATTCAGGAATGGGACTTATCACATGGTTTTATTCCTTCTACTGAAAAACGTATTATCGAAAAGCTAGAGTGTCGTTCGGGTGTGGCGTTGCCCATTATGTTTCGTAGTCAAGTTATAGCGGTTTTCAGCTTTTACTCTACAGAAGAGCATATATCAAACGATACAGATTTCTTTGATAATGTTTCAAGACAAATTGGGGTGGACTTATCAAGACGAAAGGCTGAAGACGAGCTCAATATTTTCTTTAACTCATCGCCAGACTTTCTATGTATGCTTGATGCAGATTTTTGCTTTACCAAGCTCAATAAAGTGGCCACCGAATGGCTATATGGTACTGAGCACTCACTCATGGGCAGATCTGTTTTTGATTATATACATGAAGATGATCAAGCAAATACTCAACAACAAATTTCCTTATTGGCTCAAACTCGTCAAGTAGGATATTTTGAAAATAGAATACTCAAAGAAGATGGTGAAGTCCGCTGGTTGGCATGGACAGTCGCTTCTATCAAAGAACAAGATAGGGTAATTGCCGCTGCTAAGGATATTACTGAGAAAAAACACAGCGACCAACACTTAAGTTTGTACAAGCACTTGCTCGACAATATGAAAGACTTGGTGTGTTTGTGGAGCCCCGAAGGAAAGCCCATCTATGTCAACAAATCTTTCCATGAATTTGCGGGAGATTTTACGGATATAGTTGACAAAAAAATTCCACTTGTAGAAGAGCCTCTTGCCCAAAATATTTTTGATACCGTTTTAAGAGGACAACATGTTAGTCAAGACGTTGTGATTTATGATAAAGAAGAAGATTGGATAGATTATTATGTGAGCGCAGGACCTATTGCCGACGAAAATAATCAGATAGTGTCCTTGTTTACCATCTTTACGGATATTTCAGAACGCAAGAAACATGAACGAGATTTGGAACAATACAATGTTCAAATCACCAATATTCTTGAAAGTATTACCGATGGGTTCTTTGCTGTAAACCACAAATATACAGTAACTTATATGAATGCCGAAGCCGAAAGACTTTTGGGAATGAGTCGTAATTTCTTAATCAACGAAAATCTTTGGGACACTTTCGGGCATGGAGCTCCTTTGAGTTATTATTCTGAATATACCCGTGCTATCGAAGAAAATGTTTCGGTATCATTTGATGATTATTATGCGCCAGGCAGAAGATGGTTTCATATCAATGCTTATCCATCCGAAAATGGTCTTTCCATCTTTTTTAGAGATGTTACTGAGCAAAAATTAAAGGAGCAACTTGACCGAATTGAAAAAGCAGCTTTAGAGTATAATACTTCACAAGACTCTACTTTAGCGCAAGTTTTGGAATATTATATCAACGAGGTACAAGAGCTACAAGGAAGCACTTTCATTACGGCATGGCAAGTGGTGGGCAATGATTTAAAAATGCTAGTAGATTCGAGTTTGGATGAAAACTTGATTACCTCTATCGAGACCTTTGGTTTTAATACAAAACCAAACAATGACGGTGAATATACGAGCTTGTTTTTTCCACACAAACAATTTGTAAAAAACCTTGCCCTCATGCCTCAATGGCAACCTTTAGTTGAAATGCTTCGAGCCCAGCGAATCAAAGCTTGTTGGTCGATGCCAATTGTTGGTGCAGGTAATAAAATCATTGGCGTATTGGCTTATTTTTTTAATGATGAGAGAGTGCCTTCTAGAGAAGAAGAAGTCGCACTCGAAAATGTCAAACGAGTGGTAACGCTCATCATGGAAAGTAAGCTCGCCGAATTGGCGCTACGAGAAAGTAATGAACGTTATAATTTGGTTGCCAAAGCCACCAACGATTTGATTTGGGATTTGGATCTTGATACCAATGAAATTTTGTGGAGCGATAGTATGAACCAGATATTAGGTTATTCGCTACAAGAAATTACAGGAGATTATTATTGGTGGCTGTCGAAGGTACATCCCGACGATGCCGAAAGAGTTAACTATGGACTAAGGAAACATTTGGTTGATAAAAAACTGCACTGGGAAGACGAATACCGTATCCTATGTGCCGACGATTCCTATAAGTTTGTGTATGACAGAGGTTTTACGCTTTATGATGAAAACAATCATGCTATACGAATGATTGGGGCAATTCAAGATGTTTCGCCCTTGAAACAGACTGAATTGAAGTTAAATGAATTAAATCTTGAACTAGAAAAAAGAGCTATTGAACTGGTTGCTTCTAATGAAGAATTAGAAAGATTTGCTTATGTGGCATCGCATGATCTTCAAGAGCCTTTGCGTATGGTAAGTAGTTTCTTACAACTTTTACAGAAAAAGTATGACGCTCAGCTCGATGACCAAGCAAAAAAATACATTTATTTTGCAGTAAATGGTGCTGAGCGAATGAAACAACTGATCCTTGATTTGCTGGAATATTCACGAGTTGGCACTAACAGAGAGGCATTCGTTCTGGTAGATTTGAATGAAGTTATGACGGAAGTAATTCAGATTTATGATGAAAAAATCAAAAAAGAACACGCTACTGTATTGGTTAGCAAATTGCCCATTATAGATGGGAATAGGGTACAATTACTTCAATTGGCTCAGAATTTAATTGGAAATGCGCTCAAATATCGAGGAGAAAAAGACCCTGTTATACAGATTGAATTAGAGGAAACTGAAAATGATTGGATTTTTTCTTTCAGAGATAA
Organism: Flectobacillus rivi; assembly: GCF_030056655.1. Lineage (NCBI taxonomy): Bacteria > Pseudomonadati > Bacteroidota > Cytophagia > Cytophagales > Flectobacillaceae > Flectobacillus > Flectobacillus rivi. The sequence goes on from NZ_JASHIE010000018.1 coordinate 27,835, forward strand.
CGGAATTGGTATAGATTCTGCATATTTCAAAAAGATTTTTATCATTTTTCAAAGGCTACATAACAAAACAGAATATTCTGGAACAGGTATTGGTCTAGCGATTTGTAAAAAAATCGTTGAACGCCACCGAGGAAAAATGTGGGTTGAGAGTACAGTCGGAGAAGGCAGTGCTTTTAAATTTACATTACCCAAAAATAAGCCCAAGTTTATTGAGACAAACTTGTAAAATGAAAAAATGGTAAGCAACTAATTTCGTATAAGCCTTTTGGCTTTGTGCGTAATTCACTCTTTTGTATTAACTATATCACCACCATGATTACTATAAGACCACAGCAATTGAGGATACTCGTTGTAGAAGACAACCTCGGAGATTATATACTTTTTGAGGAGTATTTACACGATACAGGGCTAGATGTAAAGGAGGTTCAGAACGTCATATCGGTAGCTGAGGCTAAACAAGCGTTGTCCAATGCCGATTATGATTTAGTATTCTTGGATTTGTCTTTACCTGATAGCATTGGTATTCAGTCTATTATAGATTTGAATAAAATGGCTGCCCATATTCCAATTGTTGTGCTTTCGGGTATGGAGGATACTCAAACTACCACCGAAGCAATCATTAATGGTGCGCAGGATTATCTGATAAAAGGTGAATTAGAGTCTAAATTGCTTTCAAAAACGATTAGATATAGTATCGAGCGTAAGCGTAATCTTGAAAGAATAAAACAAAGCAACGAACGCTATACCATGGTGTCAAATGCGACCATTGGGGTCGTGTGGGATGTCAATTTGTCCAATAACGAAGTCGTACGCTCAGGTGACACATTCTTGCATACACATGGTTATGAGGAAAAATCTTTTACTTCAGATTTTAGCTTTTGGGGCGAAAGAGTCCATCCAGAAGATATTATTGCCGTGGAAACGGTTATCAAAGCCCATTTACTTTCTCGAAGTACCAAATTCTGGGAATATGAGTATCGTTTTCAAAATGGTTCAGGTGAATATTTCTATGTACATGATCGTGGTTCGGTAATTTATGATGACAACGATGTGCCTGTAAGGATGTTAGGTACTATGATGGATATAACTGAGCGCAAGGTTTCGCAGGAAAAGTTGCGTATTTCCGAATATAACTATCGTCAAATTTTTGATAATAACCCCAATCCAATGTGGATTTATGATAGTGCTACAATGGAATTCTTAGAAGTAAATCCTGCGGCTATTCATCATTATGGTTATGACCGAGAAGAGTTTTTAGAAATGTGCATGGAAGATATTTGTCCTAAAGCCATGCAAAGAGAATCTTTAACCTTAAAAAACAGTCTTTTACAAGTACATTTAAAAGCAGGATACGAAAAAATCATTGTTGAGGTTACAGCCTATCCTATCGACTTTGCTGGACGAAAGGCTATGCAAATGTTGATTCGTGATGTTACTGAAAAAGTAAGAGCAGAAGAGGAAAAACGAATTTTAGTCCATGGTTTAGAATTGTTTAGGAATGCCCCATCTTTGACCAAAGGGCTCAATGCTTGTCTCGAAACAATCCGAAATTACTTGGGTTGGGAGCATTCTGAAATCTGGATGACCGATTATCAAAAAGAATATATCCGATTACAAACGTATAGTTATACTGCCGAATTTGAGCATTTGCAAGAAATGGTCGAACCATTTTTACAGAAAGAAATAAATCTTACTCAAACTGTATATAACAATAGTCGTAATCGTTTAACGCCTATTTGGTTGAATAATCTTCATGATATGAAGGATTTTCAACGAACCAATGTTTCGGATAAAATAGGTATTCACTCCGCTATTTCTATTCCTATTACCTACGATGAAAAGCATATTGGTTGGATGGTGTTTTTTAGTAAGGCCAACCACCAAGTCGATGAGAGTATTCTGACTTTTTTGGGTGAAGTATGTAAGCAATTGGGGGCCGAAATTGAGAAGCGAAATGCTGACGAAATGCTTAATCACTTCTTCTTGTTGAGCAACGATTTGCTCGGCATTGCTACACTCGATGGCTTTTTTGTCAGAATCAATAATGCTTTTTTACGTGTTTTGGGTTATGATACTCATGAAATCAATGGACATGATGTATTAGATTTTGTACACCCTGAAGACAAACAAAAAACGTTTGAGGTACTTCGTGGTATTCAGGAAAAGGCTTCGGTGTCGGTGATGGAAAATCGCTTTATCGCCAAAGATCAAAGTGTTCGTTGGATTTCTTGGTCGGTTACTTATTTGCCTGACGAAAAACTCATATTTGCCTCAGGACGTGATATTACTCAACAAAAAGAAGAAGAATTACAATTACGTTTGCGTGAATCTGTAATTACGAATAGCAATGATGCCATTGTGATTACTGAGCCAAATATCGAGAACGCATGCCATCGAGCTGTTTACTATAACGCTGCCTTTTTGCGACTTTCTGGGTTTGATCCAAGTGAAATAAAAGCTAATCCAACAATGATGCTGGTTGGTGAAAAAACGGATTTGGAAGCTCTTGCCAAAATTGAAGATGCCATTAAAAACTGGAAGCATGAAGAGGTAGAAATTGTTGTTTATCGCAAAAACGGAGAGCAATTCTGGGCAAGCTTAGAGGTGGTGCCAGTGCCCGATGCGAAAGGTGAGTTTACGCATGCCATTTCAGTATTTAGAGATATTTCAGCACGTAAAAAAGCTGAAGCAGAGCGAGAGGTTTTGATTAAGGAATTGACCGATAGCAATACTGACTTAAAGCAGTTTACGTTTATTACCTCTCATAATTTACGTGCGCCATTATCTAATTTAATGGGTATTTTGGATTTGGTAGAACCTGAGTCAATACGCGATGAAATGACCTTAGAATTACTTGAAAAATTTAAAGAGTCCACTCACTTACTCAATCAAACTATCAATGATTTATTGGATGTGTTGGTGATTAAAAATCAAGTGAATTTAGAGAAAAAACCCTTGAGTTTGACAACCGAATTTGACAAAGTAAAATCTTCTGTTGGGTATCAAATTCGAGAAGCAAACGCTTCATTGCAAACAGACTTTAGTGCAGCAGGCAGTGTTAGTTTCGATTCATCATATCTTGAAAGTATTTTATTAAATTTATTAACCAATGCCCTAAAGTATCGTTCATTGAAGCGACCACTTGAAATACAGGTGTTTACCAAAGATACACCGAATTACGTAGAGCTTCATTTTGCAGATAATGGCATTGGGATTGATTTGAAGCGACACCGAAATAAAATTTTTGGGCTTTATCAGCGTTTTCATGATTATCCAGAAAGCAAAGGGTTAGGACTTTACATCGTAAGTTCTCAAATTAGAGCGCTTGGTGGAAAAATAGATGTACAAAGTGAAGTTGATAAAGGCACAACTTTTATTGTGTATTTTGCTAAATCATAGGCTTTTGAAACGAAATTTCTCAATATTGAGTTGAAGAAATGTAAGTACTCTCCAAAGTTCTGAATTTACTTTGTCACATCACTTTTGATAGTTGTTTACAAAAGCTTAATTAAATTATGTCAGAAAAAACTTCCTTATCCGCTAATATCATCAGAGCGTTCCTTGTCATAGGAAAAATCGAAGGCTACAGCTATTTGTTTTTGTTGTTTATTGCAATGCCAGTCAAGTATATTTTGCATAAACCCGAAATCGTTAAAATCGGAGGTACCATCCATGGAGTGCTATTTGTGGCTTTTGTAGCGATCATTTTAGCCATGATTATTCAAGTAGGAATGACCTTACGTAAAGCGATGTTGGCATTCTTATTATCTTTAATTCCTTTTGGGACTTTTTACTTGAAAAAAACACTGTAATCGTGTTGCAATTGCCTTTATGCATACCGAAAAACTCAACTTAGTACAACAATATGCCGAATCGGTGTTGTCACAACTACCGCCTCAGTTTTGTTACCACAATGCTCAACATACCGAAGCCGTAGTGGCAGCCACCAAAGAAATAGCCCAAGAAGAAGGTGTTAAAGATAAAGCACTCGAAAACCTCTTGATGGCGGCTTGGCTACACGATATTGGTTATTCTGTGAGTTTCGATGATCATGAGACACATAGTATTGCGCTTTCTCAGGAATTTCTTACCAAAATCGAGTGCACAGAAAAGCAAATACAGAAAATTTCAACTTACATCGGAGCCACCCGAATGCCGCAAAGCCCACATTCACACAAGCAGATGATTTTGTGTGATGCAGATTTGTCGCATTTAGCTTCTGAAAATTTCTTAGAAAAAACCGAACATCTTCGTACCGAAATTTGCTTTACTAAAATGTCTTTGTCTGAGAAAGATTGGCTTAAGAAAACGCTAACTTTCATGGAAGAACATCACTATTTTACCGCTTATGGAAAGAAAGTTTTGGAGCCTCGAAAACAGAAAAATATAAGTCTTCTCAAGGATAAATTGGAAGAGTTGAAACAAGCTAAAAAAGAAAATAAAGAGAAAGCAAAGGAAAAGGAGGCAGAAGCAAAGGTAAAACGCCCTGATCGTGGCATCGAAACCATGTTTAGAACTACCTCTGCTAATCACTTCCAACTTTCTTCAATGGCTGATAATAAGGCAAACATCATGATTTCGGTCAACACGATTGTTATTTCTTTGATTGTCAGTATATTAATTCGAAAATTGGAGGAAAATGCCTATTTGATTGTACCTACGATAATGATTACAACGGTATGTTTGTTGGCTACGGTTTTTGCAGTATTAGCTACTATCCCTAACGTAACGAAAGGTAAATTTTCAAAAGAGGATATTGCCAACCGTAGCGCGAATTTGTTGTTTTTTGGTAATTTTCATGAAATGGAATTAGAAGATTATCAGGCTGGTATGAAAGAAATGATGAACGACTCGGAGTTTCTGTATGCCTCTATGACGCGCGATATTTACTTCCTTGGGAAGGTACTTGGTAAAAAGTATAAGTTGTTACGTATTGCTTACAACATCTTTATGTATGGTTTTGTAGCTTCTATTTTGGCATTCGGAGTGGCAGCTATGTTACAGAAACATAAATAATGTTCATTTTGGGGAAGTAGTTTTTAAAATGTAAACAGTTCAAAGTTTGGATCGATTTAAAGGCAATTGTGCGAATGGCTGATAACCCAATACTCATTGCTTTGTGTTCTGTTTCCAATTTGGTAACCTTGCCATTGACTAAAATTTCATTTCTATGTTCAAAAAATCCTTTAGGCTGGTGTTTATCAGCTTTCTTTTTTTATCAAAAATTACTTGCGCTCAAAAGCAAACTTCTGATAGTTCAAAACCCTTAATTACTGCTAAAGAAATGATTGCACCAGGTATCCTGATTGGTACAGGAATGGTGTTTATTAATAATAGTACCAAAGCTGAACAAAAAGAATGGCATACCAAGTATTTGTCTAGTTTCAGGACTCATGCCGACGATTACTTGCAGTTTGCGCCCCAAGCTGCTGCCATGGGTTTGAGTTTAGTGGGTGTCAAAGGCAAAAATACTTTTGTCGATAAAGGTGGAATCATTGTTTTAGGCACAGGTATTATGTTAGGGACTGTTTTTGGACTAAAAAAGATAACCAATACAACTCGTCCTGATGATTCGAGTAATGATTCGTTCCCCTCGGGGCACACGGCTAATGCTTTTTTTGGTGCAACGGTTTTGGCTACCGAATATGGTGACCAAAGCGTTTGGTACACGATAGGTGGCTATACAGTTGCTACCGCTACGGGTACTTTTCGAATGTTAAATAACCGTCACTGGTTGTCCGATGTGTTGGTTGGTGCAGGTATTGGAATCCTTTCTGCCAAGGCTTCATACATTATTTATCCTTGGATAAAAAAACAGATTGCTCCAAAATTACCTTCCAACGTATCGTTTGTTCCAGTGTATAATGGCTACGCTGTTACTGGAAACCTCACGATTGGATTTTGATTTGCGCACACTACTGCTTGATAATTTCTTATGATGAAAACTCGCTTTTATTGTATACTTCTCTTCCTATGTTTTTCAACCCAACTTTTGGCGCAGAACTCTGTACCTAAAGTTGAATTTTCTTTGTTTCTTATCGGTGATGCAGGCGAACCCGACACGCATGGTAAAGATGCTGTTTTGAATACACTTTCAGAAAAATTAAAATTGAAAGGAAAAAATAGTTCCGTGGTCTTTTTAGGGGATAATATTTACCCCAAAGGCATGGTCGATGAAGAACACCCTGACAGAAAAGATGCTGAAGACCGTCTGAAAGCGCAATTAGAGGTGATAAAATCTCATACAGGAACGGGTTATATTATTCCTGGAAATCACGATTGGGAACAAGGGGGGAAAAATGGATGGACAGAAATTATTGCTCAAGAAAAATTTGTAACGGAATATCTTCAAAATCCAGCCGTATTTTTCCCCAAAGGTGGTTGTCCAACACCTCAAGAAATACCACTTTCTGACAATCAGACTCTAGTTTTGTTGGATACGCAATGGTATTTGCATCCTTGGAAAAAACCTGATGAAAATTCTGATTGTGAAGTAAAAACCCTTACTGGTCTGTTGACAGCCTTAGACGATATTTTGTATCGTAACAGACACAAAAAGGTAGTAGTGGCAGGTCATCATCCCATGTATTCTTATAGTTTACATGGTGGATATTACCCTTTCAAATCTCATATTTTACCTTTCAACGAGCTAGGACTCAATATTCCTTTACCGATTTTAGGTTCTATTTATCCTTTGTATCGTTCTTGGATTGGCAATATTCAGGATATTCCTAATCCTGTGTACAAAGAGATGCGAACAGGAATGGTACGTATCATGTCACAATATCCCAACGTAGTTTATGCCAACGGACACGAACATACGCTTCAATTAATTGAAAAAGATTCTCTTTACTATATTACTTCTGGTGCTGGCTCCAAAACGACTCCTGTCAAAAAAGGGAAAGATTCTTATTTTGCTGCTGCTACCAAAGGATTTACACAATTAGACTGGCTATCAGATGGTACCTCCAAAATTTATTTCTGGGATGCCAACGGTCAGCTTCTTTATGAAAAAGTTTTAGAATTCAAGAAAAAGCCATATCAAGAATTAGTTGTACAATCTAATCAACAAACCATTCCTAATCCTAAGTTTAAAGCTAATAAATTTAAAGAATGGCTTTTAGGAAAAAACTATCGTAGTATTTGGACTAGTCCTGTACAAGCGCCTGTGTTGGATTTGACTCATGAAAAAGGAGGACTAAAAGTCATTCAACGTGGGGGAGGACAACAGACCTTATCGCTCCGATATGCAGGTAAGGATGAAAATCAGTATGTAACTCGCTCGGTGGAGAAATATCCAGAAAGTGCTGTCCCTGAGGCAATTCGTAGCAAATTTACCGTTGATATCGTTGGTGACCAAATTTCAGCATCACACCCATTTGCAGCCCTAACGATTCCTTCCTTGGCCGAAGCTGCTGGAGTGTTGCATACCAATCCACGATTGGTTAGATTACCTAATGATACTATTCTTGGTCCATATCAACGACTTTTTGCAGGACAATTAGCCTTGTTTGAAGAGCGACCAGATGAGGGTTTTGCAGGTGCAAAAAAGACCTACTCGACCCTAAAACTTTTTGATAAATTGGACCAAGACAATAAAAATGTCGTAGATCAAAAAGCCTTACTTCGAGCTAGATTATTAGATATGCTCATTGGTGACTGGGATCGTCATGATGACCAATGGCGTTGGGCTGCTTTTGATGAAGGAAAACATACAGTTTATAAGGCTATTCCACGCGACCGTGACCAAGCTTTTTTTGTAAGTCAAGGACTTTTGCCAAAGATTGTATCTCGCAAATGGATACTACCTAAAGTACAGGGTTTTGATTATAAAATTCGAGATGTAAATACGTTCAACTTCAATGCAAGATACGTTGACAGAGCATTTTTAACGCAACTATCTCACCAAGATTGGCAAGAAACAGCTAGCTTATTACAGCAAAATATTACAGATTCATTGATTGATGAATCTATTAAAAAGTTACCCAATAATGACCCATTTACCTCTGAGATAGCGAATAAGCTTAAGCAACGCAAAAAGGATTTATTGGCTTATGCTTCAGAGTATTATAAATTTTTAGCGAAAGAAGTAGATGTTGTGGCTTCGGACAAGGACGAAATTATCGACATCGAGCGCCTTGCCGACGGCAATACCAGTGTAAAGCTATTTGACCAAACTAAAAAGGGAAAACAAGGAACCCTTTTGTACCAAAGAGTTTTTGACCAAAAAGATACCAAAGAAATTCGTATCTGGGGAATGGACGGAGAAGATGTATTTCATGTGTACGGAAAATCAAATAAAGGTATCAAAGTAAGGTTGATTGGAGGAAAAGGGAAAGATACCTTTATCGATAGTTCAGCGGTTGAAAAAGGTGCACGCAAAACGCTGATTTATGACAAAAAGAAGAACACAACAATTCAGGCAGGAGAAGAAACTGTTAATCATACCACCGAAAACGATAAGCATATCAATGATTTAGACAGATTTGCGTATGTGTATGATAGATTAGCTCCATTAGGTTCGCTGGCTTATAACCCTGACGATGGATTATTTATTGGTGGTGGGGTACAATATACCCAGCAAGGTTTTAGAAAATCGCCTTTCCGAATGCAACATAGTTTATCAGGAAATTATGCTTTTTCAACCAATGCCTTCAATCTTTACTATGTAGGAAAAGCCGTTGATGTGATAGGTAAAACAGATTTAGAAGTAAAAATAACTTTACAACAAGACGGACTTACAGATAACTTTTTTGGCTTTAGCAATGAGTCAAAATATATACAATCAAAAGGCATAGAATATTACAGAGTTAAATTTAGTAATCTTGAAAACTCGGTGCTTTTGAGTAATAATTGGGGACCCTTGAAACTATATTATGGACTTGTATTTAATGGCTATAATGTAAAAGAAAATGCTAAACGATATATTGCCGAATACGCACCCAAAGGATCACCAGTGTATGATGAACAGGATTTTTATGGTGTACGTACAGGCTTTACTGTCGATACTCGCAATAATCCAGTAATGACCACTCGTGGTTTGAAATGGAATACAGAGGCAACTTTTCAGAAAGCATTTGAGCATAATTATAAAGACGATTACCTAAATGTCAAAACCGATTTGGCATTTTATCATACCTTCAAACTCCCGGCTGTTTTATCCTTTGCTACTCGTGTTGGTGGGGGAATCAACTTGTTAGATTACGAGTTTTATCAGGCTAATACTTTGGGAGGGTTGAGTAACCTCAGAGGTTTTCGTCGTTCACGTTTTTCAGGAAGAAGCTCATTTTATCATAATTTAGAAGCACGTTTGAAGTTGCTCTCTTTCAAATCGTACCTTTTCCCTGCGCATCTTGGCGTGTTGGCGTTTAATGACCTTGGCAGAGTATGGAATCCAGATGAAACATCTCAAAAATGGCATCATGGATACGGTGGTGGTATTTGGCTTTCGCCATTCCAAATGGCAGTATTGACTTTGACTTATGGACGTTCTTCAGAGGATGAAGTGATTAGTTTTAAGCTTGGTTTTTTCTTCTAACAATATTTTTTATAATCATTACAAGATAATTACAAGAAATAAACTTTTTTGGAGTTAACATTTGTTTCATTCTTACGAAACCCACTTAAGTGTGATAGAGGATTGGTGGCGGCGTATAGTTTGATAAAATAACTAAATTTTACAGCAAGCTGCTCTATTCATTTATACACAGATCTCGAAACCATTTCAATCAAAATAAAAGCCTATTTCTTTTCGCCAGTGAAAGAGAGGATCTCTATTTTATGAATGATTGTTATAAAAAGATAGTATTACATTTTCTATTGTTTTATAATAGTAAAATGTTGATTACCTTAGAGTTATATCACGCCAAGGATATCTATTTTGTGATTCAGGAGAGTAGTTAGTGGGGGGTAGAATTAATTAATCGCAGCAAGGAATGCCGTAGAGGCAACAACAACAATGAACACGCTAGTACCAGAATGTGACTTAGACTTATTTACTGTCGAAGAGCTCGTATCGACTAAGCTTTCTTTTCGTCCTTTTTTTCGACTATTGAAAGAATATACTAAATCCTCTGAAGGGATTCTCAAAAGAATTTATGAAGAGGTATTGAACCAACTAGAGCAATATCCTGAACTTCAAGAGCCCATCTATGATACACAAATTTTACAGAAATATCCTGAGGTTTTAAGTTTACTCAAAACCGTTATTTTTCCGCTGCTATCTGAAAACGATAAAGAGATTTTTGCGCTTAGTTATCCTTTTCATATTCGCTTTTTTTACTATTCAGAGGCATTTGAAGATGTTTTTATTGATAAAGATTCTGGTAAAATTTTGGTCAAAGAATCAGAGCATATCCAAAAACTCAATAGTACGAAATTACACCATGCCTACAAATGGATTTTGGGGAAATACTATGGTATTAAGGTCGATATGAATGAAGAAGTACCGTATTCTTTTTTCAATAAAAAAACGGGATTGCTAACACATTACCTTATCAAGCCTGACAAACGCTTTTTGGATGTCAACTACATCGGAACAGAGCCTTTGCCAAAACTTGAGAGTGGTTTGGTATGTGATGGGAAAAATGAAATAATAGACCTAGAAACGCTTCAACGATTATTACCGCTCAACCAATTCGAATTTGAAGGATTTGGATTAATTACGGTAAAAGACATAACTGCCGAGACTTGTCTTCATGAGATGAAGAATATCGTTCTCAGAATGCCTTCAGAAAAAGAAGAAGTTAGTTATAGCGCCTTGAGCGAAACCATTAAAGTACTATTGGGAACTGCTAATGTCCAAGTAAATCTCATTCCATACTTGCGGCTAAATGATACCTATGTGAATGCTCATGAGTATCATCGTGGTACGATGTTTATTACGCCCCCAGTTTCAAGTATTTATTATGAAGAATTTCAAAAAGCCTATGACAAATTTTTACAATATCCACATGTAGTTTTTATTCCTAATTTGCTCAATGAAGAGACAAGTATCGCTGGCTATTTAATTGAGCAGGGATTCAAAAGCTATTTGATGTATCCGATTCAATCTCAAGACCGCATGCTTGGAGTTTTGGAGATTGCCTCTTCGAGTGTTTCTGAATTATCGCATGAATCACTTACTAAAATCAATAGTGTATTGCCTATTTTGGAACAAGCGTTAGACTATCATATCAAAAACTTTAATGATAAAATAGAGCGATTGATTAAGCAAAAGTTTACGTCGTTACAACCCTCAGTTGAGTGGAAGTTTAATGAAGTCGCTTGGGAATACCTCAAAAATAGAGCCACCACCAAACAACCCATGGGCAATGTGGTTTTTGAAAAGGTATATCCTTTGTATGGCGCTATCGATATTCGTAATTCTTCTATTGAAAGAAATAAAGCCTTGCAACAGGATTTTATGGAGCAGCTTTTGCTGATTCATGAGACTTTGGAGGTATTACGAAATGAATTTGTTTTGCCCTTATTGGATGAATTGAATTTCAAAAATGACGGTTTTATTCAAAAAATTTCTGAAGGAATTTTACCTGATGAAGAAATGAATATCAACTTTTATTTTGAAGAAGAAATACAACCCATATTCAAACATCTACAAGGAGAAAAAGGCAAAGCGAGCGAAGCCATCGCAGCATATTTTGCTAAGACTGAGCCCTTCCATCAGCATATTTTTACCCATAGAAATGCCTTTGAGGATAGCTTGACCAAAATCAATGCAACGATTAATAATTTTTTGGAAGAAGAAAGAGAAATCTTACAAGAAGCATATCCAAACTATTTCGAAAAGTATAAAACGGATGGTGTCGAATACAATATCTATATCGGACAAAGTATTGCTCCAAATAAACCGTTTAATCCACTGTATTTGAAAAACTTACGATTGTGGCAATTGATTTCGATGGCTAAAATTGTAAAGATGACTGAAGATTTGATCCCACAGTTGCCTGTGCCTTTGCATACTACGCAACTGATTTTGATTCACAGCAATCCGATTGATATTAGTTTCAGAAAAGACGAACGTCGTTTTGATACTGAAGGAGCCTATAACCTACGATACGAGATTATGAAAAAGCGTATCGACAAAGCCTTAGTAAAAAACACAGGCGAACGATTGACACAGCCTGGCAAGATAGCCATGGTGTATGCCAACCATAAAGACGCTGAAGAATACGTTAGTTATATTACATATCTTCAAAGTAAAAATATTCTTTCTGGCAAGGTCGAACACCTCGAATTGGAAGAGATGCAGGGTGTCTACGGTCTCAAAGCACTGAGAGTCGAAGTTTAGGTAAGATTTTGGCAATATGTTTGATATATGCTAGGAAGCCCGTAATTTTATTTTCCTGAACGTTAAAAAATCATGATAATAGCATAAAATTTGCTAGAGTATTAAGAGTGCCTTTTCTCGCAATATTTCTGATATTTTAATGTTTACGATTGGGTTTCCTAGCATACCTTGTATTTGAACTATTGCCCAATTTCAAAACTTACTTTTATGAATTTACTCTCAAAGTATCTTTTATTATTTCTTACTTTATCGAGTCTTTGTTTTCAAAGTTACTCGCAAGCTCCCACACTTGACTCCGACGAGCTTTTCAAATTGGCTCGAACCGCTGCATTTGAACAAAAAAATTATCCCCTTGCCGTTTCGTACTGCCAACAGGCACTTAAAAAAAGCCCTGATTACCAAGACATAAGAGTGTTTTTGGGAAGGATATATATTTGGACAGACAAGACTGATAGTGCCCGTGCCGAACTAGGACAAGTACTTTCTGTTAATCCAAAAAATAAAGAGGCGCTTAGTTCCATGATTGATTTAGAATATTGGAACGACCATCCTCAAGAGGCGCTCACTATTTGCGAAACAACCCTAGGATATTACCCGAACGATACCGAGATATTACTGAAAAAAGCGAAAGCTTTGAAAGATTTGAAAAAATTTGATGAGGGGCTTTCAATTGTTAATGGAGTTATCAAACGCGAACCTCAGAATACCGAAGCTCGTACTTTGGCGGCACGTATGCAAGATAATTCGAGACAAGTATTTGCGACTTTGTCCTATGATTTTTTCTATTTTGATAAAAATTACAATTCTTCCTTACACGAACAACCTTGGCATTTGACTAGTATTTCTGTCAGTAGAGGCTCACAAGTAGGCTCGTTTATAGGTCGCGTTACTCATGCCAAAAGGTTTGGTGAAGATGGTATCCAGTTTGAGGTGGATGGCTATCCTCGCATTAGCAAAACCTTTTACTCTTATGTCAATTTTGGTTATTCCCCCAACTTGCCTGTTTTTCCTACTTTTAGAAATGGGATTTCATTGTATGCTAACTTACCCAAAAGCTTTGAAGGAGAGATTGGGTATCGCTACTTAAAGTTTTCGGACGAAACATGGATTTACACTGGCTCATTGGGCAAGTACATCGGTAATTATTGGTTCAATTTGCGAGCGTTTTTAGTGCCAAGCAATAGCGATATTTCACAGAGTTATACCTTTACAACTCGATATTATTTTGGTGGTTCATTTGATTACTTTTCTTTGGGAATAGGAACAGGGATTTCGCCCGATGAAAGTCGTAACGTATTGTTGGAAGGAGGAAGAAAGCTCAATACTTTCAAAATAAATCTTGGCTACAGCAAGGTGATTAAAGAAAAAACAACGCTAGGACTCAGCGCAACGTGGTTTAATGAAGATTTAAGTCAAAGAGTCAACGGGAATCAATTTGATATTGGCATTAGCATTCGCAGAAAGCTTTAGGTAAAATGAAGAAATTTTCTTGGATTAAATTAGTATTGCTTGTAATTATTAGCGCACCACTTTGGATGTGGTTGGCTTGGTGTTTTACTCCCAAAAGAAAAATGGTGGTAGCCACCGTTGATAAGACTGTTCTTACGCCCGACGGACAAGAACATATTTCTTTGATTTGGATGCTAAAACATAAGCGGTTCACCAAAACTAGTACCAAACTGTATCAGATTAGTGATTACTTTGGTTTTTTTCCGAAAGACGATCAAAAGTATCAAGTAAAAGGCTTGGAACGTTTTTCGAGTTCGCAGTTAGAGCAGCTTAGTAAGGACTCAGATGTGGCATTTTTTACCGATACTTATGGTATTTATCGTCAGGAATGGTTTGCTGGGAAAAGTCAAACCGAGCGTTCTGGAATTTTATACGGCGGGATGTCTGAACAAGATTTGACTTTGCTCAAAAATATGAAGCAACAGAAAAAGCTTGTCATGATGGAGTTCAACGATATCAATTCGCCTACAGCTCCACATCTTCGTGAAGAATTTGAAAATGATTTTGGTGTTCAATGGACAGGTTGGATAGGCCGATATTTTGACTCTCTTGACACAACAGTAAATGTTGAGTTGCCCAAATGGTTGGTCCGCAACTATATCAAGCAAAGAGGTTCATGGCCATTTAAAAAATCAGGTGTTGCATTTGTTTCAGAAAAAGACCAAGTCGTTGTATTAGAAAATGAAACGCATCTGACCAACGAAGTACCTTTTATGGTAAGTACCGACGAAGGTCAGGAGGTATATGGGTTACCAGAAAGCATCAAATATCCATATTGGTTTGATGTATTGAAGAATAATCCCAAAATGAATAAGGTAATGGCTTATCATCAAGTATATGCCAATTCGCAAGGGACAAAAGAACTACAGCGCTACGGGATTCCATCAAAATTTCCTGCGGTAATTATTCATAAAGGAGACGATTATCATTTCAGTTATTTTGCTGGAGATTTTAGTGATAATCCTATCGGAATGTTTTCGACTTACTTTAAGTGGATTGAGTATATTGTTCCTTGGTTTGTGCAAGATGAATCTGTTTCAGAACGAAAAGGCTTCTTTTGGGAGGTATATCGACCGCTTACAAGCAAGATTTTAGAGGATTACTATAAGGAAAAGGTACAATCGAAGGCGGAAGTTAGGTAACGGTTTGGAAATCTAGCAAAAAAGCAGTAAAGTTATCCTTTGAAAAAATGAGGTGTACCTAAATCACGCTAGATTTACGAGTAAAATGCAAAAAAGAGAAGCACTTAAACTTTCTGAATCGGAAAAAAAGCTTTTACAAGAAACTTCGATGTATCATCCGAAGCCAGAGGTTCGTATGCGTTGTCAGGGGCTTTTGCTGAACGATTTTGGAATGAACCAAAAGAATGTAGCAAAGTTCATGAATATTAGTGAAAATACATTTGTGAATTGGAAAAAAGCATGGTTATCGGAAGGACTCAATGGTTTGATTAGAAAAGAAGGCCAAGGTCGAAAACAAATCATATCACTTGATAATCCTCAGCATTTGGAGGTAATAGAAGAAGCGCTCAAAGACGAATCAATTAATTTGAAAGCCCTACAAAAAAAGCTTTTACAAGAATTAGACATTTCCGTTAGTATCGATACGGTAAAAAGGCTTGTTAAAAATCGATTGAGCAAATAGGAAAAGATCCTAAACAAAAGAGGTTCTAAAACACTTTCGTTTTAGAACCTCTTTTGTTTAATCACTTATTTGAGTCGAACAGAATCAGGTAATAACTTAATTCCTTTCTGAATTTTCTCGTTTTTCTGTTTGAAAATATCAAAATTAGCCTTCACCGCCGACTGTGCGTCTTTTTCTGGACTTAGGGTCATCGACATATTTGGTCCTATTTGATACAAGTCTGTTCCGTTCAACACATAATCTCCATAAATGAAATCAATCATTTGTGCTTTTGTCATCATCAATGGATAAGAGTGTACGTTTCTGAACTGTCTGACGGTATCAATACCTGTACCAATCCAATTGGTGACCAGTGGTTTTGCTACACCATAGTTTTTGTTCATAAAGGCTGCGATAGTAGGCGCTATGTCGAAGTGTGTCGAAATAGATTCAAATTTCACAGGACGCTTTATTAACGGAGAGTAAATAATCAAAGGCACATGGAAACGGTCAATTTTAGTTGCCATCGGAATTTCTGGCATACGGTGGTCTCCCGTAATGACAAAAATGGTGTTAGCAAAATCTTTACGTTTTTTATATTTCTCAAAAAACTCACGAATAGCTTCGTCGGTATAAATTACTGTCGAAAGCATTTGTGTGTAATCTTTGGCATTTTGTTGCTGTGACGCAGTCATTCTAGCCTTAGGGCTTTGACTATATTGTAATAGTTTTTGGGTATAAACACTCTGATTATTAATTAAAAATGGACTGTGAGTTGAAACCGTCAGGATAACCTGAAAACTAGGTTTGCTAGTCTCATTGGCATTTACATCAAAGTATCGTTTAAATAAACTTTTGTCATCATAACCCCAAGTAAATGAACCTGTTTTAGGAAGTTTTAGATATCCAGAACCTGTAAAAGTGGGCTCATCATTGACTTGATCAATACCTTCTTTTTGCAAAAACAACTTCATATTATCGAACTTGCTATCGCCACCATAATAAAATGCGGTATGATAACCTGCACGTTTCATAATGCCAATTAATGAATTATTAACGGGCATATTATTGCCTAAATCATTGAATCCACTTTTTCCAAAAGGGAGTGACCCTAAAATAGAAGGTAATACAGCAAATGTACGTCCCCCTTCGCTCAAGAAATTATTCCAATATAGACTTTTCTGCGATAAAGAATCCACAAAGGGGGTGTAGTTGCCCAGATAAGCGCCTTCACCCGTAAAAGCTCTACCGAGTCCTTCCACTAATAGAAATACGATATTAGGTTTTTGAGGAGATTTATTGAAGAAATTACCTAATACATCCTGCGTAGAATCTATTCTTAAGAAAGGGTAATTATTTTCATCCAAATAATTTACTTTCAAAATCTCGTTATTGCCACCAAGTAAAGCACCGCCAATGCCCAAGTAACTATCGGCATAGATATCTACTTCGTCGTCGGTAGCAACAAAATAATCATAAGACGAATTAGAGAAATAGAGAGACTTGTTATAAGTGAGATAGTTGTCAAATTCATTACTAAATTGATGACTTGGTATTTGTAGTTCTACATCAAAATAATAAACAACGAAGGCAAGTCCCCAAATCGTTAAAGGAATAACTATGCGATGTATCGGAGCTTTTTGCGTCAATGTACGGAAAAGTAAAAATTGCAATCCAATGATTACTAACATTCCAATCATTCCGAGTACAGGAACACCTGCTGCTCCGACGGTTTGTTTGATATCGTCGATTGAATAACTATATAAATCCGCACCGAGTGGTACTAAGGCTGTCAAAAAATATTGCATTAATGATAAATGCAATAATGTCAAGGCTGAAATAATGACCCAAATGACAATTTTAGCAATCTTAGAAGACAGAAACAGTAGAGCTTGATGAAGCAGCCCTAAAAAGACAATAGATTTTGAAAAATAGATAAGGTCATACAACGAACCTCTTGCCCATAAAAAAATGAGTGAATCGCTAATATTTTGAGTTGTACTACCATAAATCAACTCAACAAGACGAATAATAAGAATGGTTAGAAACCAGCCAAGGGCCATGTTTCCAAACTGGTTTAACCCAGACTTTTGAAGGTCAAAAAAGGTACTTTTTTCTGGTGATTCGCTCATGCTTAATTATAATTCTATCAAAAAAAATGAAATCTAAATTTTATGCTACAAATAAAATACCGAAATTCGAGTAAAACCTATTTGGAACGATTTTTGCGTTGATAATTTTAATTCTTCGTTAATTACACTAGTCAAATATAGGTTTTTTGATTTTCTTTGTAAAATAACTGAAGGTACCGTTCGATTTGATATAGTATAAAAGTAGCGCTCCGCCAATTTTAGCGTTTAACTTTTAAGATTGTTTTATTTGTGAAGTTTGATAATAATGAGCTTAGAATCCTTTCCTTTTCATCCTAGTTTCGACAAAGAATATATTGCAGAGTTATTTGATAACGAGGCTTCATATTTTCTTGAAATAGTGGAGTACTTTTTTAACAACATACCTGCCGAAATGTCTGATTTGAATCATACTTTTGCAAGTGGTGACAAAATGGGTTTTGCCAAAAAATTGCATAAGATGAGTTCAATGTTAGGGTGTGTAGGTCAAGTTGAGTTTAGTAAACAATGTAAAGAAGTCGAAAAATCCTTTCTACAAACCCAAGAATTTATTGTCCCTCAAGAAAAGATGATTGAGGATCTTCAAGAGATTTTGCTTCATATTCAAAACGATTACGAAAAGCTCAAAAAGCTTTCAGAAGAAGCTATCTAAATGAAGTAATAATCGAATAAAACTATTATTCGGTAACAATTAAAATAAATATTAACCCTAGTTTCACAATACCTAGGGGGTATTGTACTAGACCCAATTTTGATCAATCATGAAAATTCTTATTGCCGAAGATGAATCACTGTTGTTAAAATTACTTGTTGATAAATTTAATAGAGAAAGCTTTGAAGTGACAGGTTGTCAAAATGGCTTAGACGCTATTGATTTATACGACGAGGTTCAACCTGATATTGTCATTACTGATTTACAAATGCCGTTTTCGGGAGGGTATGAGCTTATTTTTCATATCCGTAAAACCCGCGACGCTCAAACTCCAATTATTGTACTTTCAAGTACGAATGTAGAAGATAAAATCGTTTCTTCTCTGGAACTTGGCGCCAATGACTTCGTTGAAAAACCGTTTCGCTTCAACGAGCTAATCATTCGTGTTAAAAGGCTACTGGGAACCTCCGTTTAGGGATTCCGTTGTAGGTTTGATGATATTTATTGCCCTTTCTCTCAAAATTTATGAATAATATACCCACTCATATTCAACGACTTATATTTATTATATTAGTCATTGCTACAATCTTGTTGGTTGTAGATTCGGTGATTATAATAAGTATACTGAGTGAAAAAATAAGTGCCAAAAGAAGCGCAAAACGAAGAGCAGAAATCCGAGAAAAAATTCAGCAATATATCACAGCTTGGCTCATGGAAGAAGACTTGAATATTCAAGAATTTATGAGCAAAGAAATTGCAAACTACTTTTCTAATATTCAGCTAAAGTTTAAATTGTTTAGAGAAATTCTCTACGAAGAAATATTCAACGCCAACAAAGTTCTCCTGGGCGACGATCAAAAAAAAATAAAAGAGCTGTACACCTTTTTTGGTTTCGAGCAAAAAATCAAAAAGGAATTCTTCAGGTACAAATGGTATAAACTAGTCAACGCAACGAATGACCTTTTGGCGATTAAGGCGTTAGAAAATTCGGCGATGTTTACCGAATTATTAGATCATCCGAATCAATTTGTACGTTTGGTGGCCATTAAGGCCGAAATATCAATGGGTGGCGATCAAGTGGATATTCTGTCCGAAATACATTTTCCTCTTTCAGATTGGGAAATGTATGAAATCATCAGTTTTTTGAAAAGAAGCCAATTTAAACAAATCCCTAACTTAAGCAAACTGATTAACCATGAATCAGTTACACTTAAAATACTAGGATTGAAACTTGCTAATATTTTTCAAGAGCTTGATTTGGAGATGGATACTAAATCATTTGTGGTACATCCCAATCCAAAAGTAAGAACTGCTATTATCGAATACCTCGCAGAGTGTGGTGGCAACGAGTATTTGAATGATCTAAAGAGAAGGTTTGCTTCTGAAGAAGAACCAGTAAAAATTGCCATTTTAAAATACGTAGCCTTACACGGAACCGACGACGATGTTCCATTTATATTCAACAAATTGAAAGATGCGTATCCAGCTATTCGGGTGAAAGCTGCCGAAACGCTTCAAAACATGAATTCGAATAGTATGTCATTTTTATCTTATCTTGAATCAAATGGGGATAAATCTGATCAAAAATTGGCGATTCATGTGCTAAATAAATTTTAAACGGATGCTAACATTCTTCTCTTACTTTATACAATTTGGTTTGTTTTTGTACTGTATGATGATTTTTACATCTTACATACTCATGAGCGTTAGGTCATGGAAAGTACTGAAGCACCACAAACAAGCAAACCTCAATATCGATTTTAATGCTTTTCGTCAAAATCCGTACCTACCTTCTATTTCTGTTGTAGCACCTGCGTATAATGAAGGGGTCACCATTGTTGAGAACATTCGCTCCTTATTATCACTTGGTTACAATAATTTAACATTGATTATTGTAAACGATGGGAGTAAAGACGATACGCTTGAAAAAGCCATCAAGTTTTACGATTTAGAAAAGGTAGATTACTATTTCGAATATCGTTTGCCTTGCAACGAAATCAAAGCTATTTATAAATCCAGAAATAAAGCTTTCAAAAAGCTTATTGTCGTTGATAAAGCTAATGGTGGCAAAGCCGATGCCCTTAATGCGGGCATAAATGTTTCGTACTCAGATTATTTTGCTTGTGTCGACGTGGATTGTTTGTTGGAAGAAAATGCCTTTGAACACTTGATTTATCCTGTTATTAATAGCCATAAAGAAGTTGTTGCAGTAGGAGGAATTGTTTGGCTCAATAACGATGCAGAGGTATATCATGGTCACATGGTGAAGCTACAAATTCCTAATAAATTTCTGCCAAGAATTCAATTAATAGAATATTTTAGAGCCTTCCTGTTAGGACGTACCGCATGGGGATCTATCAATGGACTTCTGCTAATTTCGGGTGCATTTGGTATTTTTCATCGAGAAAGGGTTATTGAGGCTGGTGGCTATAACAAGAAAACAGTTGGTGAAGACATGGAGTTGGTTATTCGTTTACACAAACTTATGCTCAACAAAAAAATACCTTATGAAGTAGCATACGTACCCACTCCACTTTGTTGGACGGAAGCTCCTGTAACAAAGACCATTTTGTCGCGCCAGCGTAATAGGTGGGCACGTGGTACAGCCGAGTGTTTGATGCTTCATAGAGATATGATTGGACGAAAAAAATATGGTATTATTGGTTTGCTTAGCTTCCCATATTGGTTAATTGCAGAATGGTTTGGACCGTTTATCGAAGCATTCGGTCTGATTTTTACGTTGGTAATGATTCTGTTGGGTTATATCAATATCTACTTTTTTATAGCTATGATTGGGTTGGTTTTCTCAATGTCGCTATTCTTTTCAATATTGGCAATTCAGGCTCAGGAAACCTTTTTTAATCGTTACTCCGAGCCAAAAGAAATTGGACGGCTTTTTGTCACTGCTATTTTAGAACCTTTTATTTATCACCCACTCACGGTGTATTGGGCTATAAAAGGTAACTATGATTTGTTTTTCAAGAAAACACACTCTTGGGGCGAAATGACTCGTACTGGTTATGCTCCAGCTACTGCTCCTAAAAAATCGTAACAAGAAATAATTATTGTCAAGGGGTTGAATATGGCTTTATAAGCTATTATTCAACCCCTTATCTTTTATATTTTTGAAGCGATTTTATAAATTTGCAGAAGAAGAAAATACCTTAACCCATGAAAACATACCAAGAAGAATTAGAAGAACAAAAAAACAAGCAAGCAGCCTTTTGGTGGACGCTTGCTGTTGGCGCTATTCTTTTTTATACTTCCATCAAGTTACCTATTTGGAATGAAGCTACGAAAATAGTGGCCCAAAAACCAATCAGAATCTCCTTTGCTACGAATGAATTAACAGAAGTTCCAGAAGAAAATACTATTGAAAATAATAAAAAAATCAAAGAAGCATCAGGTCCTGCAGCCCCAAACAGGGAGAATCTTAATGCATCAGGAGCAGAAACATCCTATGCTAAAGCAAGTCCTTATAAAGCTCCTAAAGCAAAATTGCCAAGCTCTACATCTGACAAATATGGCTATAGCCCCGAACCTAAAGCTTTTATGCCAGATTATGGCGCCTCAAAAGGAAAAGGTCTCGAATATGGACTAGATCGCTTTTATTTGGCTCAAAAACCTTTGTTGACAGACAAGTCTAGCGAAGTTGGTAAAATTGTCTTTAAAATAACTGTTGATAATGAAGGGCAGATTTTGAGTATTAGAGTACAATCTACAACCTTAACTGAAGCTACTACCAATATTTACAAAGAAGATATTAAGTATGGGGCTGTATTTCGACCACATCACCTCAAAGGAACAACAATTGCAGCGACATCTTCAGGGCTATTGACAGTCCACGTCAATGTAAGAGGAAATACTCAGTTTGTTTTATGATACTCATAAAATATATTCATCAACTAACTATAGTTTTATTTGTTTAAATAAAATATGTATTTTTACCACTCTGTATATGTGTCTTTAGTGACTTCTACACGTATCAAGTGAGTATCCTATAGTAAATTAATTTGTATTGTGCTCATATTACCCTTGTGATGGCACTTCTATAAAACTATAAATCTGCAAGCCCTAAGTAGTAAGTTTCGTCTATTGCCAGTAGCGAAACGCCGTAAATTTCTGAATACCAGATAGCCATAACCTATTCCGAGTGGGTTGGGCAATAGGGGTCTTTGTTCACATACAAAGATATTGTTGGGTACATTACCTCAATTATTACGTAACAAACTACTTATGAAAAAACCACTCTTACCAAGTAACGAATCGGAGCGATTGGATGCGCTAAAGAGTTATCATATTCTCGATACTTCACCCGAGAGAGATTATGACTCTATCACTCAAATTGCTCAAGAGATTTGTCAAACTCCGATAAGCCTTATCAGCTTGATTGATAAGGATAGACAGTGGTTTAAGTCAGCTAAAGGAATCGATGTGGCAGAGACACCAAGAGATCTTTCTTTTTGTGGACATACTATTTTGAATCCCTACGAGCCTTTTATTGTTGAAAACACTTTGGAAGATGATCGGTTTTATGACAATCCTTTTGTCATAAATGACCCTGGCGTGCAGTTTTATGCTGGAGTTCCACTGGTAACTTCAAAAGGATATGCACTAGGTACACTTTGTGTGATTGATAACAAGCCCCGTTCGCTAGCCGATGATCAAATTGAAGCCTTGAAAGCTTTGGCTAATCAAGTAACGAATCAGTTTGAGCTTCGGAAAAAAACAATTCAGTTAGAAAAAATCAAAGAAGATTTAGAAATAAAAAACCAAGAGTTAGAGCAAGCGAAACTTCATTTGGAAGAAGCATTAAAGGCAAAATCGGTGTTTCTTTCGATGATGAGTCATGAAATTAGAACTCCTTTGCACTCAATTCTTGGCAATATTCATTTGCTTTTGGAAGAACAGCCTCGTAAAGAACAAGAAGCTCCATTAAAGGTGTTGAAGTTTACTGGTGAAACTCTTTTATCGATTATTAACGATATCTTAGACTACAGTAAACTTGAAGCACAAAAAGTACAAATTGAGCAAATTCCTTTTAACCTTGTTGATTTGCTTAATAATATTGTAGAAATAAATTGGCATCGTTCTAAAGAAAAAGGCAATACCCTACAAATAGATTTGGATACCGATATTCCTGCATTTTTGGAGGGAGACCCTACTCGTTTGGTTCAAGTAATCAACAATTTGGTATCTAATGCGGTAAAATTTACCAAAAATGGGCTCATTACGCTAAAAGCTGGAGTTGTGAACAGAACCCACTCGCATGTTGAGGTCAAATTTGAGGTTATTGATAATGGCATTGGAATTTCTGAAGAATCTTTGCCTAAAATATTTGATGAATTTGCACAAGCATCGATTATAACAACGCGTCAGTTTGGTGGTACTGGACTTGGACTTGCCATTATCAAAAAGATTTTGCTATTGTTTAATAGTGAAATCCACGTTGATAGTAGGCTTAATGAAGGCTCAAATTTTTACTTTACCGTTAATTTCAAAATTGCGGAAGACCAAAATTACTCCATCAAAGAATTGACTGATTTTGATTTTAAAGGATATCATATTTTGGCAGTAGATGACAACGAAATCAACTTAAAAATCATTGCAAGAAATCTGTTGAAAAAAGGTATTCAGGTCGACACCTGTGTATCTCCATACGAAGCTTTAAAGTTGGTAAGTTCAGATAAATGCTACGATTTAGCGATTATAGATTTACAAATGCCAGAATTGAACGGATTTGAATTGACCAAAGAAATCCGCAAAATAGATAGCAACTTGACCATCATTGCAAGCTCAGCTGACAATAATGCGGAAACTATCAAAGAAGCTTTCGCTGTAGGCATGAACGATTATCTGTTGAAGCCACATACCGCAGATGAGTTATATTTGTTGCTGGCCAAACATCTTAGATACCAAAATGACCATATAATCAATACATAGTTGTATCTTTGCTAAAGTTGATATATTTAACGAAATTCGTAATCTGTTTTACGAATTTCGTTAGCTTCTACAATTTAAATCTGATTTTCTTCTAGTAAACACCGTTCAGATATATAGCCAGTAAATTTTTTTTTACTTTATGCTATATGCCAATTTTAAGACAAACTGTCTACCCGTAACGCTATTATAGTCACTGATTCAGCGACTTATCAATAAAAATATGCTTCATTTTACTGTATTTCAATCATATAGTAAATCCTTTCCACTACTGATAAATTCCCTAAAAGGACCACAATTGAATTTTTGATTTGAGTAAAACCACACTGTGTTATGAAAACGATCCGAGAGCCTTGGAATCGGGAAGGATATTACGATATTCCTAACTTTTGGGCATGGGATTTGACGAGCAATACGTTTTCTATTTCAGATAATGTGAATGCGATTTTATCACTGCCTTCCCAAACAATTAATAATTTGGATACATTGAAGCGCCATCTGTTTTCATTAGATACAAAATGGCTAGATTTCAATATAGTAAAGGAATTAACAAAAGATGAAAACTATTTTGAGCAAGAAATAAGGTTGTATAACGCTGATGGAAATTTTCAGTTTTTTCAAATAAATGGATATGTTGAACTAAGAGATGCGCATAACTATGCTGTATTGCTGAAAGGAACGTTTACGCACATTTCCTATTTGATAGAATACCCTGAAAAGTTGCCAGCCCCTCCCGTTCACAAAACAGAGTTTGAACTCATCATCAATAGCATAGAAGCTGGAATCTGGGATTGGGATTTGCAATTTGATACCATTTGGTGGTCAAGTAAATTTTATGAATTGCTGGGCTATCAAGATGGCGGCATTAGCACTTCTTTCAATACTTTTTTCAATACGCTTTTGCATCAAGATGATAAGGCAAAAGTCGAGCAACTCATTGGGGAACATCTTTATCATCATAAACCTTATAAGACTGATATTAGATTACTTTGTCGCTCTGGAGAATATAAATGGTTTCAAACGTCAGGGCAAGCTATGTGGAATAAGGAGGGAAAGCCTATCAAAATGGCAGGGTCCATCATTGATATTACGGAGACTGTTAATTACAAAAGTTCTTTGTTGAAGAATGAATTTCTGTTGAATGAATCAGCCAAATTAGCACGAATTGGTGCATGGGAGGTTGATCTCAAAACACAGAAAGTGTATTGGTCAGAAAGTACAAAAGCTATCCATGAATTTCCTTCACATTTAGAAACTCCTAGTTTGGCAGAGGCATTCTTGTATTACCCGGAAGCCTCTAGAGCTATGGTCGCGAAGGCATTTGACGAAACTATTGCCTTAGGAAAAGCTTTCGATGTAAGTTGTGAGTTTTTGACATATTTGCAAAATAAAATTTGGGTAAGGGTCATAGGCAGCCCACTATTCGATACTCAAGGTATCATTATCGGCGTTCGTGGAGTAATCAAGAATATCGATGAAGAGAAACAAAAAGAACTTTTTTTACAAGATTCTTTAAAAATCATTCATGAACAAAATAAGAAATTGGTAAATTTTGCCCATATTGTATCACATAATCTAAGGTCACATACTGGCAACTTAGAAATGGTAAGTAATTTCATTGAAGAATGTGATACTGAATATGAACAAAAGCTCTTGTTAGACAGTGTTAAGCAAATTTCTAAGCAGCTCAGCGAAACTATTTCACAACTCAATGAAGTATTAGTAACACAATCACAAGTTCAACAACCGAAAGTTAGGATTTGCTTTGATGAGATGCTGACAAAAATCAAAAGTCAGATTCAAAGCGAGCTAGTTCTCAGTAGCGCACGTATCAAAAGCAACTTTACAAGCTGTAAAAGTGTCTACTATATACCAGCCTATTTGGAAAGCATTCTGACAAATCTTCTTTCCAATGCAATTCAATTTCGGAAACCCGAAGTGTGTCCAGAGATTACTCTTTCTTCTTGGATTGAAAATAATAAAATCATATTGCAAATAGAGGATAACGGTGTAGGTATTGACCTTGAGAAATACAAGTACAAGCTTTTTGGTATGCATCATACTTTTCATAAGCACACCAGTGGAAAAGGTTTTGGGTTATTTTTAATCAAAAACCAACTGGATTTGATGGGAAGTAAAATAGAAGTCGAAAGTCAAGAAAATATTGGTACAACATTTAAGATTACATTTTAATGAAGCCTGTAGAAACTATTTGTGTCATAGATGACGACAACATCTATGGATTTTGGGTAAAGAAATTATTGGTCTCCAAAAACTTTTGTAAAAGCTTGAGCATTTTCGAAAATGGCTTGGCAGGTTTCAACTATTTCAATGAATTAGTCGTGGGAGAGGGTGTGATTCCTGATTTGATATTACTGGATATTAATATGCCAGTGATGGATGGATGGGAGTTTTTGGAAGAGTTTTCCAAAATCAAAAATAAATTTGAGAAAGAGATTCCAATATATGTCGTTAGTTCGTCCATCAATCCTGCCGATATAGAACGAGCCAAAGGGTTTGAAGAAGTGAGCGGATTTATCACAAAGCCCTTAACGTTCGACAATTTGAAACAAATCAAGTTATTCCAAGATTAAATAAAGAAAAGGGTATTTTGTAGCGAAATACCCTTTTTCTTTGTAAAATAGTTCTATATTCAAAAAACCTAAACCTACCATTGAATTTAGTATAAATAAGCAATCTTAATCTTGAATAATATGCTCAATAGTGCACAAAGACCTACTAACGAAATCAAGCATTTCGTCTTAAGCTCCTATTTTGGAGACGGACTTCGTATCACCTTTGGGGTTCTGTTTCCAAGTCTTTTCATGCTCGAATTTGATAAAATCAATATCGGCATGACAATTTCTTTGGGAGCCTTATGTGCCAGCGTCGTGGATTCGCCTGGACCTATTGTGCATCGACGCAATGCTATGCTTACTACCACAGGAATAGTTTCGTTAGTGGCTTTATTAGTAGGATTTGCCAATCTGTCTATCCCGATTCTGGGATTAATGATTACTGGGTTTAGCTTTTTGTTCTCTATGTTTTATGTCTATGGGCTTCGTGCAGCTGCCATCGGTACGGCAGCGCTATTGGTCATGACATTGAGTATTGGAGATATTCGCCCGCTTCATGAAATCATGATGCACCCTGTTTATATCCTAATAGGGGGACTTTGGTATACAGCACTTAGTTTGTCATTGTACAGAATAATGCCCTATCGCATTGCACAACAATCGTTAGGAGATTCTATTGTGGAAGTAGCCAAGTTCATGAAAATTAAAGCGGCTTTTTATCGTGAAGGAGTTGATTATGATGAAAATTATAAAAAGCTTATTGAAACACAAATCAGTGTAAATGAAAAGCAAGATGCTACTCGAGAAATGCTTTTTAAAACACGTGAGATAGTTCGAGAGTCGACACAAGAGGGACGCTTTTTGGTGGTAGTTTTTGTGGATATTATTGATTTGTTTGAGCAAATTATGTCCACTTTTTATAATTATCAACATCTTCATAAACAGTTTGATAGCATTGGTATTCTCAAAAAGTATGAGGATATTCTGACACTTTTAGCAGATGAATTAGAAAAGATTGGGTATGACCTCAAAATGGGCACAACGCCACATCTTTCACCAATTATTCCTAGAAAACTTCAAGAACTACACCTTGCTGTTCTTGATTTGGAGGAACATGCCGAAGAACATGGATTTACAGCACTAAGTATTGGTGCATTGAAAAATATCGAAGTCAACATCAAGAATATCTTTGCGAGATTAAAGAAAATTGTAGGGAATTTTAAAAATAGAAAGAAAAAGACGCTTAATTCTAGTGATTTAGCAACCGACCAATTTATTTCTCACCAAGAATTTGAACCCAAAATTTTCAGAGAAAACCTTACGTTTGATTCTGAAATTTTCAGGCACTCTTTACGAGTTGCGCTGGTAATGCTGGTTGGCTTTATCATTGCACAATCATTTGAATTTTTGCATAGCAATTGGATTTTGCTCACGATTATGGTAATCATGAAGCCTGCATTTAGTCTAACTAAAGAGCGAAATTATCATCGTTTAATCGGCACAATCGTAGGCGCTATTTTCGGTTTGTTGATTCTTTCGTATCAGCATAACAAAAATGTGTTATTTGCCATTTTGTTGCTTTGCATGCTTGGAGCGTATAGTTTTCAACGGAAAAACTATGTGGTAAGTGTATTGTTTATGACTCCATTTATACTCATTCTTTATAATTTCTTAGGAATGGGGAATATTTCTATTCTTGAAGAAAGAGTCATGGATACCTTTATTGGCGGTGGCATATCCTTTATTGCAAGCTATTTTCTATTTCCGGCTTGGGAAAAGGAAAAACTCCAAAAGGTATTAGTCGAAATGCTAGAAGCTAATTTAGAATATTTTAGGCAGGTAAGAGGTCTATATCTAGGTAATGAGTTTCATTATCTGCCTTACAAATTGGCACGCAAAGATGTATATGTAAAAACTGCCAACTTGGCATCGGCTTTTCAGCGGATGTTTTCTGAACCTAAAAGTAAGCAAACAAGTATCAAGGAAGTTCATAAATTTTCGGTATTAAATCATCTTTTTGCGTCTTATACCGCTACTTTAGGTCTTTATGTAAAAGAGCATTTTGACCAAATTCCAGATTTTCATAATCTACAAATGGTAGGGGATAACACCGAAAAAATATTAGCCTTAGGAATAAAAACGCTTCAGGGCGAAGAGGTTGATTTAGCAGAGGTACAATTAATACAGCTCAAAAATCCCGTTCGTGACGATGAAGAAACGGTATTGCTGATTCCTGAACAATATATCAATCTTCAAAAAGCAGCCCTAGATATTTTGAAGATTACCACAAAAATTAAATTGTAGAGTCGTAACGGCATAGATTTTGTAAAACGTACTGCGTAAATATGTTTGACGACCTATTGCTTATTGAAATTTGATTGGTGTCAGAACATATCTAACGCTGTTATAGGAATCCTCACTTCGGTGGGGATTTTTTATTTTGGTACTAACCATTAATAACATTTTATCGGAACAATATCAAATCATACATACAAAGTCGCTAAAAATCAGGGTATTTAAAACTGAAGTTACCCCAAAATGAAAATTTGTTCACATTAGAAAAAGCAGATAAAGAGCATAAAATGTCGTCATACTTTTGTGGCCTCAACAAAACCCATACGCATTTATGCTCACGTTTACTATTTCAAACAAATTCTCAAACCGTGTAAAACAGCTCCAGATTTTCCTTATTTTTTCTGTACTGTTTATCTCATTTAATTCATTTTCACAAGGTACGGATGCTACCATTTTAGGAAAAATCACAGACGAAAGTGGCGAAATTATGCCAGGTGTTTCAGTGAAAGTTCGCAACGAATCCACAGGCTTCCAGACAGGGACTGTCACCAATGCACAAGGTGAGTATCAACTACAACAATTGCCTTTGGGTAAGCCATATTCCATTACCATTTCATTTGTGGGGTATCAAACTACAAAATTCACCGACTATGCATTGAATCAAGGTGACAAATTAAGAGTGAATGCTCAGCTCAAACAAAGTAACACCGAACTAAAAGAGGTGGTAGTAAGTGCCAACTTTGTCAATAAAGAAACCGAACGTGCTGGTGCTGCTATCGCCGTGACCTCTCTCCAGATGAAGCAGTTACCTATGGAAGGACGTAACTTTACGGCGCTAACGGCATTGTCTCCACTTCAAGGTAAAAATGGTAGTTTTGGCGGTCAGCGTAGCTCCTCGACCAACGTAACTATGGATGGGGTAAATGCTCGTAGTATGTACACCAACGGCGCAGTAGGTAATGGTCCCTATACCATTTCACAAGAAGCAATACGTGAATATCAGGTTTCAACTAATAATTATGATGTGACGCAGGGTCGTCAAGGTGGCGGTTCGGTAAATGCTGTTACCAAAAATGGTACTAATAAAACCGAAGGTTCTGCCTTCTTTTTCCAACGTGCCAATCAAGCAACCTTTGTAGGTAACAAGCTTTTCCCTTTGGCTAGTGAGTACAATATCAATGGAACACCTCGAACTACGGTTTTTGACCAGAAGCAATATGGCTTCTCTCTAGGTGGAGCGATCGTAAAAGATAAACTTCACTACTTCGTAGCTTATGACCGTCAGACAGAAACGATCCCTTATCAGATTGCGCCAGTTTATGACCAAACGCAGGAACAAAACTTTGGGATTACTAAAGAAAATTTAGATAAATTGATTGAAGTAGCAAGGGTAAAATATGGTATGAAAAATACGCAACAGTATGGCGATTTTTCTAGACAAACAGAAGCTAATGCACTTTTTACCAGATTGGATTGGCAGATTAATGATAAAAATAAACTTACTTTTCGTAATAACCTTACTACTTGGTTGAGTCCAAACTCTACGACTGACAATTCAAATATCAATTTACTTGAAAGTTGGATTGGCTTTAAATCTCTTGAAAATAGCACATTAGTTTCGTTACGTTCATCACTGAGCCCAGACGTAACCAACGAATTGAAAGTGCAGTATCAAACTGTTGCGCGTGACTATATCGTCAATGATGATTTGCCAAGTGCCAATATTCCTAGAGCGATTATAACAGTACGTTCTGTGATTCCAACAGCAACTAACCCAAGTGCTACACAAACAAGAACGGTTCAGTTTGGTGGACAACGTTTTGGTACTGAAACCACAAGAGATAAAACGATCCAATTAGCCAATACCACGTATTTACGCAAAGGAGCCTTTAACTACAAATTCGGTACTGACAACATGTTGACCTTTTTGAACTCAACAATTGTCAACGAAATGAATGGTCGCTTTTTCTTCAATAGCTTGCAAGATTTTATCGACCAAAAACCAAGTCGTTATGCTAGAGAAGTTCCCTTGGTTAATCCAGCCGTTAAGCAATCTTTACTTGATTTAGCGCTATTCGCTCAAGTAGATTTTAATCCGACTCCAAACGTAAGTGCTATGTTTGGCTTACGTTATGATGCTACTATTTTCTTCCGTCAAGGTGATGCTAATCCTAAAACTGAAACAAGTTTAGGCATCAAAACAAACAATACTTTAGCAGATTATAACAATATCCAACCACGTTTTCAGTTGACTTGGGATGTAAAAGGTCGCCAAAAAGATATTGTCAAATTAGGTGGTGGGATATTCTCGGCACAACCGGTGTCTTATTTGCAGTTGAATAATATTCAAAACAGTGGAACAATGGTTGGTTCAATTGATATTTCAGGTGCCGGTGTTCCTTTCCCTGATTTTGTTTCGTATCGTAACAACCCTTCTACTACACCTGGTATTCCAGCAGGAGCAAGTTATGTGTCTACAATTAATGCGGTAAGTAAAGATTTTCAAGTTCCTTCTATTTATAAAGTAAACCTTTCTTACAACAGATTTTTCAACGAAAGATTCAGAGCAGGGGTAAACTTACTTTGGTCAAAAACAGTCAACAACTATGTGTACTATGACCGAAATATCGTAGACGAGCCTTATTTCAGATTGAGTAACGAGGCAAATCGTGGTGTTTATGTTCCTGCTAACACTATTCCTGCCAATGGCTCAACAGACTGGACACAAGGTAGAAAAGATAAAAACCTTGGTCGCGTGCTTGAACTAGAGTCTACAGGTGTGTTAGACCAATACGCCATTGTATTAGATGCGAGTATGAAAATCGGACAAGATGGGTATTTATCAGTGAGTTATACCAAAAATGACACCAAAGATAATACCTCATTCAATTGTTGTGTAGCCAATACATCTACTTTCAGACCAGTAGTAGACGACCCTCGTGACCAAACTGTTTCATATTCTGATGACCAATTCTCAGACAAATTAGTGATTTCAGCAGCTACTCCAAGCGTGAAAGGATTTCAATTAGGGGCTATTCTCAATGGTGTAGGTGGAACTCGCTATTCGTTTATGGTTGGTGGTAATAAGAGTTTGAACGGAGACTTTGTACTAACGAATGACTTAGCTTTTGTTTTTGACCCAAATAACCCAAGTGTTCCAGAGCCAATCAGAAAAGGGATTCAAGGATTGTTGGATAACCCAGAAGTTACAGAAAGTGTCAAAAATTACATCAGACAAAATATTGGTAAAGTAGCAGAGAGAAATGGCGGTGTCAATCCATTTTACTACACAGTTGATTTACGCTTAACCAAGGATATAAAAATTCTTAGTAGAACCCTTTCTGTATCTGCTGACTGCTTCAACTTTATGAATCTTTTGGACAAAACTCAGGGGGTTAGCTACAACCACGGTAATATCAACTTGGTAACGATGACTGGTTTTGATCAAACTACAAAAAACTATACTTACACAGTTGAAAGTGGCGCTGGTCGTAAACAATCAACAGCTGGTGGAACACCTTGGCGTATTCAACTTGGTTTAAGATACGCATTCTAGTGGGGTGAATGATGAATTGTGAATACTTTAGTCTCAAAGTTATATTGATACATCGGTAAGGTGTGATGAATTAATCATTCACAATTCATCACTAATACTTCTTGGGGCTGTTAGGCTATGCTCATGCCTTACCTAACAGCCTTCTTTCAAAATCTTACCTTTAAATTTTCAAAAATGAAAAAAGCTATTTTCCTTATGTTATTGTTGACTTCGGCTTCGATAACATTTGCCCAAAAATCAAAGTATGTAGTTGTTATCAGTCTCGATGGCTTTCGCCCTGATTTTTATAGACAAGCACAATGGCCAACACCAAACCTTCATGAAATGGCTCAAAATGGCGCTTCTTCAGACGGCGTAAGAGGCGTTTTCCCCACAGTTACTTATCCTTCGCATACTACCATTGTGACAGGAGTTTTACCAAACAAACACAAAATTTTTCATAATACTCCATTTGAGCCGGCTGGACAAACAGGACGTTGGAACTGGGAAAACAATTTGATTAAAGCAGAAACAATCTGGGATGCAGCTCACAAAAAAGGTCTAAAAACGGCTTCTATTCACTGGCCTGTAACAGTTGGTACACAAACTGTAGACTATAATATTCCAGAAACTGAAATCGAAAAAAATGTAGCAGATCCATTGATTCAAATGCGCAAATTTGCCAAACCACAAGGTTTATTTGAAGAAATTGAACGTGAAGCAACGGGTAAGTTGACCTCTAAAGCAATGGATAGCGATTATTTGACGATGGATGAAAATCTTGCTCGTATGGCAGCTTATGTGTTGGAAAAATACAAACCAAATTTGACAACCGTACATATTTTCAATTTAGATCACTTTGAACACAAAGAAGGTCGCAATGGTCCAAGTGTTGAAAGAGCCATCGCGGGTGCTGACCGTGCTGTAGGTAAAATCATGGAAGCTGCCGAACGCGCAGGTATCAAAGATAGTACTACGTTTTTGATTGTTGGTGATCATGGATTTGTGGATATTCATGCACAACTTTCACCAAACACATGGCTCGTAAAAGCAGGTTTGATGGAAAAGAAAAAAGATAGAGGAAATTGGAAAGCGACTTTCCATCCACAAGGCGGAATGGCATTTTTGTATTTGAAAGATAAAAATGACCAGCAAACTTTGAAGCAAGTACAAAATATTTTGAATGATTTGCCAGCCAGCACAAAAAAGCTATTTGATATTGTAAAAACTGAAGATTATCAAGCTATTGGTGCTGACCCAGAAGCAGTCCTCGCGCTGACTGCCAAACAAGGATTTTCGTTTTCAGATTCTTTCGAAGAACCATTCCTAAAGCCTGCGAAAGGTGGAACGCATGGGTATTTTCCAAACTTCAAAGAAATAGAAACGGGCTTTATTGCTTATGGTGCAGATATAAAATCTAATGTAGTGATTCCAACCATGGGACTCGAAGATATTGCTCCAATCGTGGCAAAATTATTAGGTTTATCAATGACCAATCTTGACGGTGTTTTGTATCCGAGTGTAGTAAAATAAGTTACAGTAAGTATTAAATGTGAAGGCGCTGAAACATAAAATGATTGTTTCAGCGCCTTCTCTATTCTACTGGATTACTTTTTGACAAAAAGCCTATTTATCCATGTTTTAGGAGCCTCAACAAATCATCTTTGGTCATTTGTTGCAACATATCTTGGTCAGTCTTAATCAACTCATTGACCAAATGTTGTTTATTAGACTGCAATACCATCATTTTTTCTTCAATGGTATCAGGACAAATCAAGCGAACGGCAACCACATTTTTCTGTTGTCCTATACGATATACTCGGTCAATCGCCTGATTTTCTACGGCTGGGTTCCACCAAGGATCAATCAAATACACATAGTCGGCTTGTGTAAGATTCAGTCCTATGCCTCCAGCCTTTAAGCTTATCAGAAATACTCTAATTTGGTCATCATTCTGAAATTGCTCCACCACCTTTGCACGATTTGTAGTTTGTCCTGTCAGATAACTAAATGGTATATCTCGGAGTTGCAATTCTTTCTTGACCAACTCCAACATTTCTACAAACTGTGAAAAAACTAATATTTTGTGTTTGGGAGATTTGTTCTCTATCTCTTCAATCAAAACCTGTAATTTGGCAGATTCATGTCCATAAAACTCTTCATCACTGAGCAAGGCAGGCGAATTACATATTTGACGGAGTTTGGTCAAACCTTGTAAAATATGTAATCTTTCTTTCGGTATATCTCCTTCTTTTTGCGTATTCAAATAATCCCAAAACTCTCGCTCGTAAGCTTCATATACCCGACGTTGCTCAGTACTCATTTCGCAGTAAAGTACCATTTCTGTTTTTTCGGGAAGTTCTTTGGCTACCTGTTGTTTGGTTCTTCGAAGGACAAAAGGCTTGATTTTTTGTTGTAATTCTTGTGCTCTAGGCAAATCTTTAAACTTGTCTATCGGCATAGAATAGTATTCTTTGAAAAACCGCTTTGTTCCCAAAAGTCCTGGACAAGCAAAGGAAAACTGTGCATAAATATCAAAGGTATTATTCTCGATTGGTGTCCCCGTCATTACCAAACGATGGCGACTTTGCAACATACAAACAGCCTTATATCGCTGTGATTCAGGATTTTTGATAGCTTGAGATTCATCCAAAACAATATAATTAAACAGGTATTTTCGTAAAAACTTTATATCAGACAAAAGCGTATGATAGGTCGTAATAACAACATCATATTCCTCAAAACCAAGTGTATTTTCAGGACGATTAGGTCCGTGCATGACTAGCACTTTTAAACTAGGCGCAAACTTTTTTATCTCTTGTAGCCAGTTAAAAATCAATGTCGTAGGCACAACCACCAAATTAGTTTTTAAGGTACTTTTTTCTTTTTGCCATAGAAATAAGGCTAATACCTGAAGGGTTTTACCCAAACCCATATCATCAGCTAATACCCCGCCCAAACTCAATTGATTCAAATAAGCCAACCAGTTCAAACCCTCTGATTGATAACTCCGTAACTGAGGGTGAAGTGATGAGGTTACTTGGATAGGTGCTATTTTATCTAAATTTTCAATCTTATCTCTAAAATCTTGACTCAAAGCCTTTACTTCCTGCGTCAGCATTTCAGCATCAAAAAGCTCTTCTAGACTTCCCAAACGTGATTGTGGGACTCGCAAAGTTTCTTCGACGATTTCTCCAGCTTGGAAGTAATCCGCAAATTTTGAAACCCATGATTCAGGCAAAATACCCAATGAACCGTCGTCGAGGGTTACGTATTTCTCTTTGTTTTTAATCGTTTTTTGCAAATGCTTTAACGAAACTCGTTGTTTCCCAAACTGAATTTTGATGGTTGTATCAAACCAATTCATACCCGAATTAACCACCACACTCACATGGGCTTTATGAGCGTTTAATCTAGTTTTCTTGAACTGGTTAAAACCTAAAATCTTGATTTGTTGTTCTCGCCAAACCTCAAAAGCATCTAAAAACCATTCATTTTCTAAAAACCTCTTGCGATGTAAATAAAAACTCTCATGATGTAATTGTTCCTCAAAATCAGGATGTTGACGAATCAATATTCCTAAAAATCGTTGCTCTTCTGGTTCATTGCGTGGTAATGTAAAAGGCTTTCCTTTTCGGTCGATCGCATAGAGTTGTTTTTTGGACAAAACAGGAATCTCTACTTCTCCATAAACCATCGTTGGCGTCAGCAAGATATAGTCTTCATATTCAGATAAATATATCATTCTGACTAAAGCTTGATTGAGATTTACTTCTTGAATTTGTTCAGGACTAGCTGGTTTTAAGTATGAATATTTGACACGAACATGTCTTTCAAGTGGGTCGAGAATCTCTTTTTGAAACTCCGTATATTTTGATTCGTGTAAGACTAAATAATAATTATGTCTTCTAAAAAAGGCAATTACTTTGAGAAAATGAAGATTATCCACCAAATACATCGTTTGATGAATTTGGATAAAATACCCATATTTTAAAGTCAAATCTTGCAATGGATATACCTGCCCATTTACTTGAAGATATACCTTAATTTCATACATCTCATCTTGCTGAAAAACCTCCAACTGTAATTCAATTGGAAGCGTACTCAATTGCACAGGCACAATCGACTGTGAGGCAATATTGACTGAAGTTTTATGATTATGATAAAAGACAGGCAATGCCAAAGGATTTTTAACAAGTGCTTTCAAGCTAGCTAAATCCTCTTCAGGAGGTGTTTGCTCATAATTATGTTGAAAGCGAGCCACTGCCATAAAAAACTTCAATACATCAGGTTCTTCAATTTGCCAAATTTTATCTAGGGGCGCTCTTGAAATCAATGGGTTTTTAGGTTTTCCCTCCTTGGTAAAATCAGCTTGATATAGCTCTAAATGAAAATGGTCGAAATATTTATGTAGTTTAAAAACTACAATCAGATTCTCTTGTGCCGACGAATTAGACAAATGTTGCCAGTGATTTGCTGACAGCAATTGGTCTTGCAATGCCACTTTTGTATCGTTGGTAAAAGCAAAAAGAGCAGGATTTTTGGGAAGAATATGTGTTTGTTTTTCTTGATAATGTACCCGAAAATACTTCACCAAATCGGGCTCCGCCTCCAATCCATAATCATAAGCTTTAGCTCGCATTTTTCTAAACCTCAATGCTTCGTCAAAAAAAATCAGTAAGTCTTGATACTTATGTACATTATGTAAAGCTTGTGCCTGATGATCACACATTTTGATTTTGGAGGCACCACAATTACAATGTGTTTGTAATGCCCCCGCAACCTGATTGACCTGTATTAAATAGCCCATCGGATGCTCAAATACAACCCAATTGATTTCGATATGACCAACTGGTAAATCAAAAAAGCCCCTAATACTTGTATCAGGGACAGATTCGCTATGTTGAATAATCAAAATTTCGTTGAGGAGATGGATGCTAAAGGCAGGAATCGTATAAACATTACGAGGGTCATTCACAAAAGCCGAACGGTGTACTGAATTCATCACAAAGTCTGTTGGTAGTTGGTTACATAGATACAGGATTTTTGTGAAAATCGCAAAGCAACTCCTATCTCAACGCTCTGGCTTATTCTTTCAAACTCTTCAAATAGGCAATACTTTGTGGCACCTGAATATTTTGGATAGGGCTTTCGTCTTCGATAAAATAGTGCTTTATTCCTAATTTTTTAGCCTTTCTGATAATGCCAGCCACGTCGATTTGACCAGTTCCTAAAGTTACGTCATTAGTCACAGGTGTCGAACCCGAATGATTTCCTTGAACGCCCTTTCTCAAATCTTTTACATGAAGCATTTTGAATCTGGTAGGATACTTGTCCAAAAGTCCTTCGGGATTGGCACCACCATGAAACGCCCACAGCATATCTAGTTCAAAAGAAACATAATTAGGGTTAGTGCGTCGAACGATAAAGTCAAAAAGTGTTCCGTCCTGATACGGGATAAATTCATATCCATGAATATGATAGCAAAAAGTAATACCATTTTCTGCTAAAATTTTCCCAACTTGATTGAAATCTTCGACTGCTTGTTGCGCCTCAAAAATATCAAAGTCATCTTTATGAGGTATCCATGCCACCATCACGAACTTTGCACCAAGCTTTTTGGCATTTTCAACCACACTCATAGGATTTGCAACAATCTCTTCATATCCTGCCCCTGTCGAAGGAACCTTTATATTTCTCTCTTTCAACAATTTAAGATACTCTGTTGCTTCCATTCCTTTCGGAACATTCCCTTCCAGTTCGGTAATACCAAGTGCTTTGATAGTATCGAGTGTAGCTACTATTCCATTAGGAAAACTATTTCTAAAAGTATAGGCTTGCGCACCAATTGGGAAGGTATAAAGCTTTTTAGATTTTTGACCCAAAGCAGTCAATCCTAATATCAGATTAGCAATCAATAACAAAAGTGAATATTTTCTCATAAGAAAAGGGGATTTTTAAATCGATTATTACAGTAAGTTTTCCGTAAATTACCCTTTAATATTTAATACTTTATCTTGGTTTATTCTTAAAATATTGAAACAATTGCCAAAAAGTACCTATCCAATTAGTTAATGTCAGAATATTCACTTAACTCCCCTTATAAATAATGAATAAACGTACATTCCTTAAAACATCTTCCTTAATGGTAGGAGGCGCTTTTTTACCCAAAATGATTTTAGCAAACGATACCCCTCGCACCAACTGGGCAGGAAATTTACGATACAGTGCCAAGCAATATTTTGAGCCACAGACGATTGCTGAAGCACAAGAGCTTGTCAAAAAAACACCGATCATTCGTGGTTTGGGAAGCAGACACTCTTTCAATAGCATTGCTGATACTCCTGCGACTCAGATTTCGTTGAAATCAATGCAGAAAGTTTTATCAATTGATAAAGCAAACAAAGAAGTAACCATTGAAGGTGGCGCTACCTATGGACAAATTTGTAAAGAAATCCACGAAGCTGGTTTTGCACTGGCAAACTTAGCATCACTTCCACATATTTCGGTGGCAGGAGCATGTTCAACAGGGACACACGGCTCTGGTGTGAAAAATGGAAATTTGGCTACTAGTGTAAGAGCATTAGACATTATCACTGCTAATGGCGACATCGTTAGTTTTTCAAAAAACGAAAATACTGAAGCTTTAAAAGGAGCTGTAGTTGCTCTTGGTGGTTTAGGTATTGTTTCAAACATGACTTTGGCATTACAAGATACCTTTGAGATGAAACAGTTGGTATATCAAAATATGCCCATGTCAGCTTTGGAAAAAAACTTTGAAAGCATCGTTTCCAATGGTTACAGTGTAAGTTTGTTTACAGATTGGCGTAACAAAAATGTCAATCAAGTTTGGTTGAAAAAACGTAGTGAGGATGTTTCGACGCCAGATACAGAGTATTTTGGAGCAAAATTGGCAACACGTAATCTTCATCCTTTGGAGGGCCTTTCGGCCGAAAACTGCACAGGACAAATGGGTGTATCTGGACCTTGGTATGAACGAATGCCCCATTTTAGAATGGGCTTTACACCAAGTAGCGGAAAAGAATTGCAATCAGAATATTTTGTTCCTTTCGAGCATGGTTATGAAGCCATGATGGCTATCGAAAAACTACATGAAAAAGTAAGCCCACATTTATTTATTTCAGAAATAAGAACGATGACAGGCGACGACCTTTGGATGAGCGCTAATTACCATCAACCATCCGTAGCCTTTCACTTTACATGGAAACAAGATTGGAATGCTGTAAAACAACTCTTACCATTAATTGAAGCGCAATTAGCACCATTCAATGCTCGTCCGCACTGGGGAAAATTGTTTACGATGAATCCTAAAAAGCTTCAATCACTTATTAAACCTTTGCCACAGTTTAAAGAACTTTTAGCCACTTACGATCCAAAAGGCAAGTTTAGAAATCCATTTATTCAACAGAATTTGTACTGATTCTTAAAGTAGAATTATGAGTGGAGAATTAGGACTATATGAAGGATTTTCTTTCTTTCAAAAGAGTTCTTATGATTAGTGTTTTTTGATGTAGTGGCAACTCTTGCAGTTGTCCCCTTCAAAATGGCAACTGCAAGAGTTGTCACTACATCAATTTTATCTTAAAGCTAAACCTTCGTACAGTACTAATGTAAAATGACTAGTTCGAGACTAAGTCTCGGACTAGTCATTGCTTCAGTTTTTAAACTGTTTAAAAAAATAAGTCCAAGACAAAGTCTTGAACTAGTCATTTTCACAACTCATAATTTTGCACTCATACTTAAACGACTTCTGTGGTTGGAGCTTTAAACTTGTACAGATATGGCGCTTTATTGGCGGCACCAGTGTATAGTTTTTCGATTCTTTCCAAAATATCCATACTTAGCATTTTGCGCTGAAAGTTATTTCTGCGAAGCGGATACCCCAAAATAGTCTCATAAAGACTTTGAAGTTCAGGCATAGTAAAGGTTTCGGGTAATAAATTAAATCCTACCAATTTAGTATCCAAGTTAGCCCGAAGCGACTCCAGCGCTTTGTGTATCATTTCTCTATGATCAAAAATCATAGGTGGCAAATCTTTTAAATCAAACCATTCTGCGATATCACTAAATGAATCAGGTGTTGGATTCACTTTTGAAAAATCCACTAACGCATAATAGCCAATCGATACAAATCGCTTGTTGAGCCACGAGTTTCTAAATTCCTCTGTATGTCCAAAATCAAGAATATCTGCCAAGGTATTTTTCTTGGAGCGGTCTTCATGACCAAAAGTATGATATTGCTCCAAATAGACATTTTCTAAACCTGTTCTTTCACGCAAAATCCTCAAAGCCGCAGGATCGATACCTTCTTCCATTCGCACAAATCCACCCGATAAACTCCATACTCCTGAATCATGAACTCTCAGAAGCAACACTTTTAATTGATCTTGATGAAAACCAAAAATGACACTATCAATTGACAAGTGAGGAATAAAATTTTGCTTATTTTCTAAAAATCCATTCAAATCAACATTTCTCTCCATGTGATACCTTCTACTATTTAATTTTCTACTATGAGCTAAAAGTAACAATTTATACCCGTCAGATACCTGATTTGAGCTACACTATTTATTTTATGTCATCGGTCTACACAATCAGTACGGTTAATCACAAAATTATATAAATATTTTGCTACTTCTAAAATTTCAAGTATTATTGTCCCAAAATGGGAAAATAATAAAAATATACCTTTTAAGAATTTAACTTATCCAATTAACACAACCCTTCAGAACACTATTCCAATGAAGAACCTTCTTTTCAATCAATGGAGAAAACTGAATCTCTTGTTGTTAGCCTTGGGCTGTACCATCATTCAGTTTGGTACCTATGCTCAAAATGTAGGTAAACGAGTATTAGTTTTCAGTAAAACCGCTGCATTTAGACACGCTTCTATTGAAGTAGGTAAAGTAGCTTTTCAAAAAATGGGAAAAGAAAAAGGCTTTTCTGTAGACCTTACAGAAGATGCTAATGCTTTTACCAATGAGAATCTTCGCAAATACAATGCTGTTGTATTTTTGAGTACAACAGGCGACGTGCTTAATCCAACCCAACAGGCTGAATTTGAGCGTTATATTCAAGCAGGCGGTGGCTATCTAGGTATTCATGCGGCTACAGATACCGAGTATGATTGGCCTTGGTATGGCAAGTTGGCAGGTGCTTATTTTCTTGACCATCCAATGACTCCGAGCAATGTTCAAAAAGGTAAGTTTTTTGTAGTTGACAAAAACAATTGGGCTACCAAAAATATGCCAAGTGAGTTTGAGCGTAGTGATGAGTTTTAT
Source organism: Flectobacillus rivi (assembly GCF_030056655.1). NCBI lineage: Bacteria > Pseudomonadati > Bacteroidota > Cytophagia > Cytophagales > Flectobacillaceae > Flectobacillus > Flectobacillus rivi. The sequence goes on from NZ_JASHIE010000018.1 coordinate 69,685, forward strand.
AGCTTCAAAAATATCAATCCTGCCATTAATGTTGTAGTAAAAATTGATGAGAAAAGTTATATAGGTGGAAAAAATGGTGATAACCATCCTATTAGCTGGTATCATGAATTTGATGGTGGTCGTTCGTTCTATACTGCTATGGGTCATACGGATGAAACATTTGCTGAGCCTCTTTTCTTAGACCATATTTCTGCTGGCTTAAACTATGTCATGGGTGGAGATTCTCCTAAACCTTTAGACTTTTCAAAAGCGCGTCCTGAAGAAAATCGTTTCGCTAAAGTCATTTTAGAAGAAAAGCTCAATGAGCCAATGGAATTGAGCGTTTTGAACGATGGTCGCATCTTGTTTATCGAGCGTCATGGCGCAGTTCGTTTGTACAATTTGAAAACAAAACAGCTTAAAACCATTGCCAATATCGAGGTAAGTACAAAATATAAAGACAAGGAAGGAAAAGAATCAGAAGCTGAAGATGGCTTGTTGGGTTTGAACAAAGATCCAAATTTTGCTCAAAACCATTGGATTTATTTGTACTATTCTGACCCAAAAGAATCTAAAAATGTTTTGGCAAGATTTGAATTAAAGGGCGATGAATTAGTGATGTCTTCGAAAAAGATTTTGTTAGATATTCCTACCCAACGTGAACAGTGCTGTCATACAGGAGGCTCAATTGCTTGGGATAAAATGGGGAATCTCTACCTTTCGACAGGTGACAATACCAATCCTCACGGCTCAAATGGCTACAGTCCGAGTGACGAACGTCCTGACCGTGCGCCTTGGGATGCTCAAAAATCTTCGGCTAATACCAATGATTTAAGAGGTAAAATTATCCGTATCAAACCTACTGTTGATGGTTCTTATACTATTCCTGAAGGTAATTTATTTGCTAAGGGTACGCCAAATACACGCCCTGAAATTTATACAATGGGACACCGTAATCCATTCCGTATCTCGGTTGACCAGAAAACAGGATTTGTATATTGGGGTGAAGTAGGTCCAGATGCCAGTAAACCTGCTGCAGACCGTGGACCTGAAGGACACGATGAAGTAGGACAAGCACGTAAACCTGGCAACTTTGGATGGCCTCATTTTGTAGGTGACAACAAAGCATACAATAAATATGATTTCGTTAAAAACGTTTCTTTAGAAAAATGGGATGCAGCTGCACCAACCAACAACTCTCCACACAACACAGGTTTGAAGGTATTACCTCCTGCTCAAAAAGCATTTATTTGGTATCCTTATGCTGCTTCGGCTGAGTTCCCTTTGGTAGGAAGTGGTGGTCGCAATGCGATGGCTGGTCCAGTATTTTACAGTGAAGATTTTAAAAATGCAAAGCGTTCTTTTCCAAAATATTACAACGAAAAACTAATCGTTTATGACTGGATGCGTGGTTGGATTATGGCTGTAACAATGGATAAACAAGGTAACTTAACCAATATGGAACAGTTTATGCCAAGTTATCGCTTTAGCAATCCAATGGATATGGAATTTGACGAAAATGGCGATTTGTATATGCTTGAGTACGGTTCGGGGTGGTTTACCGCCAACGACGATGCACGTTTGATTCGTATCGAATATAATGGTGGTAATCGTAAACCAGCTATTCAAATGGCTGCCAACCAAATGGGAGGAGCGTTACCATTCAAGCTTAGCCTTGACTCAAAAGGAACGAAAGATGCAGATGGCGATGCTTTGACCTATTCTTGGAAAATTTCTTCGAAAAATGGATTCAATAAAGTAATTGCTTCTCCATCAGCAGATGTAACTTTAGCCAAAGCAGGTATTTATAATGTGACATTGACAGTTTCTGATGGCAAAGGTGGGGTAAGCACACAAGCTATGGAAGTTTCAGCTGGTAACGAACCGCCTGTATTGTCTTTTGATTTGCCAAAAAGTAACAAAACATTCTTCTTCCCTAATAAGTCTTTTGATTACGAAGTAAAAGTAAAAGATAAAGAAGATGGTAGTCTTGAAAATGGTAAAATCAAACCAGAGCAAGTAGCGGTAAATATCGATTATTTGGCAGAAGGATTTGACAAAATTGCTATTGCACAAGGTCACCGTTCGGCTGATGCTAGTACGGCACTTGTAAAAGGCAAAAAACTGATTGATGCAAGTGACTGTCAGGCTTGTCATAGCATGGACAAAAAATCAGTTGGTCCAACTTACCGTGAGGTTTCTAAAAAATACAAAGGCGATGCAGGTGCATTAGAGCGTTTGACTAAAAAAGTAATCTCTGGTGGTAGTGGCGTTTGGGGCGAAGTAGCCATGGCTGGTCACCCACAATTATCAACAGGCGACGCTGCTGAAATGGTAAAATATATTTTGACTTTGGCAGATGAAAAAGCAAAAGAAACCCTTCCAACAAAAGGTAGCTTCACTGCAAAAGTTGGCGCTGGAGATAAAGGTCAAGGAGTATATATCCTACGTGCTTCTTACCAAGACCAAGGTGCAAATGGTATTCCTTCTTTAAGTTCAGAACAAACATTTACCTTGCGTAATCCACGTATCAGTCCACATGGATATGACCAGTACGAGGCTGTTTCAAAAATGAGTTTTGGAGGAAATGAATTAATGATTCCTAACAAATCAGGTTCTTATATTGTGTTAAAAAATGCTGATTTGACTAATATCAAACAGTTGGAATTCCTAGCAGCTGCTCCTAAAGCACAAGTAAATGCTCAAGGAGGTAAAGTAGAAATCCATTTAGGCTCGCCAACGGGTAAAATAGTTGGAGAATCTGTTTTCTTAGAACCAAGTGACAAAGTAGGGTTTGCTCCTGCGCCATTGAGTGTGCCAATTAATCCAACAGACGGCTCTCATGATTTGTATATCGTTTTCCAAAATCCTAAAGCTGATGGTTCTTTGATGGTTATTATGGGAACAGCCTTCAAAGATGAACTAGGGAATAGTGCTCCTGCACAAGCAGCTGAGCCAGCCAAACCGAAAGACTTGAGCGATTATGCCGGAAAATATAAAATGACAGGTTTGCCATTTGAGTTTATTGAAGTCGAGGTAAAAGACGGAAAAGTAATACTCAACGCTGGAGGTCAAGGCGGTGCATTAACAGAACTTGAGCCAGACAAATATGATGCTGACGGAAAAGCAAAAGTACAGTTTGTAAGAGATGATGCTGGAAAAGTTAATGGCGTTAAACTCGAAGCAATGGGTATGAGCTTTGAAGGTAAAAAACAGTAGAATATTAGCTTAAAAACAAATAAGGCGAATTGTACAATGTTGCAATTCGCCTTATTTGTTTTAGGAAAATCATTGAAAATCAATAATTTACCCTATTCGATTTAGCTCATTTCTCAAAATCAAAATATGTCCAATAAATACCCCTGCTGGCACAACATAACTTTTGAAAACGAATATAAATAAAAAGTAAATCAGGGTAAACGCTACCAAACGTACAGTCAATTTATTCATCATTTGGTCTGGCAAACGGTAACGACTTAATTGAAAAACTTGGTATAAAGAATATCCAAAACAGCTCCAATCAATAATTCTGAAGTAATCGTTTAGTCCTGTGTGAAAATCACCTTTCAAAAAGAAGCCAAGGTCAACAAGGATAAAAATCATTCCTAATAAAATAACTGTTCTGATGATATACGTACTTCTCATGCTTTAGCGATAGTTTGTTTTGATTTGGGTAAATGCTTTTAAAGTGATGCCCTAAAAGATTTTCACAAAAGTAAAGGGCTGGAAGAAATTCCCAGCCCTTTTTCTTTATTTCTTCACAAACTTTTCAGGTTTTTTATCAAACATCTCTTTACAAACTACGCTACAAAAGCCGTATTGCTTTCCTTTGTAGGTACTTGTGAACTTTGTGTCTTTTTCAGCGTGCATTTTGCAAACAGGGTCTTTGGCTTCCATTGCCACTGCCTCTTTTTTGCTTTCGCTAGCTGCTTTTTTGTCTTTAGGAGCTTGTTGGAAACTTGCTGCAAGTACCAACATCGAGCATAAGATTGTTTTCATTTTGGAATTCTGGATTAAAACATAAAAGTAATATGGGCAGTCGTACGAGCATTTGCTTTTAATTCACCTCTCGACAACTCTTGTGCAAAAGGCATTTGATGCGTTAGACCAAGGCTAAATTTCTTAAAAAATGCCTCACATCCAATATTTGCTGAAGCCAAATAACCCCCAGTATCTTTGTTGATAATACCTTTATCATGGTCGTTTTGGGCATATTCCCAATAAACACCTGCATTGGGCATTAGGGTATTTCCTTGACCAAAACTTTTGGCATAAAACGCCGTCAATGCTGTTGTCAGCTTGTTGCCATAGCGATATTGATTACTATTTTCGGTGTTGATCTTATAAGTTACATCGGTATTCAAACCCCATTGATCATAACGAACTGTATAAATGGCATTTAGCAAAAAATCAGTACTTCCTGTTCCCAATTGAAAATTAGGATTAGCCACTTCTTCTACACTATTTTGGTCATATTTAAACTTCCCAGTCGGAGCTTTTACGCCCACACCAAGCATCAAATTATGATTTACTTGATGCGCTGTACTATCCCAAAAGGTGTTCAGAACGTTGTAATGACCTAATACTGTAATATCGCCCAAACCTTGAATGGTATTGGTGATATTTGGTAAAATCTGCGTTTGAGCATTAAAGTTATAAGGTACAAAAGCTAGAATTTGTACTTTTTTCAAAGGGTAAAATCGTCCCCAAAGTTCGGTGGTATGAAAACTTTCTTTGGTTTTCAACAATTGTGAATTTAGGTGCGAATCAAAGTTTGAATAGCGATAACGCAATCCTAAAAACCCTCGGTGAGATTGTGGCAATATACCAAAAAAGGCATTCCCATTGGAGCATCCACAAATATCACAAGCACGACTTTCGTAAAAAAATGTACAATAGAATATGAGTAAAAATATCTTGAATCGCATAAAAACATGGTTAAAATTGACCCTCTTCAATAAGATTATTGCAATCTTTTATCCGCTAAAAAAGTCTTGTCTGTCAACGTTTTTAGAAAAGCTATTACCTGCTTTTTTTGCACATCCGTCAACGAAACACCACCTTTGAGCGAAGGGTCGAGGTTAGGAGTATTCTGAACATCGTCGGTATAATGGTTCAAAACGGCCTCTAAAGTATAAAAACGACCATCGTGCATATAAGGTCCTGATACTTCGATATTGCGCAAACTCGGCACTTTAAATTTGTACTTGTCGGATTCTAATTCGGTAATTTTTCCACGGCCAAAATCTTCAGGTCCTTGAATCCTTAATCCGTTGTTGCGATAGGATTGATTCGTAAATAGAACTCCACTGTGGCAAGAGGCACACTTTTGTTCAAAAAGACTTTTCCCTGCTAGTTCATCCGCTGTAAAAATAGCCCCATTCTCTTTCCTCATCACTTGGTCATATTTCGAGTTAGCCGAAACCAAGGTAAGCATATACTGCGAAAGAGCTTTTAAGAATCTTTGTGTATTGATTTCTTCAGTTCCAAAAGCCTTTTTGAACTGACTTGGATAATAGGAAGTCTTGCGGAGTTTTTCGAGAATAACACCTATTTTCTCATCCATTTCTACTGGATTTTCGATAGGAGCAAGGGGTACAAAATCTAAGTCGCCAACACCTCCATCCCAAAAGAATTCTGACTGCCAAGCTAAATTTTGAATTGGCAACGAATTTCTTATCCCGACTTTTCCATCTATTCCATGACTCAAATCATGTCCATGATGCGTAAAAGCGAAACTCTGACTATGACATTCTGAGCAGCTAATCGTATTATCGCGTGACAAAAGTGGGTCAGCAAACAAAGCTTTGCCTAATTCAAATCCTTCGGGCGTAATAGGATTACGAGCTAAATCATAGGTTGGCGCTGGAAAATTACTAGGTTGCTCAAATCGTATGGTTGGCGTTGTCTCTGATTTTGTACATGCTATCAGACTTATAAAAGTCATCAAAAGTGTTAATTGAACATATTTCATCATTTCAAAAAGATTGATAGTATTCCCGACAGCAATAGTCCAAATGAGAATAAATGAAATAGAAATAGCCAAAAAACTAATCTGCTTTCACTAGTCAAACGGATAATTTCAAATACCCTTTCGGCAAAACTTGGCTTGGGAAGTAACACAACTCCAGTGCCTTCAAGCCATTTTTCAAGCTCGTATCTTCTAAGCATCACTTTATAAGATAAACCATTGGGACAAAACACATTTGTCCCAATAGGCTAAATATTAGTCATTGTGTACGTGATCTACAACAAACATGTTTTTATAATTATTCGCAATTGGAGTTGCCAAAGCAGGAGACATAATCACAGGAGCATCAGCCAATTTTAGCGTAGTAGTGCCAGAAAATACCTTAGTTACATCAGCCACAAAATGAATCGTCGGAGCAATACTTTTTCGTACGGTCATGGTGCTTGGCAATGAAAGTGTAACGGTTCTTAAGTTATTTGGAGTAACACTAGTACGACCACCAAAACCACCTACATGGTATTGATATTTTCTCAAACCAGCCGCATTTGCAGCTACCGCTGACGAAGTCCCTTCTAATTTCATGAAGATATAACCTGAGTTCCATGACCAGTACATACCATCATCCGAGAATCCTGCTGGGTCTAATACACCTGTACGTTCTTCTACTGGCGAAATACTCTTTACACTATCTACACCAATGGTAAAGGTAACTTCCTTATAATCAGCCGCAGGAACATCTTTTAATGATTGAACCAAGGTTTTGCTATCTGCTTGACGAACCAAAAAATATTGATTTTTGAGGTCAACTTTACTACCATCAACTTTTTTCAACGAAACATTACTGATATAATAATTTAGAGTAGTAATTGTAAAATCCTCACCAGCAGTATTTTTAGCAGTGGTAGAACCCAACACAATTTTTTGTCCGCCCATCAAGTTATCAAACTCAAGGCTTACATCGTTTTTATCACTTGCGCCAATTGGCTCTACATCATCTTTAGTACATGAAATTACCGTAAAAAATGTAAGAGCAATAATTGATAATGATTTGAATAAAGATTTCATTTTGTAAAATGTCTTTTATAATGTTTTTGATTTACCTTACAGGAAAGCCATCAGGCTCTGCAAAGCGTTTGTCTTTTAAAAAAGTGTCGTCTGTGAGTGTATTCAGAAAAGCTATAATCTTTCTTTTCTCCTCTGCGGTCATCTGAATACCTAAGCGCCCATTGGATTGTCGTAAAATCGGGTCGAGTGTTCCATAATCTTGTACACTAGCATCATAAAAATTCAATACTTCGAGCAAGGTCGTGTAACGTCCATCGTGCATATAAGGCGAAGATGCCGCTACATTTCGCAGACTTGGCACCTTAAATTTGAATTTATCATTCGCATTTCCCGTAACTCTAAATCTACCTTCGTCTACTACGATCTGTAATACGGGCTTCTCATTAATATATTCAATTTTTGTTCTTTCAAACTTTGAAAGTCCGTTACTTCTAAAACTTTCGTCGGTGAACAAAACGCCTTTATGGCAATTGGCACAGCCTTTTGAGCTAAACAAACTCATCCCGTCTAGCTCATCTTGTGTAAAACTCACCGATGCATCTTTCAGAAGATATTTGTCGTATCTGGACTGATATGATACCAAACTTAGCATAAATTGAGTCAGTGCCTTGAGCATACGCTCTTTGGTTACTCCCTCCGAACCAAAAGCCGCTTTAAACTTGTCACGATAGCCTTGGTGACGTGCCAATCTGGCAACGACATTATCAATTTTATCGTCCATTTCGTCGGGGTGCTCAATGGGTAAAATGGGTTGCTCGTTTAAAGTTGCCGCTTTACCATCCCATTGAAAACGCTCACGCCATGCTAAGTTTTGTAAAGATTGTGCATTTCGAAGCCCCACTCTTCCGTCAATCCCATGACTCAAATCGTGCATGTGATGGGTAAAAACATAGGTTTGTCGATGACATTCTCCACAAGCAATGGTACTATCTCTCGATAAAATTCCGTCGTAAAACAAGTTTTTTCCCAAATCAAAACCCGCCGCTGTAATCACATTAGAATCAATGGGATACACGGGTTTAGGAAAATGACTGGGTGCCACAAAATAAACCTCAGGATTAGGTTCATCTGTTTTTTTGTGACAAGCCATAACAAATAATACGAGGATTAATAACAAGTGTTTTTTCATGACTATCGTGATTCGTTTTTATAGAAATAACTCTGCTGGCGTTGACAAAAGTACAAATATTCCGTACTTATCAACGAGCTAATAATATATCCGAAAACATAAAGCAATAGTCAATCCATGTCCCACCGATGGGGAATTCCATTACATTGTGGAAATTGAGGATTATATTTTGGGAGGTTGAAAAATCCCAAGAAGTGGCGAGCCATAACTAGGCTCTAGATAAGAAAAAGAATGAAGCTTAGGTAACTCTTCAAAAGAGCTAAGTCCTGATAAGTCAACATGGCTATTGTCGAAGAAAAGTACAATTTCAGGCATTTTTTCTAATTTCTCAGAAGTAGCCTTTTGTTCTTTTTCTTCAGCGGCTTTGAGTTTTTTCGCTAAAAAACACTTCCCATCACAATGTAGTTGGGGCTTGTTGCGATTGATACAAAGCTCTTTGGCAATATAACTTTTATTGACTTGGTAATACACCACAAAGCTCCACTTACTAAACAATGGAATGTTTAGTAAAAAAAGTAGAAGTATTGCTATGACTTTGTTTACCATGGCGCAAAGATAAACCTGTAATTTGAGTCATACTACGTTTTTTTCAAAAAATGATAAGAATCAGGAATTGACTCAGCTGACCCTTGCTCTTGTATTTAGCGTTGAATAAAGTAGTATTTCTGCAAATTAAATTTAGGAGTTATGGCGTTTTATTCTTTCCAATATTACTAACGCAAAATCCCTTTTTTTGTTATCATTTAGCCATATTAATACAATTTCTAGCTTGGCATCTTATTTATTCAAGTGCTTTGATATTATCAATATATTTTTTCCCAACTGGTAATTCAACCTTCGATAATAGAACCTTCGAATGGTGAAATCCTGTGATTTTCTGTTTGTTGACTATATAAGAATTATGAATCCTTACAAAGATTTGTTCCGACAGTCGGCTTTCGATTCCTCGCAAATTACTACGTGTCAGAATAGGGTACGTTTTTTCGTGAATATAGATTTTTACATAGTCTTTTAAGCCTTCGATATAGATAATTTCATCATAAAATATCTTGACTTTTTTGTATTCAGCATTCACAATAATGTACTGTTGAACTTCCTCTTGTGGGGGCAAAGTTCTCAATTTTAATCTGTCCTCTATCTTTTTAAGGGCAGCCGATATCCTCTCTTTTCGAATTGGTTTTACCAAATAATCGACCGCATTTAGTTCAAAGCCTTCCACTGCATATTGATTGTAAGCTGTCGTAAAAACCACCAAGGGAGGATTTTCCAATGTTTTGACAAATTGTGTTCCCAAAACCTCAGGCATTTGAATATCCGAGAATAGTACATCTACCTCCTGAACTTGTAGAAAATCTAGTACATCACTTGGATCATGAAATTTACCAAGGACTTCTACTTCTGGAAATTGCAGTAGGTCATCTTCCAGAATATTGAGCGCAAACGGCTCATCATCAAGTAAAATACATCTAATTTTCATCTAAAATAAGTTCAAGTTTTACCTCAAAATAGCCCTCTTGATTATTAATTTCTAAGTTGTACTTATGAGGATACAGTAGTTCTAATCGTCGTTTGATATTACTAAGACCAATACCCTCTGTGTTGAGCGTTGTCTTGTTCAACAGCACTTTATTTTTTGACAAAAACAAAATTCCATGCTCTGTATTCTGTAAAGTAAAAATGATTTCTGGTGAATTTTTACTATCGATTCCGTACTTAAAAGCATTCTCGACAAAATGAATAAACAGCAAAGGTGCAACGCTATATGGCTTGATAGATGGAGACACTTGAAACTCCACCTTCCCCTCAATGGGCAATCGCAAAGCTTGTAATTCTATATAGTTTCTCAGATGTTCAATTTCTTTGTTGATGTCAACATTCGAATCGCTCACTTCATAAATAATATATCGAAGTATTTCTGAAAGCTTAATAATAGTGTCTTCCGAATTAGGGTGACTTTTGCGTACTAGCCAACGAATATTATTGAGGGTATTAAATAAAAAGTGAGGGCTAATTTGGAGTTTGAGCATATTTAGCTCAGCCACAGTTTTTTCCAATTCCATTTGTTTGTATAATTCCTTTTGGCGCGCTTGCTCATTATACAAAAACAACATCGTACTTGCCAAAATACAAACTGTATAAAAAAATAAAGGACCAATAATTCTAGCAAACAAAAAATCCAAAGTACCTACTTTTACAGGATGTGGCGGTCCCATCAGTGAGATTAAATAATTGATACCCGCATAAGTCAATCCTCCCAGTAACAACACGCCAAAGTATTTCCATCGCTTGGTCGAAAAGAATAGTTTAGGACCAATGTAAAGCAGGTGTGAATAAAAAATAATTGCCCAAACAATCATGTTGGTTGTATGAGTTTTGAAAAAAGCAAAATCAAGCTTTTGAAGCTTGCTGGGTTCATACAAAAAAATGATATAGGGAAACAGATAAAGGATTGTCCACGTAAGGATATGTCCCGTATATGGTTTGATGGCTTGCTTCAACATAAGTTTAATATGTTATTGATTAATTGTAAGGTTGTTATCAGTCATGGAAAAGTCCTACTTTGAGAGTACTTTTTATTTAGCTTAAATAGCTTTTTGTTAGACATTTTTAATCTATTGATTTTAAACAACTTAATACAAAACACATAATCTCGTGACTTGTTATTCATTTCGACAACAAACTTACTGAATAGATTCTAATCCACGATGTTCATCCATATACAGTTCACATCATTGCGTCTACAGCCGAATGGAATTTCGAGAAATTGCCCGCAAATTTGAATCATCAATCGCAAGAGAGAGTGATGTTATTCAAAATGTAGTAAATAAAAATTTCCTCTGATAAACTCTCGAATTAACTCTATCAATCATGAATAAGATATTAACAATTATGTTGGTGCTTTTCTCAATGTCGGGATTCGCACAGATGCCCTCAGGTGGTGCAGGCAAAATGCCTGAATGGAAAGCGTATGGCAAAATAGTAGATGAGCAAGGCAAGCCCGTAGAATTTGCTTCAGTCGTAGTACTTAAAAGCATTTTTGATAAGGATACCAAAAAAGAAAAAGATGTTTTGGTAAAAGCTCAACAGACCCAATTAAATGGTGATTTTAGTTTTTCTGGTTTACCTATGATGGCTAAATTAAAACTTAAAATCAGTTCGGTAGGCTATAAAACTTTGGAAATGCCTTTGGCAGTATCTATGCCTAAAATGGAAGGTGGCGCACCAAAGCCAGGTCAACAACCTGACCCTGCGATGATGGCAAAAATGATGGCAGCGATGGACAAAGATCTAGGAAATATCAAATTAGCTTCAGAGTCTACTCTCCTTGATGGAGTAACCGTTAACGGTTCTAAGCCATTATTGGAAATGGATATTGACAAAAAGAGCTTTAATGTTTCTAAAAACTTAGTTACTTCGGGCGGTACTGCGGTAGACATCATGCGCAATATTCCTTCGTTGCAAGTAGACATTGACGGTAATGTTAAGCTAAGAAATGCATCTCCTGTATTGTACATAGACGGTCGTCCAACAACATTGAGCTTAGATCAAATCCCTGCGGATGCTATCGAAAAAGTTGAGGTAATCACCAATCCGTCAGCGAAATATGATGCTTCTGGAAGTACTGCTGGTATCTTAAACTTGGTTTTGAAGAAAAACAAAAAGAGTGGTTACAATGGTATGGTAAACGTAGGGGCTGACCGTTTTGGTGGCTCAAATATCATGGGAAACCTAAGCGTTCGTCAAAACAAAGTAAACGTTTCATTGATGTTTATGAATATGCGTATGCGTAACAACGTTACAGGTAACAGCGACCGCTCAAGCACCATTGGTGGGACACAATCGAGTATCGCGCAGGACATCAATAGCAAAACAAAAGGCAACATGACTTTTGGTCGCTTAGGCATGGATTACTATGTATCGAACCGTGCAACACTTTCGGTGGCTGGTTTCTTCGGACAAGGTAATTTTGATCCAACTGAAGATTTGAAAATTACGACCAAAATTAATGGTGTTACGAGCTTTAGTAATAGACTTTCGAATACGGAAAGAGCTTTCAAACCAAGAGGTTTGCAATTAGGGTTTAAACAAAACTTCAAAACAGAGGGAGAAGAACTTTCTGCTGACTTAAACTACTTTGGTGGTGACAACTCTTCAAATGCGGTTTACTCTACCAATTATTATAATGCACAAAATGCTATTACAGGAAATCAAATCCAGAAAAATATTGGTGAAGGGAACAATAAAGTTTTGACCGTTCAGACAGACTATGTAAAACCTTTAAAGGGAAAAATCACATTAGAAACTGGGGCAAAAATCCAAATCAATTACAATAAAAACCTGAATAACAACACCTTAAAAGCTGTAGGTTCTGACATTTACAAAGATATTACTTCTGCTTCTGTAAATTATGAAGGTGAAAATTATGTGTACGCTGCTTACGTTTCATTTGCAGGAAAGTTACCAAAATTGTTTTCTTACAAAGTTGGTTTACGTGGTGAAAGCTCAAAATATGATGGTTCGCTTTTAGCCAACAACCAAAAATTCAGCAACGAATATCCAATAAGTTTATTCCCTTCGATATTCTTAACCAGAGAATTATCTAAGACAGACCAATTACAATTGAGCGTAACAAGAAGAGTAAACAGACCAAACTTTTTCCAACAGATTCCTTACGTAGATTATAGCGATAGCTTGAATATTACTAGAGGTAATCCCAACTTGGTACCAGAATTTACTACCTCAAGCGAGATATCATATAGTCACTCAAAAGGTAACTCAACTTTCTTAGCTTCGGGCTATTACAAATATACTAATAACCTAATCACTAGATATTTGAGTCAAGAAATCAACCCAATAAGTGGCAAAACGGATCTGATTAATACCTATATCAATGCCAATTCGAGTGTAACGTATGGTACTGAGTTTACTTACACAACTAAATTGAAAGCATTTTGGGATTTAACGGCGAACTTGAACTTTTATAACTCAAAAATCAATACTCAAAACATCGAAAACGCGCAAGCTACAGATGCTCTTTGGACAGTGTTTGGTAAAATCAACAACAGTTTTACTTTACCTCAAAAATGGGTAATCCAGCTTTCGGGTGACTATCAAGGCAAAACCAATATGCCAATTACTCAAAATCAAGGTTTTGGTCCTCCAATGAGTCAGGCACAAAGTTCATCACAAGGATATATCAAACCTTTTTATGGAGTTGATATTGCCATCAAGAAGAGTTTCTTGAAAAATGATATTGCTTCAGCGACACTCTCTGTTAACGATATTTTCAGAACTAGAGGAAACACACAAGTATCGTACGGTGAAGGATTTACACAAACTTACTATCGTTTGAATAACCCACAATTGGTGAGATTGAACCTCTCGATTCGTTTTGGACAGATGGATATGAGCATATTTAAGAGAAGTTCTAAAAATGCCTCATCGATGGACGGTATGCAAATGCAGTAGTTTTTTGGATAATAAATCATAGAAATAGTGACAAGGTGTATTATGATATTGTAATGCACTGAATAAACCACCGCGCATTTTGTACGGTGGTTTTTTGTTTGGCTTTGGGATATAGGCTAAAATCGAGTTCAGTTTTGAGGGCAACCTATTTTAGGCAAGGACAAAGGACAATTCATCACTCACAACTCAAAACTCCACACTATTAATTGATTCCTTGTTCGCTCAGGATATTTTTCAACAAAGGCTCAAGGTCTTCCTTTTTAGTTTGTGAACTTATATGCTTGGTAAGATTATCATAAATAGATTGGTCACCAATTTGGTCTATTTGATAAGTCAACACCTTAATCAGTCTCAAATACTTTCGGCGTTGATACCAAACAAATCCAATAATCAGTAACGCTGCCAAAGTGATACCTCCGATAATCATGGAGGCTTGACGTTGCACGAAAGGTATATCTTTATGAACAATCTTGTCAATCCTACTTGTGAGCGTATCTATGGTCGGTTGAAGGGTATTATTGACTAATTGTTGGGTGCGCATAGAGGTTTTCTCACTCAAGATATTACCAATAATTGAATCCAATTTTGCTTTAGAGGCAGGGCTATTCATGGAGTCCAAGGCATTTTGTAACATATTAGTCAAAAGTCTTTGCGAATTTTTGTCGAGTGTTCGCATGATTTTGGCAACCAATTCATCGGTGAATTTCAAATCACCTTTGAGTCGCCCTATTTGCCAATGCAGATTATCACCCAATTTTGTCAACTGAATATTGGTGGTATCGCCTGCAATAGCAATCGCATGAATGAGTTTTTTAATATCAGGGTTCAGCGTATCTGCAAATCCCTTCAGTCCAGAAGCAGCGTGTGGTAGGGCTTTGGTAGCACCCAGCACAAAGTTTTCTCCTGCTTTTGAGGTTAAATCACTTAAGGCAGGTTCGGCTTTATTGAGGGGTTTGGTCAAATCAATTTTGTCAACCTCATTTTTGAGAACGTTACATGAGGTAAAAAGTAGAGACAAAACCATTGCTAAAACAGACTGTTTTAGGATAGAAAGTGGTAGTAGGTGTTTCATAAGAGATTAAAAAGTGTGTTATGATAGATTTTCTGCAAAATAGGCAATTCAACATTCATAAAACATCATAATCTATTATTCGGTCAAAAACAAAAGAGGGATGATTGTTTAAAACAATCATCCCTCTGGTATATTATATTCTGCTTAAAGCAATCTTATTGTTCTTCCAACACTACAGCTTTAGTTTTTCTAACATCCAATTTTTTACGATTGATTGTCAACAACAATGCTGGTAACAAAATCAAGTTGGTACACATCGCAATCAAAAGTGTAATAGAAACCATCACACCCATAGCAGCAGTTCCACCAAAACTTGAAGCTGCAAAAATAGAGAAGCCACAAAACAATATTATAGCAGTATAAATCATACTCAAACCCGTACCAAAGATCGTATTAGTAATCGATTCGCGAACGCTATTGCCTTTATCTTCCAATTCTTGACGATAGCGTGTCAAGAAATAAACTGTTCCATCCGAAGCAATACCGAAGGTAATACTAAAGATTAGAATTGTTGAAGGCTTGAAGTGAATATCAAAAAAGCCCATAATTCCCGCTGTCAATGCCAATGGAATCAAGCAAGGCAGTTTTGATAAAATAATAATAGGAATCGAACGGAAAAGCACCATTCCCACCAAAGCAATTAACACAATGGCGATCAATAAACTTTCGTACAAGTTGCCCAACAAGTAGTCATTACTTTTCAAAAACACCAAACTATGTCCTGTTAGACTTACTTTATATTGGTCTTTCGGGAAAATTTCATCCACCTGTGGTTGGATTTCTTTCATCAATTCTTTGATACGCACCGAGCCTACATCAGCCATTTGATAACTGATACGGGTAATACTTTTATCATTGTTCAAAAATGGCTTGATTTGTTTTGAAGCTGACGAAGAATCTGTTTGAAGATATTCCGACAGTTTTGACAACTCAAACACACTTGGCATAATAAAGTATCTTGCTTCGCCACCTTTATAAGATTGATACAAGAAACGAACTGCTTCCACAATCGATAATGGTTTTGAAAACTCTTTATATTGCTTCAAGCGATTCTGTAGCGATTTAATTTTGTACAAAGCCTCTGCTTGATTATCAAAAACACCATTTTTACGTTTTGTATCAATCATAATTTCAAACGGCAATACTCCGTTGAAGTTTTCTTCGAAAAAGCGTAAATCTGTATAAATTGGATCCTTTTTAGGAAGATCATCTACCACATAACCAATCACGTTGATTTTGGTCACACCATAAGCAGATACCAACACAACCACCAACGCCGTCAAGTAAATCGCTGGGCGGTTATTATGTACCGTATGGTCAATCCAAGACAAGAATTTCTTTGCCCATTGTCCGTCCAAATGCTTCAAATGCTTTACCTGAGGCAAGCCCATATAGTACACCGAAATAGGAACCAACACCAAACATAGCACATAAGTTACCATTACGTTGAGCGCTGACACTACCCCAAACTCGACCAACAAGCTACTATTGGTAAAGTAAAATACCCCAAAACCAATAGCAGTAGTCATATTCGCCAAGAATGTAGATAAACCAATACCCGTAATCATGTTGCGAATGGCCAACTGTTTGTCACCATGCGCTAGCAACTCAGCTTGGTAGCGGTTAATCAAGAAAATACAGTTTGGCACACCAATCACAATCAATAATGGTGGAATCAAACCTGTAAGCATCGTAATCTTATAGCCCATCATCACCAATGTACCTACCGAAAATACTACGCCAATCAGCACCACAAGAATCGAAACTAAGGTAAAGCGAATCGAACGGAAGAAAAACCATAAAATCGCCGCAGTTACCAATACCGCCAATCCCATAAACAATTCCATTTCATGAGATACCTTTTGCATCGTAGCAGTACGAATAAAAGGCATACCTGAAAAATGGAGTGTTGTTTTGTGTTTTAGTTCAAACTGATGAGCTAAGTCTCTGATTTCTTGAACAATTGAAATACGTTTCTTCGAATTTAAATCTTTCTCATTGAACGTAATTGCCATCAAAGTAGTGTTGGTTTTCGAATTAACCACCATTCCTTCGTAGAACTTCAGATTAGCAATTTTGTCTTTGATTGAATCAACCTCAGCTTGAGACTTCGGCTTTTGAGTCAACAAAGGTTTTACGTCAAAACGCTTTGTTATTTCATTTACTTTCAAATCAATCAAGTTGGTCAATGAAATCACATTCTTGATACCTTCATGTTTTTTGATTGCCTGCGAAAGGTCATACCAATCGTTGAAGTTATCTAATTTATACATCTCAGATGATTGGTATCCAATCACCATTAGACTACCATCTTCACCAAATAATTTTCTAAAGCGTTGATATTCTTGTTCAATAGGGTCGTTGGCAGGAAGGATTCGAGCAAACTCATACGAAAGTTGGATTCTACTCGCTTGATACCCCATATAAATGGTTGATACTATAATCAATCCAATCCAAAATAATCTATTTCGGATGATTAGCTCGGCAATTTTATTCCACATAATGTGTAATGTTAAATGATGATTGGGCCTTTTTTTAAATCACTGTTTGTATGCGATACTTCAAAAAGGCGGTGTTCAGTGATTTGGCTTGTTCCTAACTGTAAAAATAAATTGTATGTCTGAAGAGTTCAGTTGTATTACCCAAAATTCATGGAGCATTGATGTCGATATAATATTGGGTTAATAACTGATACGGAACGAGAAGAAATATATTACTTAACGCATTTGAAGGCTTGAATCTTATGAGTGCATTAAGGCAATTAAATTCTAATTTGAAACTTAGTTTGTCAAAGTCATGTAATATTTTGAGAATACTTCCTATGTTTTTTGAAAACGCTAGCGTCATTTCATCAAAATAGGTATCTGCTTGTTCGAGCGTCAATTTGGCCAATAGACCATTTTCGCATTGATATTGCAACATAGTTCGCCCTGTAATGCTGTAGCTAATAACCATTACTGATAGCATCAAAGCAAAAATGGGCAATATGTTACTTTTAAAATATATCATGCTTTGTTACAAAATTAGTGTAGATGTCGGGAGTTGCCCAAAAAAATAGGACTTTTCCAAATTTTTCATCTTATAATCATACATAAAATAGTAAAAATCTAATTTCTCATTTTGAGATAAATAAAAAAAGACAGCCCATCGAGAGCTGTCTTCCATTCAGTATTTTGTATTTTTCTTATTTCTTTACCGAAAACTTGTAAACAGTTGTTGTTTCGTAAGTTTCACCAGGCTTCAAAACTGTACTTGGGAATTTTGGTTTGTTTGGAGAATCTGGATAGTGTTGTGTTTCTAAACAAAGACCAAAGCGATGCTTGTACACTTTACCACCTTTTCCTGTGATAGTTCCATCCAAGAAGTTACCCGTATAAAACTGAATAGCTGGCTCTGTTGTGAATACTTCCAACACACGACCGCTTGTTGGCTCATATACAGAAGCTGCTAATTTCAAATTCTTTGTTGAGTCTGTCAATACCCAGCAATGATCATATCCTAATCCAAATTTAATTTGCTCATCCTTAGTATCATTGATTCTAGCACCAATTTTAGATGACTTTGTAAAATCAAATGATGTTCCAGCTACTGGCTTCAATTCTCCTGTTGGAATCAAAGTTGCGTCTACTGGTAAGAATTTATCAGCATTTAAAGTCACTTCATGATCTAGGATATCGCTATCAAAACCACCTTTCAAGTTGAAATAAGCATGGTTTGTCAAGTTTACAACCGTCGCTTTATCTGTAGTTGCTTTATAGTCGATTTTTAATGAATTATCTTTTTGCAAAGTATAAACAACTTCTACTGACAAATTACCTGGGTAGCCTTCCTCACCATCTTTTGCGGTGTAAGTCAATTTCAATGATGGCTCTTCACCTTCAATTGGAGTAGCTTTCCAAAGAACTTTATCAAATCCCTTCAAACCACCATGCAAAGCATTTGGTCCGTTGTTTTTAGCAAGTGAATAGCTTTTACCATCCAATGTAAATTGTCCTTTGGCGATACGGTTGCCATAGCGACCAATCAAAGCGCCGAAATACGGAACACCTTTTTGATAACCCGCAAGTGAATCACATCCGAGTGTAATATCATCAAATTTACCATTTTTGTCTGGAGCTGTCCACGATACAATCGTACCCCCAAAATCAGAGATTTGAACGGTAGTTCCTGCTGCATTGTGCAAGGTGTAAAGCGTAGCTTGTGTACTATCAGAAACTTTTCCGAAAGCCGATTGTTCGATTTTCAAGCTATCAGAAGTACCTTGAGTAGATTCAGATTTTTTACTTTCGCAAGCCCACAACAAACTGGCTGTCAATAAACTTGCTACGAGAAGATTGTTTTTTTTCATAGTTTTTTTACTGTAAAATGGAAAAATTTGGGTTATCAAGAATTATATCGGATGTCGGATTTTTGATTTCGAATTGATAAAGTTTCCCATATCTTGAAATCAAAAATCCTATCCAAAATTGCCTATTTTTTTTCTAATAATTCAAAACGCCACGCTCAATTAGTTCCACTTTCCTGCCATATCCTTCATAAACTTCTCTAGACCGATGTCAGTCAAAGGATGTTTAAGCAATGCCAAGATAGCACTCAAAGGACCAGTCATCACATCCGCACCGATTTCAGCACACTTAAGAATATGCACAGGATGGCGGATAGATGCCGCTAGAATTTCTGTTTCGAAACCATAATTGTCATAAATCGTACGAATTTGCTCGATTAATTCAGTGCCATCAAAAGAAATATCATCTAAACGACCCACGAACGGAGAAACATAAGTTGCCCCAGCTTTTGCCGCTAATAAAGCTTGTCCCGCTGAAAACACTAAAGTACAGTTGGTTTTAATTCCTTTATCAGAAAAATAGCGAATCGCACGGATACCATCTTTAATCATAGGAACTTTCACTACGATTTTTTCATCCAATGCTGCAAGTATTTCTCCCTCAGCAATCATGCCTTCATAATCAGTTGAGATTACTTCGGCACTTACATCTCCATCAACGATAGCGCAGATAGCCTTGTAATGTGCAATGATATTGTCTTTACCACTGATGCCTTCTTTCGCCATCAATGATGGATTGGTTGTTACACCATCTAATACACCTAAATTTTGTGCTTCTTGAATTTCCTGCAAATTGGCAGTGTCAATAAAAAATTTCATGTCAAATACGTTTTAAAGTTGAAAACAGATTAAGGGTTGTGTAATCAGGCACGCAAAACAATACGCTTGCAAACCCGTCAAACTCGTCCGCTTTGTGCGTCGTAGTAATAATGACAGCCTTCATTCCAGCATTGAGTGCGGTGCGGGCTCCTGTGGGCGAATCCTCAAATACCAAACATTGTTCGTAAGGCACGGCCAATTGGTCAGCTACCTTAAAGAACACCGTTGGGTCTGGTTTACCCAAAGTCACATCACGATCGCAAACAATCGACCTGAAATAATGACGAATGTTCAAATTGTCTAACACAAAATCTACATTTTCGGCACGCGCTGCTGTACCAATTCCCATCGGAATGCCAGCCTCATGAGCCGTTTGTAGCAATTGTGCTAACCCATCCACCAATCTGAGTTCAGGCAAAAATACCTCTCGGTAAATTGCCTCTTTCTCAAATGAAATTTTATCACGTTCTTCAAAAGAGTATTGCTCTCCAAAAATACGCTGTAAAATTTCATCATTTTTGCCATGACATGTAGTGATAACTTCTTCCAAAGTCATTTCCTTCCCTAGTTCGGCGAGTTTCTTTTGCCATGCACGATGATGAACCATCATGTTGTCCACCATGGTTCCGTCCATATCAAAAATTAGAGCATTTTGCATCACAAAAATTATTGTTTTAGTAAAAACTCAACATCGGCCTTACTTGCCTTAAATACCGTTCCATGACGAGTACCCTTCGGAAAATGAACTTCTTCAGAAATATCTACCCAATTTTTTAGGTCTTTCGATTTCAAAGCTCCCATTTTGTGGCGTGTATATTGGTCGAAATATACAACCCAATCTTCACCAATTTTAGTTACCGTTGGTCCTTCAATCCAATCTAATTTTGAGATTGGTTCAGATGCAGGCGAAAAACCACTGTTCAAATGTTTGCTCAAAGCAAGCTTCAAATTCTTTTTTACAGGGTTTTTGGTCTCATCTTTCATAATCATAGCATATTTTTTCTTGGAAACTTGAAAAATTGATACGTCGATTACGTTGAAACCAGGGTCATAAAATAAGCGAGTAGGAGTAAAAGTCTTGAAATCCTTTGTTGTAGTCGAATACATACGGTGGTTGTATTTGCCATCGCCTTTGCCACCTTCGGTACTGGCAAATCTATCAGGAATGGTAGTAGCCCAATAAATCAAATATTCCTTGGTTTTAGCATCATAATTAATCTCTGGTGCCCAGCAGTTGAGCGCGGTTGGCTCATGTGACATCACAGGGATAAATTGTTGTTCTGACCAATGCACCAAATCTTTCGAACGTGCATAGCCAATGCCAAGGTCATTCCAAGAAACTGTCCATACCATGTGAAAGTAACCATCTGGACCTTTCAAAATACAAGGGTCACGCATGAGCTTGTCTTTGCTAACTGTTGGACGTAAAAATGAACTATCCTTTTTCAATGCAGTCCAATTATAACCATCATAACTATAAGCCAAATGCAAACCATCTTGACCATTATCTCTGAAAGAAGAAAACAAATAGACATCATTCTGTGCCATAGATGTTGTTCCAAGTCCGAGAAGCATTCCAACAAAGAGTCCTAAAAAAAATCGAATTTTCATATCAATAACTGAAATATTGGGTGGGGATAAGTATTGAGTGATTTATTGAATTAGTGGTTAAGTGATTTATTGAAATTTGTATCCATGGTTAGGAGTACTCGCCACAGATACAAATTCATTTTCAAATTATAAAATCTTCAAATTTTCAAATCGAAAGTACTACCAGAAAATCGTATAAATCAATACGACAACGGCAGTAATCAAAAGTGCGCCAAAACGGAAAGCTTTGTCAGATTTAAACCAAGTACTATCCACAACAAAAGCTTTTGGATGGTCTTTCCCTTTTGATTCAATTAAACTGATGACAACAGTTACCAGTGCACAAATCCAAAATACAACACCCATACGATTAAGGAAAGGCATATCTGGCGCTTGAACTTTTAACAATGCCGACATCGGAATACTCAAGATAGTAGCGGCTAATGCACCGTTGGCAGTAGCCTTTTTCCAGAAGAAACCTAACAAGAAAATTGCTAAGATACCTGGAGAAATAAATCCTGTGTATTCTTGAATGTATTGGAAACCTTGACCTAAGTTTTTCAACAATGGACTAATAGCCAATGCAATCACAAAAGACACTACAATAGATACACGCCCCATCCATACCATTTGCTTTTCGTTTAGGTCTGGTGCGAAGAATTTCTTATGAATATCCAATACATAAATCGTCGAGATACTGTTGGCTTTTCCTGCCAATGATGCTACAATCGCTGCGGTAAGTGCTGCAAACGCCATACCTTTCAAACCTGTAGGAAGGATGTTCAATAAAACTGGATAAGCGTTATCTGGTTTTACAATACCGCCTTCTCTAATT
Source organism: Flectobacillus rivi (assembly GCF_030056655.1). Lineage (NCBI taxonomy): Bacteria > Pseudomonadati > Bacteroidota > Cytophagia > Cytophagales > Flectobacillaceae > Flectobacillus > Flectobacillus rivi. The sequence continues at coordinate 91,959 of NZ_JASHIE010000018.1, forward strand.
CCTTCGACAATTGCCATATCTGCATTTTCTTGGAATAGTACATACGCTGCCAAACCTGGTAATACAACAATGATTGGCATCAACATTTTGAGGAATGAAGCAAACAACAAACCTGAACGAGCTGTTTTTAAGTCTGCACCCAAAGCACGTTGCGTGATATATTGATTACAACCAAAGTAATTAAGGTTTACAATCCATTGACCACCAACAATAAACATTAACAAGCCTGGCAATTGGTTGTACGCATCAATCATACCTCCCTGACCATCATGCACTTGGTATTGTCCTTTGGCAAAAATCATGTGCAAATGACTATCCGCTTTGTCTTTAATCAAACTTAAGCCTTCGAAAATACCTGCTCCAGAACCCACTTTTGCTGAAAGTAAATCTAATGCCAAGTAAGTCGTTGCCAAACCACCTACGACCAAACAAACAACCTGAATTACATCGGTATAACCAATTACCTTCATACCTCCAAGGGTAATAAAAATCGCAAATATAGTCAAGAAGGTTGCACAAGCCATAAAACTAAAGCCTGTCATCGTTTCAAGACTCAATGCTCCTAGGTAGATAATAGAAGTTAGGTTGACCAAAATGTACAAAAACAACCAGAATACTGCCATAATCGTACTGATACGATTGTCATAGCGACTTGCCAAAAACTGTGGCATAGTGTAAATATTGTTTCGGATATACATCGGTAAAAAGAATACCGCAATCAAAATCAGCGAGAAAGCTCCCACCAATTCGTACACCGAAATAGCAATACCTAATTGAAATGCCTGTCCACTCATACCGATAAATTGTTCGGCTGAGATATTTGAGGCAATAATCGACGAACCAATAGCCCACCAAGTAAGTGAACCTTCCGCCAAGAAAAAGTCTTTTGAGTCAGCAGTTTGCTTACCCTTATTTTTGTAAACCCAATAACCGTAGCTTGCCACGATTACGAAGTATACAAAAAAGATAATGTAGTCGAGAGATTCTAATCCGAGCTTCATAGATTAATAGAAGGAGATAAAAGATGGTGAGGCTTCACCAAGGGCTTTTAGGTTTAATTTGAAAATTACGTTTCTGTACCGAATTGAGAATGAAAAGTTTAGTTAATAAAAACCTTCCTTATCTTCTCAACTCAGCACACTTATTTATTTTATAGTGTTTGACTTGTAGGTTGTTTCGCTATTAGTTTTCAAGAAAATAAAAACCAATAGCGAAACCTTTTTTACTTTTAGAGAAATGCGCTATAATAATTAGTTTTCAAAACTCAGAAATCTAAACTCATCACTTAGCATCCTTGACCGTAATACGCATTTTTGCCATGCTTACGCTCATAATGCTTTAGGCGCAAAGTGTCTTTAATGCGTGGGGTATTAGGATTGATTTGTAATGTCAAATAAGCCATACGTGCGACTTCTTCTAGAACAGCTGCGCTATAAACTGACTTTTCAGCCGTTTTTCCCCAAGTAAATGGACCATGGTTTTGTAAAAGAACCATTTCCATTTCTTTGTAAGAAAGACCTTTATCAGCAAAACAGTTGAAGATTTGATTACCCGTTTCAAATTCATAATCACCTTCAATCATTTCGTCAGTCAACACAGGTGCGCATGGAATATCTTGGTGAGTATGATCCGCATGCGTAGTTCCGAAGATAGGAATGTCCAAACCAGCTTGTGACCAAGCCACAGCATACGTACTATGTGTATGTGTGATTCCGCCAATACCTTCCCAGTTTTTATACAACTGAGCATGTGTTTTGGTATCTGAAGAAGGACGCATTTTGCCATCTACCACTTTGGCATCATAGTCCATAATAACGATATCCTCAAGTTTCAAAAACTCATAAGGTACACCACTTGGTTTGATAGCAAACACCGCTTGAGAACGGTCAACAGCACTTACATTACCAAAAGTAAAAAGCACCAAACCTAGTTTAGGAAGCTGCATGTTTGCTTCATAACATTCCTCACGTAGAGATTGATAAGTCATGATTGTAATTAATTTTAGGTAAAAGACTCGCCAGAGATTTCTAGCGAGTTTTTACAATTGTATAGTAAAAGCTTTATTATTTCAGCTCCAATACTACTACCGAAGTAGCAGGTAATTTTACTTTAAGCGTACCACCAGAAATACTTGCCCCTGTAAAAGTAGTTGGCTTTACTTTTTCAGGATTATCAAAAGTATTGTGGTCTTGTACTTTTGCCGACGTTAACACACGACCTGTAACCGCTTTCGCCGTGATTCCTTTCAAGTTGATAGAAATCTCTTGTCCTTTGTTAATGTCAATGTTAGTTAATGAAATATGAACAACACCCGCTTGGTCTTTTGAAGCCGAAACAGAAACCGCTGGCAATTTTTCAGTACCAAATACATAGTCATTCGACTTTATTTCAACAGGAATATTGGTCGCATCTTGGTGAACATTGTACATTTCCATGACGTGGTAAGTTGGAGTCAAAATCATTTTTTCTTCCTTCGTTAACACTACCGCTTGCAATACGTTTACGATTTGAGCCAAGTTTGCCATTCTTACACGTTCAGAGTGTTTGTGGAAAATATTCAAAGTTGCACCCGCTAACACAGCATCACGCATGGTATTTTGTTGGTACAAAAACCCTGGGTTTGTTCCTTGTTCAACTTCATACCAGCCGCCCCATTCGTCAACTACCAAAGCAACTTTCTTTTTAGGGTCGTATTTATCCATAATCGCAGTATGCTTTTGGATAAGCTCGTCCATAAACAAAGCCTGTTGCATCGTTTTGAAGTAATGTTCTTCCGTAAAATTGGCTGCTGGACCTTTTTTGTCCCAATTAATAACAGAATAATGGTGCAAAGCAATACCCTCCAACATGTGGTGAGGAATATCACGCATCAATACCTCTGTCCAATTATAATCTTTCGAGTTGGCACCAGAAGCGATTCTAAACAACTTCGAACCGTTATCCCAATCCGTCATAAAAGTGGCATATTGACGATAAATGTTGGCATAATATTCAGCCTTCATATTACCACCGCAACCCCAAGCTTCGTTTCCAACACCCCAGAACTTCACACCCCAAGCTTTATCCTGTCCGTTTTCTTTACGCAAATTTGCCATTGGACTTACGCCATTATGGTTTACGTATTGAACCCAGTCAGACAATTCTTTTACAGTACCACTACCCACGTTACCAGCCAAGTATGGTTCTGTACCTAATTCTTTACACAAATTCAAAAAATCATGTGTACCAAAGCTATTATCCTCTGTTACACCACCCCACCAAGCATTAACGATTGAAGGACGTTGTTTTTTAGATCCAATACCATCTTTCCAGTGGTAAGTATCTGCAAAACATCCTCCTGGCCAACGAAGATTAGGAATCTTCATTTTTTTCAAGGCCTCAATCACATCCTTACGTGCACCGTTGATGTTAGGAATCTTCGTGTTATTTTCACCTACATACAAACCTCCATAAATACAAGCCCCCAAATGTTCCGCAAAGTGACCATATATCTGACGGTTGATTTGAGTTTTAGCTTGCGAGGCATCAAGCGTTACTTCGTTTTGAGCAAATCCTTGTAATGACATAGCTGCAAGCGCTAATGTCGAAATCCATTTTTTCATAGTTTAGTTAATTAATTTAGGAGGACAGTTTGAGTGCAGTCTTTAAAGCAATGAGTATATTTTAAACACTATTCATCACTCAAAATTCTGCCTTATTACTTGCAAGGTTTAACGAGCGAATAGTGTCGAGAACACTACTCGCTCGTTTAGGATTATTTGAATGCTACTTCATTCCAACGCAACTCATTTTTAAGATTACGCAACTGAGTATCTTTATTGATTACGACTAACTCTACGCCAAACATATCAGCTAAATCCTCGATATATTCTGTAGTAAGGTTTTGGCTAAATACTGTATGGTGAGCACCACCAGCCAAAATCCATGCTGCACATCCTGTTGCCATATCTGGTTGTGGTTTCCACAATACGCGCGCTACTGGCAATTTTGGTAATTCTTCTGTTACATCTACGCCGTCTACTTCATTTACCAAGATTCTGAAACGGTTACCCATATCAATCAAAGAAACGTTCAAGGCTGCACCAGCACCACCATTGAATACCAAACGTACTGGATCTTCTTTACCGCCAATTCCTAATGGATGTACTTCACATTTTACAGCACCTTTCGCAATACTTGGACAGATTTCCAACATGTGTGCACCCAATACCATTGGATTAGCTGGATCGAAATGGTAAGTATAATCTTCCATGAAAGAGTTACCGCCTTCCAAACCACTAGCCATGAATTTCATGACACGAACCATAGCAGAAGTTTTCCAGTCACCTTCGCCACCGTAACCATAGCCAGCGGCCATCATACGTTGAGAACCAATACCTGGTAGTTGCTTCATACCATACAAATCTTCGAAAGTATTGGTATAGGCGCCAAAGCCACCATCTTCTAAGAATGCTTTCAAACCAAGCTCGATACGTGCTGCTTCAAACAAAGACTCACGCATAGCACCACCTGCTTTCAAAGAATCCATTACTTGGTAAGTATCTTCGTATTCTTTTACCAATTGGTTGATTTCAGCATCAGAGAATTGGTTGATTACCTTTACTAAGTCACCAACACCGTGTGTATTTACTGAGAATCCAAAAGTCATTTCAGCACCTACCTTATCGCCGTCTGTTACTGCTACCTGACGCATATTGTCACCGAAACGAACCACTTTCAAACGTTGCATTTCGAAACGACCTGCCGCTACACGTGCCCAAACATTGATTTTTTGTAAAACATCTTCTTGCTGCCAGTGACCAACCACTACTTTACGGCTCAAACGCATACGAGACATAATGAAACCAAACTCACGGTCACCATGTGCCGATTGGTTGAGGTTCATAAAGTCCATGTCGATGCTCGACCAAGGAATATCACGGTTGAACTGTGTATGCAAGTGCAACAATGGTTTTTTCAAAATATTCAAACCACGAATCCACATTTTTGCTGGAGAAAAAGTGTGCATCCATGAAATAATACCAATACAGTTAGGAGCAAAGTTTGCTTCTTGACAGATATTATAAATTTCATCTGGTGTTTTCACCACTGGCTTGAAAATCACATTTACAGGGATAATCGAAGATGCTTGGAACGAGTCCGCAATGATTTTCGAATGTTCATCTACCTGACGAAGTGTTTCTTCACCGTATAAATGTTGGCTACCTGTTACAAACCACACTTCTAATGGCAAACCGCCAAATGTTTTTAAATTACTCATTGTTCTGATTGTCTTGATGTTATAATTTTTTGGAACTAGATTTGGCAATCGGCTATCGGCAGTCGGCTATCGGGAAAAACTGAAAGCTGAATGCTGAATGCCGACTGCTATTTATATATTCTCCTCAATATACTGACCGATGCCTTGGTATCTTTGATATAATGCTTCGTAGATAGGTACAACTTCTGGACGAGGTTCGTAAGTTGCATCAAATGCTGAAGCCATATTTTTCTGTGCTGAGGCCATATCTGGATATACACCAGCTGCAACCGAAGCACAAATCGCTGCACCCAAAGCACAAGCCTGATCTGAACTCGCTACCTTAATCGGCATATTCAATACATCTGCCAAGGTTTGCATTACAAATGGTGATTTTTTGGCTACTCCACCAATGGCAATTACTTGCTTGATAGGTACACCTTCTTGCTGGAATCTGTCCGAAATAGCACGAGCTCCAAAAGCCGTTGCCTCAACTAGTGATTTGAAGATTTTCACAGCATCACTACCCAAGTTTAAGCCAATGATTCCTCCTTTAAGGGTATGTTTTGCATCAGGCGTACGGCGTCCGTTCATCCAGTCAACAGAGACAATATCGGTAGCTTTTACAGGTAATTCTGAAGCCTTTTCTGAAAGATAAGGAATCAATTCAGCACTAAGTTTGTCGGCTGCTTCCTGACCTAATAAATCACGCACAGGTCCAACAATCACTTTTTGGAACCAAGCATACAAATCGCCAAATGCCGATTGTCCTGCTTCCATTCCCAACATGCCAGGAATGATTGAGCCGTCTACTTGACCACAAATACCACGAATCAACAAATGTCCAATTTCCTCGTTTGGCGCTACCAACATATCGCAAGTAGACGTTCCGATTACTTTACACAAAGAGTAAGGCTGAATGTCTGCCCCAACTGCCCCCATGTGACAGTCAAAAGCACCTACACCAATTACAGCTTTATCTGAAATACCTAGTTTATCAGCCCATTCTTTTGAAATGGTACCCATACTATTGTCCGAAGTATAAGTTTCGCTAAAAAGTCTATCTCTCAAACCACCCAAAAGTGGATCTAATTTTGTCAAAAATTCTTCAGAAGGAAGACCTTCAAACTCTTGATGCCAAAGAGCCTTATGACCCGCAGCACAACGGCTTCTTCTCATGGCGATTGGGTCTGTATTGCCTGTTAGTACAGCTGAAACCCAGTCACAATGCTCTACCCAAGAGTACGCCTTTTCACGAATAGATTCATCCACACGTAGGGTACGAAGGATTTTTGCCCAAAACCATTCAGACGAATAAATTCCACCAACATATTTCGTAAAATCCGTATCCCAATGATGTGCCAAGTGATTAATTTCCTCAGCTTCAGCATTGGCAGTATGATCTTTCCAAAGAATAAACATACCATTCGGATTTTCAGCAAATTCTGGCAACAAAGCCAAAGGTGTACCGTTTTGGTCAACAGCCACAGGAGTTGAGCCAGTAGTATCTACCGAAATACCTACAATATTTTGTTTTACCTCGTCGCTCACACCTTCTAATGCTCCAGCTATCGAATTTTGCAATCCCTCCAAATAATCCAAAGGGTGTTGTCTAAACTGTGATGAAGCAGGGTCGCAATACAAACCTTGCTTCCAACGAGCATAATAATGAACGGCTGTACCAACTTCTTCGCCTGTTGCGGTATTTACTACCAATGCTCTTACCGAGTCTGTTCCGTAATCAACTCCGATTACAAATTGATTTTTCATTCGTTGAATATATGTTTAAAGCCGAGCTGAAATCAGCCAAATGCGTTAAATTGACACAATTTTATTTTTCAAAAAAGCGAATAAGTATTTTTTCTTATAAACCTTCTGTTATTTCCCTAAGCACAAGTTATTTACAAAATACTCATGGCCTATTCAGATTTATATGGCTTCACTTATTCGCTCTTGGTATTTTAGTGCTTTAGACTTTAAAATCAGACACAAAATAATGAAAAGCATTAAACTGTTTTTGATATTTTTCTTGGTCTAATTTATATAAAATCGCCTTTTTGGTCGCCGAATTTTCGTTTTTCTCGCCTGTGTCTATCAATAATTTTGTCGATAGAATCTTACGGCTAAAATTGCGTCGGTCCAAAGGCGTATCATAAATCGCTTCATAGAGTTTTTGCAATTGAGGAATCGTAAATTTCTCAGGCAATAACTCAAACCCAATCGGATGCAACGCTGCACGATATCGCAATCTTTCAAGCGCCAAATCAACCATATTGCTATGATCAAAAATTAAATCTGGGCGGTCTTTCAGACTAATCCAAAATGCATTTTGTGCTTTTGCTGCATCCTGACTGTGTGCGTGGATATTAATCAAAGCAAAAAAACAAACTGAAACTGTTCGCTCCACTGGGTCACGATTGATTTCGCCAAAAGTCTTAATTTCTTCGAAATATATATCCTTCAAACCTGTCAAGTCGTACAAAATACGGTTGGCTGCTACCTCTAAATCCTCATCCTCATTCAAGAAACCACCCATCAATGACCACTTACCACGTTCAGGTTCAAAATCACGTTTGATTAATAATAACTTCAACTCTTCTCCATCAAACCCAAATACAATACAGTCGAGGGCTATAAGGATTCGAGTACTATGATTGTATCTTGTTAACATTATTTGTTATAGTTTTTATAAAGCTTTGGGCTTTGTCATAAATAGCCTGATTACTCCTAGTAAAATAAGTTATTCGATTAAGGTAAAGTGGAAAATAAGCCTTGTGAGATTTATTTTCTACTTTAAAACTTCGAAATAACTTATTTTCACTCAAAAAAGGACTAAAATGAAGAAATTATTTCAATTTTAATCCTTTTTCAGGAAGTGAAGGGAACCAGTGATTCCCCCACTATACACTATTTATGAAATACAAATCGCTATGATTATTCAAAACGTGTTATTATGACACAATTTTAAATCAAATATTTGATTAATACAAAAAATAATGAGAAAAATTTAGAAGATTATAAAAATTATACCCCATAAGCCCCTGTAAACAAATGATTTGAGTACTTAAACATCTACAGAAAAGGATAGGGGTATTCAGTTTTGAACAAAAGGGCTATCTCTGTTACTCCCAAGAAAGCACTGGCCAACCATTTTTGAATTTCATATTTATCAATCCAAACTTTGACTTTCCTTCTTCTAAAGCATCGTAGAAATGTATGGAAGTAATAAGTTTTTTTCCATCACGTAATAATCCCACATGTCCAGGTCCCAACCTCGTATCTTGACTGCGAAGCAAAACTGTACCACCACCTTCGGTAAGCCTACGACCAGATTGATCTATGAAAGGTCCCAATGGGTTTTCCGAACGACCCACCACGATATAATAGGTACTATTCAAACCCTTACAACATAAGCCATTATTTACGAAAAGATAATAGTACTTTCCTTCACGAATCAAACAGGACGCTTCCCAATCGGATTCGCGACCACCAGCTAATTTGACAATTGAAGCTCCCACTTTGATCTTACCTGTTAAAGTATCCAACTCAACCCCTGCAATACCCGCATGAAAAGACCCATACGCCATATATACCCGCCCATCAGCATCTTTCAAAATACTAGGATCAATGGCATTAAAATCTTTTTTCTCTTGTGATTTTACAACCATACCTTGGTCTGTCCATCCGTAGTTGGGACTATCAGGATTGAGGCTTGATGACGTCACCAATCCAATAGCAGAGGTTGGGGAGCCAAAAGTTGAACATGAATAATACACATGATATTTTCCGTTCATAAAAATCACATCAGGTGCCCAAAAATGTCCCTTGAAGCCTTTTACAGTGCTATCAATCCAAGCAGGATGTTCTCCTTTTTTGAATATGGGAGGCGTTTTGGTTTCCCAATGTTTCAAATCTTTTGAAAACGCTGGCGTAATTCCCCATCCAGTCGAAAAATACCAATAAGTATCCTCATTTTTAATAATTGCACTTGGGTCATGCACATAAGGATGCTCAGTTTGAGCCAAAGAAATTTCATATTGACACCACAACAGTAGTGCCATACAACCGATATAAATAGATTTCATTTTGGGAGGAGTTGAAAAAAAGAAGGGGAAAATTAAAGAAATTTTCCCCTTCAAACTAACCTAATATTGAATCAAATTCGCAAATGAGTTGCTATAGCGTTTTTATCCTTACCACATAAAATGAGTAGGGTGCTAGTTCGAGACTAACTTTTTTAGTCTTCGCATTTACCACAATTTTCTTTTCAGAAGGACTCACTTTTAGGGCTTCTTCAAAAGTATTTACGGCATTTGGATCACTTTGCATCACAATCAATTTAGCGTTTGGGTCCAGTTTTTTTACACCATCCAATTGAATTTCACGCACTTGAGCTTGACTGTTATTGTTCGCAATCTTCAAGATAATTTCATTACTAGCTTTGTCCCAACTTGCTGAGGCATACAAGCTATCTTGTCCTATCAATGGTTGATTATTTTGAGTCATCGATAAAACGTGTGTACCTTTGTTTAATGAATAAAGTTGTTGTACATAATAACTTGGAGTACCAAATGATTGCAAGTTGTCCACCCAAATCAAATCAGGATTCCACTGCCAGCCTTCAACATGCGCAAATAGCGGAGCATAAGAAGCCATTTGAACCACAGCAGCATTACGTTCCAAGCCAGTCATAAATGCAGCCTCAGAAAGCGCAGCTCTCCAAGTGTTACGATTGCTAGCAGAAGCGCCATTGTTGGTATGAGATGCATATTCTCCTGCAAAAACTTTTGAACCATTACGGTCGTAGCTATCATAACGCCCTGCATTTTTCAAGAACCACTCTGGTGCACGGTAATAATGCTCATCAATAAAATCAGCGTTCATAGCACGCAATTCTTTATTCAAATAGTCAAAACGGTCGCCGTTAGGGTCTGTACCAGAGCTATTTATCAATTTGAAATTAGGATATTTTGCTTTGATAGCTTTCGTAAATACTTTCAAACGCTCGATGTATTGTGGTCCCCAGTTTTCATTACCAACCCCCATCATTTTCAGATTAAAAGGTGCAGGGTGCCCCATTTGCGCACGCACTTTTCCCCAAGTAGTATTGATATCGCCATTGGCAAACTCAATCAAATCCAAGGCATCTTGTACATACTGTTCAAGTTGATCCATAGGTACAACTTCTGCCGAGTTGAATTGACAAGCCATACCGCAGTTTAGGATAGGAAGAGCCTCAGAACCAATATCTTCTGCCAATTGTAAATACTCGAAAAATCCTAAACCGAATGTTTGGAAATAATCTGGTGCAGGACGATGTGCAAACTCGATATTCCAACGGTTCATGATCAATTGGCGCTCTTCGATTGGGCCAATTGTTTTTTTCCATTGGTAACGGTTGTTCAAATCAAAGCCTTCAACAATACATCCTCCAGGGAAACGAATAAAGCCTGGTTTTAAATCGGCCAACTTCTGAATCATATCGGCACGCATCCCACCAGGACGTCCTTTCCAAGTATCTTCTGGAAATAAGGAAATCATATCTAAGTCGATTTGACCATTTCCTTCAAACCACAAACGAAGTTTACCTTTTGCCTCAGTAGCTTTGGCATTGAAACTCACGGCTTGTCTATGCCACTGTCCATCCGTTTGAGATGGCGTCAGCGTACCTTCTCCAATTACTTGTCCTTTGGCATCAAGTAACTCAGCATGAACTTTAACAGGACTTCCTGATTGGCGGTACATCACGGAAAAATCATATCTTAATCCATTTTTGATACCCATTCCACGGAAACCCTCATTGGTCAATCCAAGGTCTCCTTTTTGTGCATTTTCAACCTTAACACTCACAAAGCGAGGGTTGGCAGTGTTTTTATCAGCACGATTTTGAATCAATACTTCTCCTTCGTGAAAAGTTTTTCTTTCTATTTTCCAACCCATCAATGGTTTTTGGAATTCAAAAGAGCGGTTTTTAACCAATTCGGCATAAATACCGCCATCGGCACCGAGGTTGATATCTTCAAAAAATATCCCCCACATAGTAGGTTGTATTTCTGAAACTGGTTGCGCAACATTCACCTTTATCGGAGTAGGTGCTTGTGCTTGCGCCAACAAAGTGGTAGCCACAAATAGACTAACGGTCTTTATTATACGGTTCATATAAATAGATAAATGGGATAAGTTAATGTTTCGTATGTATATTGCTTTTAGTAAAAAATTACCGGTTAATAGTGTATTAGTTATTAGATTAGATCTATTATTAAAGTCTATAAGTAGTGGGCGTTAGGTACTATTGAGCTTACAGCCTAAAGCGAGTAAAATCTATTTAATCAATTGCAGATGTAAGATTTGATAATTAAAATTTACATTCACAACTCACAATTCAGCACTAATACTTACAGGATAATATTTTAGTCTCTGATTATTTTCTGCTACCACCAAATAAGACTTCTGAGCACCACGAATGAGTTGAATTGCCTTAAAGTCACCTCTTAGAAATAAACCCTGATAACCAATAGGTTGAGGTACAAAGCGCTTTTGTTTTGTTCCTAATAAAATTAACCCATAACTGGCGTCAATTCTTCCTGTGGTTATTTCGGTTTGAAATTCATTGCCTCCCAGAATCAAATCTAGTATTCCATCGGCATTGACATCAGTAGCTTCGATAGCGTTAATTGGCGCTAGTTGAGCCTCAATGGGTAACTCATGCGTGACAAACTTTCCTGCTTGATTTTCGAGCCAAACGCTTTGATCATAGTTACAGCTCAAATCAATAAGTGACCCTTTTCCAATATGTTCCACTAAATCAATCATATTTATTTCAGCAAAATCGCGGTGCAATAAAAATTTCTTTTTTATCGTGGGCGTTTGTTCCGCAAATTGATTGCGGTCTAAATCTGGATACAATTCAAAATTTCCTGTTTTGTTTTTCAAAAAGTAGGCTGGAAGCAACTCATTTGTACCATTATTGTCAATATCTTTGGCAAAAAGATGATATGGTCTTGTTTCTGAAATATGATATTTTTGATTCATTCCCCAATTTCCCAACACCAAATCTTGGTCACCATCGGCATCTAAGTCTTTGGCAATAATACTTCGCCACATTCCTTTTCTTTGAGACAATTCGCTAGCTTCAATATCTAAGCTTAATTTTCCATGTTGATTTTTGAAAAATTGAACGGAAGTCCATTCTCCTACGATTACTAAATCAATCTGATTATCGTGATTATAATCTGTCCAAACTGCCCCTGTAATCATTCCAGCATACAGAAGGTCAGGTGCTAATTGAGCTGTTTGTTCTTTAAAAAAACCATTTTGGTTAATCAATAAATAACTCTGAGGAAGTTGAGGAAAATGTTCGGCATCGAGACGACCACCTACAAAAATATCTTGGTCACCATCATGGTCAACGTCTGCAACTGCTAAGGTAGTACAAAAAGTTTGAAGCTGTGCAGGGATTGCCATTAAATTCTGCTGAAAATTGCCTTTCCCATCATTTAAAAATAATTGTATCGAACTTTGATAGCCTCTTGGGTACTCGGTGCTTCCACCTGCCAGAAGCAAATCCAAATCGCCATCGTTGTCGGTATCTACCAAAACCGAAGCCAAATCTTCTTGTAATTTTGAGGTTTGAACTAATTCTTTCGCTTTAAAACCACCCGTTTTTTCCTGCATAAAAAAACATCCACTTTGACGAGAAGCTCCTCCTACAAAAAAGTCTTCGAGCCCATCACCATTGACATCGCCTTTAGCAAGACATGGACCTAACTGCGAATACTTTTGAGGTTGTAATCGACGATTATAGTAATCAAAAAAAGGAATTTCTTGATGTACAAAATCAAGTCCAATACCTTTGTCTTCAAAGAATACAGTATGGATATTTGATAAATCATTCGCATCATTTTGTTTTAAAAGTAAGCTTGTATTTACTTTTACTCGAAAAATCTTTTGCACTTTTTGATTAGGCCAAGTTACTATTAATGAATCAATTAGACTAGATTCTCCTAAGCCAATATGTAAACGATTTTCGACAGAAGAAGCATATCCACGAACGGGTTGTTGTTCGAGCATTTGTACTTTACCTTCTGTATAAATTTCAACCTTTGTACCAAAACCATCTAGATTTCCTTCATTTCCTTTTAAGGTAATCGTTAAAAAGTGAACCTTATCATTATCATCATTCAAAGTATTCTGGTAAAGAAATGCCTTTTGATTAGTATTATTGATGACTAAATCTAAATCACCATCATTGTCAAAATCGGCATAAGCAGCACCATGCGAAATAGAAGGATTTTCAAGTCCAACATCTTGAGTAATATCTTCAAATTGAAGGTTTTGGGTATTTCTAAAGAAAAAATTATTCAACTTAATGGCTCCGAATTCATCCAATTTTTTTCGTAAATCATGAATACTTTTTGTGTCAAAAGCATTTAAACTATTGTTGCCACCGCCAAATTGGTAACTACTTTGTTGGGCTTCTTTGGTAAAATTCAGAAAATCATTGTTGGTCAAATCCTTGGCTAATCCATTAGTGATATGTATGTCTTTCCAGCCATCATTATCAAAATCAGCACAAAGCACACTCCAACTCCAATCTGTTTCTGCCACACCTGCAAGATTACCTATTTCACTAAAAACAGGAATCTGCTGTTGATTCACACGTTGATTTCCTCGATGAAGCTGTAGCATATTTCGAGAAAACTCAGGTTGATAACCTAATTTTCTTTGCAAATCATATTTCTCAAGACTAACACCCAATGCCATCATTTTTTTACGCTCATTGGTGGGTGGGAGCATATCCAAAACCATGATATCAGGCAACAAATCATTGTTGAGGTCAGCGGCATCGACCCCCATACTGTTATAGCTCTGATGCTGTGTGGCTTGAGCTATAACATTTTTGAAAGTTCCATTTTGTTGGTTCAACCATAATTTATCATTACCAAGATAATCATTGGCAACATAGATATCGGGATAGGTATCTTGGTTAAAATCGGCAACTGTTACTCCCAGGCCATAGCCATCTTCCAAAATACCTGTCTGCTGAGATACATTCTGAAAAACAGGATGTCCTAATTTCTTATCAAAACCAAGATTTTGATAAAGGTGGTCAGCGGCAGGCGATGTTCCAGAAGAATCTGGCGAAACCAGTTTATTGGGTTGAGGATTAAATAGTTGGTGATTCAATACATATACATCCAAGTCGCCATCTTTATCATAATCTAAAAAACAAGCTTGTGTCGAAAAGCCTTCATCAGCCAGTCCATAGGCTTGAGCTTCTTCCTTGAATGTCAAATTTTTCTGATTAATCAATAAAATATTTCTTCGATTTTGAGGATTTTTATGGTGTGAAACACAAAGGTAAATATCCTGCCACCCGTCTTGATTAATGTCTACAATGCTCACACCTGTACACCAAGACAACTCTGGAATGTTAGCTTTCGTAGTGATGTCCTCAAATCGCATTTTTCCTTTATTCAAATACAAGCGAGGACGTACTTGACTACCTACAAAAATCACATCTTGTAAACCGTCATTATTGAAGTCACCAACACCTACACCTGAGCCAATGTACATATATTCATTCGTGTAAAAATTCACAGAATCAGACTCAGTTAAAGTATTACTAAAATCGATATGCGATTGACTGCTCGAAATGGACACAAAATGCAAAGGGCTGTTAGACTTCTTTTGACATGAAGTAATTCCACCCAAAAAGATGAAAAACAAAAGGGTATATCTTTTTGAAAATGTCAACAAAAAATGGCTCGTAAGCATTTGGTAAGTTATTTTAGTGGTACGTCGTTTATTATGAGCTTATCAATTCCTGAATATTGAATTTTAAAGTTTATGGTGTGACTACTACTAATTTTTTACACAATGCCATTTCTCAAAACTATTTCTTCTTTCCCCAAATAGCAGTTCCTTTATTATTCAACCCTGAAAAAAGGATTGTTTCCTTCTTGTTTTCCCAATCACGACCTCTCTCTACCAATACTTCGTCGGTAAAACCATTACTCCATTTCATAGTAAGCCAAGGTGCTGAATATGACCATGTATTGGCAGTACTTCCATTAATGCCGCCATTGGCATCTAATGAAATAGTAGTGGCTACTTGAAAATCAGGCGAATTTTGTTCCTTGTCATACCCAGGCACAACTCTATATCCTAGAATAACTTGCTCCCAATCACCTACTATATTTTCTTTCGTAATAGCAGTAGTGAATTCTCCTGCATAACGTTCAGGCGAAACCACTGGCCAACCATCTTTTGTCCAAAAGATTTTACGCACATGCAAAATCATAAAATTAATATCTTGTCCCGGACGACCCTGATGCGCCATATAATACTGTCCAGCATTTTCGAAAACACTACAATGCGCTACACCTTGCCAACCCGCATGACCTGCAAATTGATAAGGAGCCAATATCATCGGACCATGGTCAATATCCTCATTCAGGTTGCGGCCTTCGAAATCATAAAAAGGTCCTTCGGGAGAGTCAGAACGCCCTACTCGGACATTGTACTTGGTAGCTAACCAATCATAAGAGATAAATAAAAAGTATTTTTTGAGGTCTTTGTTATAGATAATTTCAGGTCCTTCGATATTACCATTATATTGCCCATTGGTAAATCCACGATTCGCGACTCTTTTACCTTTATCACCTGCTACCAATGGTAAACCAGTGGCAGGATTAAGTTTCAGCATATAAATTCCATCCCAAGCCGAACCATAATAAAAATAGTGTTCGCCTGTTGGTGTAACTACCACAGTTGGGTCAATCGCATTAGTTTGACGTGTATTATCATTTTGAGAAGTAACCACCAAACCTTGTTCTTTCCAAGGACCCAATGGAGAACTAGCAGTAGCCAAACCAATCACACTTAAACGAGGGTCGCCAGAAGAAAGTGAGTAGTACAATCGAAATTCATTTCCAACTTTCATTACATAAGGCGCCCACAAAGAATTAAATGGCTGAATTCCTTTTTGCTTGATAAAATTTGCTCCTAACGTTGGCAAACCGTCAAATACCCAACCATAAAACTTCCATTCTATCAAATCTTTTGACTGACGAATCTGAATTCCTGGGCGAATATCCGTACCATAAGCTACATCAGTGTTGTAGCAATAATAGGTATCACCTTCCTTGATAATTGATGGGTCATGTACGTTATATGATCCCCAACGCAAATAATTACTTGCCGCAGCCACATCTGCATAAGAGTCTTTGATAGAATTAATATCAAAAGCTGGCGCAGTTGGCGTAGGAGTGGGGGTTGGAGTTGGCGTGGGATCAACTGCACTTTTTGAACAAGCACTTATTCCAATGATTAGTAAGAATAAGGTAATGTATGAATATTTTTTTGTTGAGAAAAGCATACGTCTTTAAGTTGAAATACCTTATTGGTAGTTACCAGTGAAGCATCAAATACTTTTTAGGTTTAGAGGCAAAGCCTAAATTTGAGAGATGTAAGCCATAGACAATAGGCAGCATAAGTAATTTTCAAAGAGAAACACTTACTTTGCCTACTGTCGACAGCCTATCTGTATTTTACTAGTAATCAAATTGTTACACCAAATTCTAGTAGCCAGCATTTTGCTTAACACCAGGATTCGTATTCACCTCACGTTGTGGTATTGGATAAAACTCTCTACCTGCTTGGTAAGTGTTAAACTCAGGGTCACGAAGCTTCAGCTCTGCTAGCTTTGTGGCATCCTGCAACCAACCCCAACGACGAATATCATCAAAACGGTGACCTTCTAAGCAAAACTCCAATAGTCTTTCGTGTGCCAACTGATCACGCATTTGAGCGACCGTCATATTGGGTTTTGTAGTTGCCAAATTTGGTAACCCTACACGCGAACGAACTCGTTGAACATATTGGTAAGCCTGCGCTGTTTGTCCTGTTTCATTTAAACATTCTGCATACATCAACAAAATATCCGAGTAACGCAACAAACGATCATTGATGCCCGAACGCCAATCAAATTCATCGGCTTTGGTTTCATCGTTTTCATATTTGCGACAGAACAAATCATTTAAGTCGTTGGGATTTGTATAAAAAGTAGCAAAGTCTTTTCCATACAATTTCATACCACCGGGTTTGTTATAAAAAATCGTTGCCTCCAAACGAGGGTCATCTTTCCCAGCAGTCGTTTTTTCTACCAAAAATTCATTGAATACCGAGCGAGTTGGTTGCACGTCTGTCCAGCCAAAGCCACGTGGCCCATAAGTAATTGCACGACTCGAAACCGTTCCCCAGCCTGGAGCTGGCTCGCCACCCCAGTTCATATCTTTACCGCCCGCATCACGTGAAAATTGCACTTCAAACAATGATTCTTTATTATTCTCTGCAACTTCAGTGAAATTATCACGGTAATTTGGCATCAAATCATATACACCCAAATCGATAATCGCCTTGAACTGCGTAGCAGCTTCGGAATATTTCTTAGTAAACAAATACGCTTTTCCTAAAAACCCTAAAGCTGCACCCTTGGTCGCACGACCTGTTTGGCCTTTATCAGGACCGGCTACATTATCATAACTTACAGGAAGTAATTCAGAAGCTTTTTTCAAGTCAGAAATTACTTGTGCCCAACCTTCCTCTACAGTAGATTGTTTAACATAAAAATCTGCTGTGCTTTTTACCGAAGTAGTTGGTAGCATCACATTGCCAAACAAATTGACTAAATGATAGAAATACAGTCCTCTCAAGAAATAAGCCTGTCCCAAAACACGGTCTTTTACCGCTTGATCCATGGCAATTTTTGGCACGAAATCTAATACCTGATTGGCCTTTGAAACACCTTCATAATACGCACCAAAAGCCCAGCCATAAATCGCATCGTTCCCTGTATTCAAGGCAAACTTCCCTGAATTGTACATTTGGTCCCAAGGACTATTGCTCTTAATATCATCGCCACGCGTATCGAGCATCAAAGGCGTACTACGCATATAGCCACCATCGATAATCAACGTTTGGTAGGCAGCATTTACCCCTTTAATCGCATCATCTTGTGACTGCCAAAAAGTAGCCGAAGTTTGCTGGTTGGGGTTTGTTTGCTCCAAGTCTTTTTCACAGCCTGTAGCCAACACCATTGTGGCAACGAACGCTATTATATATTTTTTATTCATGGAAAATCTAAAATTAAACGATTTTGTAAAGTAACTCTCAGACAGATAGTACGCCCAAAATGGCATGTACAACAGTCTACATCAAATTAGAAACCTACTTGCAAACCAAGCATAATGGTACGAGGGTTTGGATAGGAGCCATAGTCTAATCCTCTACTCAACAAACCATCACTTGCAAAGTCAGGGTCATATCCACGATACTTCGAAATCAAGAAAATATTCTGACCCGATGCGTATATTCTGATTTTACTTACACCTTTAATTTTGTTCAAAATACTCTGAGGAACGTTGTATCCAATTTGTGCATTTTGCATACGCAAATATGAGCCACTTTCTACGAACCTGTCAGAATCACGTGTATTGGCATTAGGATCTCCAATGACTGGACGTGGCACATTGGTATTGGTATTAGTTGGTGTCCAGTAATTCAAAGCATCCACGTGATGGTTACCGTATTGCTCAGCCATCAAATCACGATATACACCATTGTAAACCTTATTACCTGCCTGACCTTGCATAAAGAATGATAAGTCAAAGTTTTTGTATGATGCGCCAAAGTTCAAACCATAATAGAAGTTTGGAATAGAAGAACCCAAATAGGTGCGGTCGCCTTCGGCTGTGATTTTACCATCGCCATTAAGGTCTTTAAACTTAATATCTCCAGGAGCAGCGTTCAATTGTGTAGCATGATTTTTTACCTCATCCGTATTCTGGAATATACCTTCAGTTACATATCCATAAATCTCTCCTACAGAATGTCCAACTTCTGTTTTACTGGCTGCACCGTAAATCGGTTCGTTGTTTCCACCCAAGGCTAATACTTTGTTTTTGAGCGTATGTGCATTAGCAGAGATTTCATATTTAAAATCTCCAGATTTTTTACGATAAGTTGCCGTTAATTCAACACCTGAGTTGCTAACAGAAGCGATATTGGTCGTAACGCTCGCGTTGGTAGAACCCACCGAAGCAGGAATAGGAATACCCACCAACATATCATAAGCACGGTTATCAAAATATTCAGCAGTAAATGAGATTTTATCATTCAAGAAACCAAAATCAACCGCTACGTTGGTTGTTCTTTTAGATTCCCATTTAATAGATGGGTCAACCACTTGTGTACGAGTAGCACCTGGAGCTAAAGTATTGTTGAATACATAATTAGCATTGGTATTGACATAGGTATCATAGAGATATTGACCAATAGACTGATTACCTAATTCGCCAAAACCACCTCTTACTTTCATGCTATTGATAAATTCTGGCAACTGAATATCATTGTGAACATTCCAAGCAGCAGCTAGTGACATGAAGTTACCAAAACGATTAGATGGACTAAATCTTGAAGAGCCATCACGACGGAAATTGAATGTTAACAAATATCTATCTCCATAATTGTAGTTCACACGACCCAGATACGATTGAAGCGCAGCATTCCACTGATATTCGCTAATACCACGACCACCAGATGCCTCTAATCCAGAGCTTAGTGTTAAGAAATAAGGCTCAGTAAGTCCTAGAGCCGTTCCTGTCATGGACGCCCACTCATCTTTTTGGTGCGTAATACCTGCCAACACATCAATCTTATGTTTACCAATTTCTTTCAAATAGGTTGCAGTATTTTCAATCAAGAAAGTATTGGCACCACCACGAGTTTGAGATAAAAATGCCAACGGAGTTAAGTAGTAAAAACCTAAATCATATTTTGGTTCAAAGAAAAAGTCCTTCCAATCAGTACGGTCGTAACTAACACTTAATCTATACTTTAGATTTTTAGCTAATTCCAATTCGCCCCAGAAATTGCCTAAAATACGGTTACGATCTCCTGTACTTTTCAATAAAGCATTCATCCCTACTACGTTCAAAGTAATAGCTCGTTGTGTATTATTGTCGCTACCACCATAACCGCCCAAACGATTTGAATCATATACAGGCATAGTCGGAATGGCAGTCAATAAACTGGTTACACTTCCACCAAAAACAGCATGCTCTCTTGTATTGGCATTATTTACCTTATGTGACTGTGTGTAAGCAAACTTTGCCCCAAATGAGAAAATACCTTTTTTACCTGTCAAGTTACCATTCAAGCTATAACGAGTATAGTTTTGTGGACCAGTATAGGTACTACTTTGGTCAAAATAGCCTACAGAAACACTTCCTCTTAGAGCCTCAGTACCACCCGAAAAGTTGAGGTTATGGTCGGTAATTTTACCAGTTTTAAAACCTTCTTTTTGCCAATCAGTATCTACTTTACTGATATAAGACGGGCTTTTCAGATCATTGGCAGGCGCTACTAACAAACCAGCATTCAACTCTGCTGCACTTGTAATATTTTGATAACCAACGCGATTGGTCACAGGAATACGTCTAGCAATTTCTTGCACACCAGCATATCCTGAATAATCAACTTTCAACGGTCCTGCTTTTCCTTTTTTCGTTGTAATAATCACAACGCCAGTGGCTGCACGAGCTCCGTAGATAGCACCAGCAGAGGCATCTTTCAAAACTTGAACACTTTCTATATCATCTGGTGAAAAATCAAATGGGGCATCTACAGGAACACCATCAATCACGAACAATGGACTGTTGTTATTGAAAGAACTAATCCCACGAATTTTGATACTTACAAATCCGCCTGGCTCCCCAGAACCATGCACTGTAACCCCAGCCACTTGACCTTGGAGCATTTTGGCTACATCATAAGTCGCTGTTTTCTTGGCATCTTCCATTTTAACGATACCTACAGAACCCGTCAAATCTTTGACTTTTTGCGTACCATAACCAACCACAACAACTTCGTCTAGTTTGGCAATGTCGGCCGTTAACTCAACATTGATAGTACTGCGACCACCCACACGAATTTCTTGTTTTAAGAACCCTACAGATGATATTTCAATGACAGCATTGGCATCGTCTACCTCAATTTTGTAGTTTCCTTGTGCATCCGCTACCGTTCCTTTATTTGTTCCTTTTATACGAATAGTAGCACCAGCCACAGGCTGATTATCTTCACGGCTTGTTACTCGACCAGACACGTGCAATACTGCGCCAGACACTATAATATCTTCGAGAATGGCGTTTGACTGTACGTTTGGGTTAAAATTTCGGTCGGTATTGGCTGTATTCAAAACATGGATATTACCACGTACTTGCTTGAATTGAAGGTTTACCTCTTTGGTCAAGAAATTAAGAACTTCCGAAAGCCTCTTGTTTTGTACATTCAGCGTAACTTTTACCTGCTCGTTGAGATAAGCATCATTGTATGAAAAATGAAATTGCGTTTGCTTTTCGATTTCTTTGAATACCTGAACAATCGTAGCTTTTTCAACTTTCATGTTCAGACGAGTATCTTCGATATTTTTGGCTTGTGCACCAAAAATGCCTAGAATATTAATTTGTAAAATACTCATGAGGAGCATTAACATAGTCGTAAATCGTTTTTTTAACTGGAGAAGCGACTTGGGTCGAAGGATTTTCATATATTTGATTGGGATTTTGATGATTGAAATAATTAAAATTCCTAGTTCTGCTCTATCGCACAGACGCCAATCTTTTTAGATAGCTCAGAACTCAATCAAGGAGCCGACGCATAGTCGGCTTTTTTTGTTTGGTTAGCTGGAGTTTTGAAGCAAAGAATTCATAATTAATGTTTAGATATGTTAGCGAAAAATATGAATATGGTTGGTGATATTGCTTTTGGAAATAGCTTATCTATTTGATACGATTTTTACTTCTTTTCCCTTGATTTCAAAATCAAATCCTGAAGTAAATCCTATACCTGTCAAAACATTTTCGAGAGATTCGTCATAAAACTCACCACTATATCTCCCTTTCAATTTTAGGGCTGGGTCAACTATGATTTTCACGCCGTACCAAGTTTCGATTTTTGATAAAACGCTTGGCATATCATCCTTAGAAAAGTACAATATATTGTCTTTCCAAGCGAGTTCAGATTTTGAGTCAAACGTGCTGACTTCTATCTGCTTTTGAGCTTTATGCCAAACGCCCATTTTGCTAGGGGTAAGTATTTCTGATTGATGATTTTCGACAACACTCATACTTACTTTTCCTGTTCTTACAGCCACCTTTCCAATGGCATCTTTTTCAGAATCATTTACAGAAAAACTTGTTCCCAAAACTCTAGTTCTCAAATGTTTTGATTCTACCACAAACGGTTTTTGTGGATTTTTCACAACATCAAAAAATGCTTGTCCATTCAGTTCAACTTTTCTAATTGTATCTTGAAAATCAGAATTATACGAAATAGAACTTCCTCCTTGAAGCGTTACAATTGAGCCATCAGGAAGAATCACTTTTATTCTTTCGCCTGGATTAGCACCATAAAATTGCTTATTTCCCATGGTCAAAACAGAAGTCATCAAACGCTCTTTAGCAAATTCTGTTTGTAATGAATAGGTAATTCCAATAACCACGGAAGCTGCCACCCACCAAAATCTTTTAAGATTATTCGTGAAAATTGAAATAGCGTGTTGCTTTTCTGCGTCAGAATTTTGAGCAACAGTCGATTTGATACTTTCAAACATCGCATCTAACTCCTGTTTGTCTAAATGATACTGATGCTTATAGGCAAGGTTTTGAATAATATTTTTGGCAAGCTCAAACGTCTCTTTTTTGTCAGGATTATTCAAAAGCCAATTGTTCCAAAACTCATTTGAAACATCATCTGGCTCTTTTACCCATTTTACAAATGAAGAGTTACTCAGAAATTGCTCTATATTGGGTTGATTCGATTCCATAGTTTAGTTCTTTCAAATACAGAAAGACAAAAACTCAAGGAATGACCATAGTAATCGAAGAAAAAATTTTACTTTTTTTAGAAAAAATAAAATTATACCATTTAACATTCTGATAATGAAACATTTACATTATCAATAAAAATTATCAAATACTAGCTATTTAATAACTTTATAAATTTTTTTTTGCATTTTATTGAGTAGTAAATCAAAAAATATCCTACATTTGACCTAAGGAATGAACAATTCCCTTTTTATTTAGTCTCAATTGTGTAATAATGACACATATAGGCCTTTAAATTGAATTAACAAGCCATATATTTTAATTGAATAGCCATGAAGAATTTCTCCGAAGAGCAAATTTGGAAAGCATTTAAAGATGGAAGCGATGAAGCCTTAAGTTTTATCTACTATCAATATGCCCCAAAGTTATATAACTATGGCAGACAGTTTTGTGCTGAAGCAGACCAAGTAAAGGATGCAATTCAGGATTTATTTTGCGAAATGATTCAATCAAGAGGGCGTCTAGGAGATACAACTTCGATTAAGTTTTACTTATATGCGAGTTTGAAACGTAAACTGATGAGAGTACAAGAAAAGCAACAAAAACAGTTTGCTTTCATAGGCTTAGAAGGCGGTTTTGAACTTAATATTGCTGATGGAAATGACTTATTTAATCAGATATTTTCAGCAGATACCAGTCAGATCATAAAAGAAGCATGTGCAAAGCTTCCCGAAAAACAACGAGAAGCTATTGCCTTATACTTTTTTGAAGGGCTAAGTTATGAAGAAATTGCCCAGATTATGGCTATGACTAAAGTAAAGTCAGCGAGAGCCTTAGTCTATCGTGCCCTAGAATCATTATCTGAAGATTTGACCATACAACAGCATGTTTCACAGGCTATTACAGCTTTGTGGGCTATATGCCTAACCACTAATTAATGATTGGCTTGCTGAGCCATTTTTTCACCCCGCTTTCGGGCTAGATAACTTGCACCAATGAGTTGTCCAGCATGATAAATCATAATGGGTAATAAATAAATCCCAACCTCAGCACCTGCACCAAACAACACTTTACTCATAACAGTACCATGCACTAATGATTTTTTGGATCCACAGAATATGGCTGTTGAAGTGTCAGCTTCGTTAAACCCAAGTTGATGCGCACACCATTTTATCAATTGATACACTACTTGAAATAGTACAATCATACCTACAGACAACCAAATGATATTACTTATGGGTAACGTTGCAAATATATGGTGGTCAAACGAATCACAGAAAGATTGATATACAATCAAAATGATTACTGTTTGATCGACCATCTTTAAGGCAACTTTGTTTTTTTGTGCCCAAGCACCCCCAAATTTGTTTAGGATCATCCCGATAATTACAGGTACTATTACTTGTAAAACTAACTTCATTAGGACATCTGTCAAATCGAAATTACTGTTGACTTGCCCCATAAACAGTGACATCCATAATGGTGTTAATACAATTCCCAACAAGCTCGAAAGCGTAGCATTGAAAATAGCAGACACCACATTTCCGCCTGATAATGAGACCATTACAACCGAAGAAGAAACCGTAGAAGGCAATGCGCCTAAATAAAATATCGCTAACCATAAGACAGGTTGCCCTATAGAATCGAACCAAGGTTTGACCAAAAGTGCGAGTACAGGAAAAAATATAAATGTGCTCGTTTGGATCAAAGTATGTAATTTCCAATTACTGATTCCGACTAATAACTGTTTGGTATCTAATTTCAAACCATATAAAAAGAAGGTCATACTAACCCCGTAAGTCGTTGCAAAACCCAATGCTTTATCTAAGGTAACTGCTCCTAATTGTGGATATAGATAAGCAAGGACAATAGCTCCTATCAAAGAAAGAATAAATCCATCTATTCCATATTTTGCCAAAAATTTCATATTTACTTTAATTATTGATTTCCTAAAAAAACAAAAATAGGGCTTCATGACTTTGTTTTAGCATTTTCAGAAAATTTTAATTAAATAGCTTGCAATTAAATTGCAAACAATTTAATTTTACACAAAAAACAAGCAAATGAATCAACTCAAGTTAGAAAACCAGCTTTGCTTTCCGTTTTACGCTATTTCAAGGCAAATAACTGCCCTGTATAGACCATTGCTCGAACCACTCGACTTGACCTACCCACAATATCTCGTCTTGTTGGTTTTATGGGAATCCAAAAGTTTATCTGTGAAGGATTTAGGGAAAAAGCTATTACTCGATAGTGGGACATTAACTCCGCTGTTAAAGCGTATGGAACAAGATGGATTAGTAATCCGTCAACGTGACAAAGCAGATGAAAGAGTCGTATTCGTAAGCTTGACTGAGAAAGGAATTACACTAGAAAATGAGGCGAAAGATATCCCCTTCAAGTTAGCCTCATGCTTGGCACTTTCGATGGAAGAGTTTATCAATTTGAAAGCCCAATTAGATAAACTAATGGAGACAACCTCAGCTTTAAAATAACAGAAAAATACAATTTTAATCATAATTCAATAAACTAACATTTGCTCTTATTAGTGGTACAATTTTCTAATAAAGCAATAACATTATACAATCATGCAAGCATTATATCAGGCATCGGCAACAGCGACAGGTGGTCGCAATGGACAAGTAAAATCTTCAGACGGAGTATTGGATTTAGAAGTAAGAATGCCCAAGGAATTAGGAGGAACAGGAGGTGCATTTACCAACCCTGAACAACTTTTTGCTGCTGGCTATTCAGCGTGTTTTGATAGCGCTTTGAATCTTGTGATTCGTATGCAAAAAGTAACTACGGGTACAACTTCCGTAACAGCAGAGGTTGCTATTGGTAAAAACGATGCAGGAGGTTTTGGTTTATCAACAACATTGAAAGTACATATTCCAGGTGTAGAAAAAGATGTTGCACAAGCGTTGGTTGAAAAAGCCCATGAGGTATGTCCATACTCAAATGCAACGAGAGGTAATATGCCAGTTACACTAGAAATTGTGTAAAACTAGCAATAGCTTAAGTTTTGTCAAAAAGTCTGATCAGCACACGAGTTGGTCAGACTTTTTGTCTTTAAGAGTGGATGTCATTTGGACTTATGTATTTTTCTATTATTTTTACAAGACAATAACGAGCATTGTAGCCTTGTAAAATTTTCTAAACTGTTATATGAAGAAGTATATAGCCTACCTGAGAGTTTCGACTAAAGGACAAGAACGCTCAGGCTTAGGATTAGAAGCACAGCGAGCTATCATTTATCATTATGCAACTCTTGATAAAATTGAAGTAACGCAAGAGTATATCGAAGCGGAGTCGGGTAAAGATATAGACAACAGACCGATGCTTCAATCTGCGATTGCCGACTGCTTAAATGACAAAGAGGCGTTTTTGATAGTAGCCAAGTTAGATAGACTCAGTCGTGACGTGAAAGATACTTTTGATATTTTAGAAAAAGTTCGAGGGAAATTTGTAAGTTGTGACATTCCTACTCAAAACGGGGTTTTGGATACCTTCACGTTAGCAGTTTTTGCAGGTTTGGCGCAACGTGAACGTGAACTGATTAGCATCCGAACTAAAGCTGCCTTGCAGGCAAAAAAGAATCGGGGCGTGAAATTAGGTAAACCTGAAAATTTTACAAATGAATCAAGAGCCGTGGGAGCCGCATCGACAAAACAAAAAGCCTTAAAAAATTTAAACAATCGCTTGGCTTCGGCCTTAATTGAAAGATTCGACCGAGGATTGTACACCCTTCAACAAATTGCAGATGAGCTAAACTCTAAAGGATTTAGGACTTCGAAGGGAAAAATGTTTCACCCAACTACCGTAAAAAGATTAATTGAGCGCCGAAAAGTACCTGTTTCAAGCATTTTGAAGGCGTCGTAGGTAGCTTATTGTAAGGCGTCGTAGGCTGTTATCGAGAATATTCAATTCTCAGCGCCTTCGACGCTTTTATTTTTTTAGCAAACTCCTTAAAAAAGAGTTAGTTGCGTGCCTATCAGATGCTCTATTTGCACACGCTTATTTCTTTCAAAATATTCAAGTGCACGAGTCAATTCCTTTCTATTCCGACAAATTAAATACGGCTTCTTATTATGTGGACGTACCAGTCGAACATCCAATTTAAAAACCGTACCTACTCCATATTTCTGACGAAGTTTTCGACTGCACTCTATACGAAGTGTGCTATCAGCTGTTTGTCCATCCAGAGGGCGTAATCGTACACGACCTTTTTCTAGGATAGATTCAGCAAAAACATCCAAATACCAAATAGGTTGTTCGTTAAAAAGTGAATATCTCATCGGATTCAATCAAAATTACCGAGTTGGCAAACTCAAACCAAACTGTTAGTAAGATACTAATTTTTTCAATATCTTGTATAACTCCAAAACTTAGGAAGAATCAAATTCCTTTTATCTAATAGAAGCCTATTCAAAAATAATTTTGCCTAGGAATCTGTCCGCTTAATAAGTTTGGCTAAAAATTTGAGGATATTTTATAGTAAAGAATAGGCAAAGTGTGCTTTTAATAATGGAGTTTTGAAAAGAAATATTCAAATTATTACTATCATAATCCAAACGAAAACGTTACCGATAACGATTGCGTAAAAAAAAATATTCATCCTCGTTGAAATAATTTGAATACTATCCTAATTTAGTTGTCAAATTTGCGGTAATATATTACTTTTACAAAAAAATCTTATTTTCCTGTATCACAGGTAATTCTCATGATTTTAGGCGCTCTCTGAGCTAAAACATATTATCATAGTTTTTATAGAAAATTGGGTGTAGTTACTGGCACTATAATATTTATGGTGTCAGTTTTTTTGTGCCTATACCAAAGTGATTATTCTCATTTCAAGAAAATATTAAACTTTTCTTTGTAAATTCCTATCATAATTCACTTTGAAAAAACATTGTATGAACTTCTCTCATTCTCCTAAAACACTTGACTTGATTCAAAGAGTTGAGCACTTCGTCCATAAATATATTTTACCCATTGAAGAAAAATTTCGAGAAGAACCCTTTATCTCGAATCCAAAATTTCAAGAATGGTCTCTCGATGAAGAGATAGAATCTTTAAAGAAACTAGCAAAATCTCAAGGATTGTGGAACCTCTTTCTTCCAGAAGTTAGTGGTTTGAGCAATGTTGAATACGCGCCTCTTGCCGAAGCAATGGGATATTCGTTATTGGCTCCAGAAGTTTTTAATTGTAATGCTCCTGATACAGGCAATATGGAGGTACTCTGGAAATACGGAACTGCTGAACAAAAAGAAGTATGGCTTACTCCTCTCTTAGAAGGCTCAATCCGATCGGTTTTTTGTATGACCGAACCAGCAGTTGCCTCAAGTGATGCAACTAATATGAAGGCTACGATTGAAGACAAAGGTGACTATTTACTCATAAATGGTACCAAGTGGTGGAGTACTGGCATAGGGCATCCTAATTGTAAAATTGCGATATTTATGGGTTTATCAAATCCAGAAGCAGCCAAGCACGCCCAGCACTCAATGGTACTAATTCCGCTAGATGCAGAGGGCGTAACCATCAAACGAATGTTACCTGTATTTGGTACTTATGACCCGCCGTATGGTCACGGGGAGGTGAGTTTTGAAAATGTCAAAGTCCCTAAATCAAATCTTATTGGTGGACTAGGGAAAGGCTTTGAAATAGCACAGGGTCGCTTAGGTCCTGGTCGAATTCATCATTGTATGCGAGTGCTTGGAGCAAGTGAACGAGCCTTACAACTAATGATAGAAAGAGGAAAATCAAGATCCGCTTTTGGAAAGTCGCTTATTGAACTTGGAGGAAATACAGATATTATAGCCAATGCTCGAATGGAAATCGATATGGCAAGGTTGCTCGTTATGAAAACTGCCTTTTTACTAGATACTTATGGTATCAAAGGTGCCTTGAGTGAGGTCTCACAAATTAAAGTAGTTGCACCGACAGTTGCTTGTAAAATCATAGACCAAGCAATGCAACTATTTGGAGGTAAAGGACTTAGCAACGATACGCCACTCGCTGGGTTATATGCCTACGCTCGAACCTTAAGACTAGCTGACGGCCCTGATGAAGTTCATAGAAATGTAGTGGCCAAACTAGAACTAAAGAAATATCGAGAATCCTAAAAGGGCTAGAAATGGAAAACTTATTGATTGATAAACCCAAAGAGGTTCGTAACGAAGACCAACTAGATTTGGATACATTGAAAAGCTATTTAGCAAAAGAGTTCTCTATTACTATTGACTCCATTACCTTGAAGCAGTTTAGTGGTGGAGCCTCTAATTTAACGTATCAAATTACAATAAATGAAAAGGAATACATTCTGAGGTGTCCGCCTAAAGGTACCAAAGCCAAGGGGGCACATGATATGGCAAGAGAGTCTAGAATAATGTCGGTATTAGCACCTTACTATTCATACGTACCCAAAATAGAGTTACACTGTAAGGATACTGCCATAATAGGTCGAGAGTTTTATATAATGGAAAAAATCTCAGGAATTATTCCTAGAGCAAATCTTCCTAAAGGTTTAGAATTAAGTCCTGAAAAGGTACGAAATCTATGTATTAGAGTAATAGACAAATTAGTTGATTTACATAAAATCAATATTGAAAATACTGATTTACAAGAATTTGGCAAAGGAAAAGGCTACGCAAATAGGCAAATCACGGGTTGGGTAGAACGGTACCGAAAAGCCAAAACATGGAATGTACCTTCTTGCGAATATGTGATTCATTGGCTACAAAACAACATTCCGTCTGAAGAATATACCTGTTTTATTCACAATGATTTTCGTTTTGATAATATCGTTCTTTCAGCTGACGAGCATTTAGAGGTAATCGGTATTCTGGATTGGGAAATGGCAACGGTGGGCGATGGACTGATGGATTTGGGCAATAGTTTAGCCTATTGGATTCAAGCAAATGATGATTTTGTATTCAAGATGTTTAGAAGACAACCCACACATCTAAGAGGGATGCTAACTCGTAAGGAAGTCATTAGCTACTATTGTGAGCGAATGAGCCTAAAAAATGTAGATTTTACCTTCTATGAAGTATATGGGCTATTTAGATTATTGGTGATAATTCAGCAAATTTATTTTCGGTATCATCATAAACAGACTAGTAATCCTGCGTTCAAAAACTTTTGGTTTATGGTCAATTATCTCAACTGGCGTTGCAAAAGAATTATTAAGAATAAGTAATTAAAAAGACAGGCGAGAAGGAACTATTTTCGCCTGTCTTTTTAATTACAAATAATGGATCATGTTATATTATTTTTTATACAACTTAACACGACCGTCTTTGATAACACCTCTCCAATTTAAGCCAAAGCCAAAATCGTATACATTACCTTCTGAGTCCTTGTGACATTCCATATCATGTGGCACATCTTCTGCTTGTCTTTCAACAGTACTCATATTAGCAGGCATTTGAATGGGCAACAGAGCGGAAGGTTCTTTTTTTCCAGAAATAATATCAAAAATAGCTTGATCCTGTACTTTAAAGTTTACCAAAATACCCTCTACCTCCTTCTCAAATTCATTGAATACCATCGGATTCTCCATCGATACTGAAACGATAACAGGTTTTCCTTTCATCTTAGCTTTTGTCTCTAAAATCATATCCAAGTCAGTCGAATTTGAAGCCTTTATGGTTTTACCCTTATAAGAGCGGTTCGTTGAAGCCTCCAATGGATCTCCACCAGCAATACTCGTTTCACGAGCCTCAGTAGCAGTATATTCTTTATACTGTAGACTTATTGGCAAATAACCATTACCACCTTTTTCCAAATCTGCTTTATCATAGCCAATGCCAGAGGCAGGGTTATTCACAAATACGATGGCACAATCAGCCTCATTTGGATTATCAGTAACTGTAAAGTACTTCTTAACAATATTTAAGTTGACAGGATACTCCAACGATTCAGGTGTTTCCATTCCTAGGAAATTACGAGATTTGGGAACAAAACGTTTTGGAATATAGACAGTCTTACCTAAGCGAAGCGGTAGAATATTTCCTTTGTTTTTAAGCATTACAATTGAGCTAGTCTGCGCTTCAAAGCCCTCACGCATAAATGTAGGATTACCCACTACTTTCACGGTTTCTTGAACATCCAAATACGGGTTTTCAAACAAACCTACACGGAAAATATTACGTAACAAACGAACCGCTGATTTTTCCATACGAGCACGCATCCATGTTTCTCCACGCTCTTTTACACCCATAGCATAAGCATCGATAATAGGTTTAGAATCATTGTTACCTCCAAATTGATCCACTCCAGCTATCAAAGCTTTGTAATGCAACTCCGCTTCAGTGAGTTTTTCTAAGCCCCATGGCTTACCATCTACGAAGTTGTCCATTACTGTGTGAGCATGAGTTATACCCCAGTCAGTACACACAACACCATCATAGTGATATTTATCTCTGAGCAAATCTGTGATGATATATTTATTGTAACTATTACCTACGTTTTCGTTATTTTTTGTATCAAAGCCCCACGAAATTGTATAGTATGGCATCACAGCAGAAGCCATCTTAGTTTTACCTTTTAGTTTAAAAGCACCTTCAGTAAAAGGTATAAAATGTTGTGCATAGTTTTTGCCAGGGTAAACCGCATATTTCCCAATAGCATAATGAGCGTCACGACCAGCTTCGCCAGAACCACCACCAGGCCAGTGTTTCACCATCGCATTCACACTTCCAAAACCCCAACCATCCTTAATTTCTCTATCACCATAAGAAGTTTGAAAGCCATCAGAATATGCTTGTGCCATCGCTGCACTCAAATAAGGGTTTTCGCCAAAAGTGCCACTCACACGACTCCAACGAGGTTCGGTAGCAATATCTACTTGCGGAGATAATGCTGTTGCAATACCCAAAGCACGGTATTCGGCAGAAGCTACTTCTCCAAAACGATGCATAATAGTTGGATTAAAGGTGGCTGCTAAGCCTAATGAACTTGGCCACATCGAAATCGTCCCGCCAGCTGCAGCATTATATTCGGCACTCGCCAAAGTTCCATGTCGAGGATCAGAACTATTGTTAGCAGGAACACCTAATGGGGTACTTTCGACAAAAGCTTGCATTTTATTATTCCATTTAGCAGCTACCTCAGGACTTTTTACTGTAGTCAACAAAACATGTCTTAAGTTATCTTTATCCAAAAATGTTCTCTGCTGATCGGTCATGTCCGAAGGGTCAGTTTCACCTTCCTTATAAGGCTTACCATTATAAGTTCCAGAAAAATATCCCACAGGTCGTGCAGGCAACGACTGGTGACCTGAATATAACATCAAGCCTGCAATTTGCTCAACTGACATCTTTGATGCTAAATCCTTAGCACGAACGTCGATAGGCAAACGCCAGTCTTCATATTTATCAAGCTTTCCGTTTTTGTTCAAATCTTTAAATGCCCAGCCATCTACTGTCAATATTTTCACACCAGAACTCGGAGCATAGCCTAATTTAACGCCACCTTTGTTTTGAATAAGAGTAAAATCGCTCTTCGATTGTGCTGTATATTTCTGAGCTTGGGCACTCAGTGATAGCGCCAAAGTAGCAACAAATAATGGTATATGTTTATATTTCATATCGTAAAAATTAATAAGGTTATTATTGAATTAACATGATACAAAGAAAGGGATTATTACCATTATTTGATTAAATTTTTATATAATTCACGTTAATTTTTAGTCAGATAAGGGAAATAAATCGATAGATACAAAAAAAGGATAACCCTACTGAGTTATCCTTTCTATCACTATTTTACTTGAATTATTATCTTTTGTTTATCATTTATTAAACAGGGATTACATCTACCGAAACCGATAATTGGTGCCCCCCAGAACTAAAGATTACTCCTTTCAATGGTGCAACATCACTGTAGTCACGACCATAAGCCGTAATAATATGGCGCTCTTGAGGAACCATGTCGTTAGTCGGGTCAAATTCACACCAGCCCATCTCAGGGATATACACCGAAATCCAAGCGTGAGAAGCATCCGAGCCTTGTAACTTCTGTTGTCCAATTGGAGGAAGCGTTTCGATATATCCGCTAACATATCTCGCTGCCAGTCCCACACTTCGAAGACAAGCAATCGCCAAATGTGAAAAATCTTGACAAACACCTCTTCGTTCTTTTAACACCGTTTTAATAGGCGTATAAATAGAAGTAGCATTTGAAACAAACTTAAACTCTTTGAAAATCTTATGACATAACTGCATGACACCTTCATAAAGTACAATATTACCTTGCAAGCAACCAAGCGCAAACTCTTGTATTTCAGCGTCCCAGTTAATGAAAGGACTTGGTAGCATATATTGTAAAAGTTCAACTTTAAGTTCACGGTTATTCCAAAGTATATTTTTACAATCTTGAACTGTTAAGGTAGATATATTCTTTTGAATTTTGGGTAAACTCTGAACTTTACTAACAGCCTGCACAATCAATTCTTGATGAGGAACATGGATTGAAAAATAGTGTACTGTATTTCCAAAATAATCTTTTCTTTCAATAATTTCATTGGGAGATGGTGTTATTGTTAATTTAAAACTATCACAAACTTGACCTTCCAAATCTTTCGGTTTCAAACACACCAAACTATGATAATTATTAACTGTCTCGTAATATTTATAGGAAGTTTTATGAATTAAGTTATATTTCATTCTGACTCGAATTTTCGGTACTACTCAAAAAAGAATGTTGTATTTCGGTATGAGTAAAGTACAAATTTGTCAAAGAGTTGTTTACTGATAAGATTAAATCAAATACTTCTGCCAGTAAGCTATCTAAGTATTCACGATACAAGGTATCTTGCTCGAAAATGACCATTTGAGAAACATCGGCGAGTTTGATCTTCATAGTTGCCTGAAGGACAGCCTTCTGCGCCAAATTTAGACGCTCTGTATGTGATGGTTTGGGTAATTCTGATAAACAACGCCCCAGTTCATCCAACTGAAAAGCCAAAGAATAAGGTAGTTTTGTTTCCAAAAAAATCATATCAAGCATGGCTTCCAAATTCAAGTTGGATTTATAAAGCTGTCGATAATGAATCAACAAATGATGGTTGATAAGAACTGCTTCAATAAGTTCATTCTCAATGTGGGATTCGCTTTTAAAGCTAAAACAAGCACGAATTGTACTGATTTTTAGTAAAATTCTTTCAATAAACTTTCCAGATTCGAACAAATAAAACCCACTATCCCTTGGCATAGTATCGGCTACAATTCCATAAAAAGTAAATAAACGTGCATGAAGTTTATCTAATATCTTTTGCATCGTGTTGCTATTGGAATAAGCATCGTCGGGTCGTTTAATTTTTTTAAATGTATTCTCAATCGAGTAAATAGCACGCCATGTATCATGATTCCACCGATCACTAACAGAAATCACACCTCTCAAAAAAGCCTCAGTACTGGAAGCCACGGATCCCAATATTTTAAGATCATGAACAATCTTGTGTATTTCGGAGTAGGGATTAGCCAATAGTTCAGGTTTTTCCTCATCTAAAAATCCAGGATAAGTTAACGTCAAGTGTGTTAGACCTTTCAACAAAACTTCGATATGCTCTGATTTTGAAGCATTCCCAAACTTGACACTTTCATGGAGTGCATTAATCAACAACTTGATATATTTGGTAGTCGACATAGTTCGCTCGGCATAACGACCAACCCAAAAAAGATTCTCAGCACTTCTACTAGGCAAGGAAGTATGATGATGCACCGACTCTTTGGGCATTTCGATGCGAATCTCCTTTTGCGCTATTTCAGTGTCAGATACAATCCAAGTATCTTTAGAACACCCCCCATGTTGATGCGAAACTTCAAAACGACCTTTTACAGCAGAACTTCTTGTCAGCCCGCCTTGCATAACCATATAGTCGTCGCCATTGGCTACCAAGTAAGCTCGAAGCGCCGCCAAACGAGGCACCAACTTCCCATTTACCAAGGCTGGTGTGGTCGAAAGTCCAATTTCTTCTTGGGCAACGTATTCGTGAGGTGCCAGTAAAATTTGTTGTATTAACTCTTCTCGCTGTTCTGGCGTTAACAATCTGCCATATACAGAACGAAAAACTTGCTTACGATTCGCTTTTTTAATGATAAGTTGAGGCAGGTTTTCAATCACATAATTGAGTTCATGTTGATGTCCACACCACCATGTGGCAATGGAAGGTAATATCAACTCTTCTTTCAGAAAAAAGCGACAAGCAGCCGCCATAAATGCTAAAAGTCCACTATTTTCAAGAACTCCAGCTCCTGGTGTGTTGACCACTGCAACATTGCCTAAGCGCATAGCCTGTAATAAGCCAGGAATGCCCAATCGAGAATCCTCCCGCAACTCAAGCGGATCACACCAATCGTCATCTACTCGACGAATTATCACATCAACCTTTTCTAAGCCATCTATTGAACGTAGCCATACAAAACCATCTCTCACTACTAAATCATCGCCCTGAACCAAAGTATAGCCCAAATACGAAGCCAAATACGCATGTTCGAAATAGGTTTCATTACCTGAACCTGGGGTCAGGTACACAATAGTCGGATGTTCTCGACTTTTTCCTGTCAGAGCAGTAACTTCTTTATGAAAAGTTTTGAAGAAAGGAGAAAGACGGTTAACTGTCATACCAGTGGTCAGTTCAGGCAATATGGCACTCATAACTGTACGGTTTTCCAGTGCATATCCCGACCCTGAGGGCGCTTGAGTACGATTGTCAACTACCCACATGCGACCATCTGGTCCACGAGCTATATCTACTGCATGAACAAGTAATTGTTTTTCGGATGATAATTTTACATCCATACAAGGGCGAAAGAAGCCACTATTTTCGTAAATCAACTCAGGAGGTAATATACCTTCTTTTACTAAAAGTTGAGGTCCATAAATATCTTTCAGCATCAAATCCAACACCACGGCTCTTTGCTTCAACCCTTCCGATATCAAATCCCATTCTGACTTTTCCAATAAAAAAGGAATAGGGTCTAATTGCCAAGGTCTAGCGCTTACCTCAGAACTACCATATACGTTATAAGTAACACCATTTTCACGTAGTTTATTAGCTAATTCCTGACTACGCACCACGAGTTGTTCCATACCCAACTTTTCGAGGGTATCAAACATTTTTTTCCAATAAGGTTTTACTTGTTGATTGGCGTCCAAAATTTCGTCGTAAGACTCTATTTCGCCAAGGTATGCTTTGAGTAAACTATCTTTCACTTCAGTAATCATATTATCATAAGCAAGCACTCAAAATATTGACTGCAAAATGGTAAATCATTTACGATTTATTTATCTCATATAATTCTATGAGCGTAAAAAGTATAAATGTAAGTATTTACGAAAAAAATACAAGGATAGGTTATCCCGACGAATCAAAAAACATCAGATAACCTATCCCTTTCAAAAGTCTTACTCAATTGTTTTCTACAAATGATAAGTTAGGAGTCTGTAAATATTTTTAAACTCATACCTTACCACTCCTAGCACTACAGATAAACTTATCTCGCCTTCCAGAATCTTCTCAAGTCGAGTGTAGTAGGATATTCAGCATTAATCAGCTCAACAGGCGTATCGATTTTCATTTCCTTTTTGTTTTCAGCCACAAATCGTGAAGGCGCTGTATTAAATCTAACAGGAGCAGGCACCATCTCTGTTGTCGATGGAGTATGTCCAAAACCCCAGAAGCGACTAATTCTTCTCGACTCCGCCTCGTAGCTATTAATCGGATACGTATCAAAACTTCTTCCACCTGGGTGTGATACAAAATAGGTACATCCACCAATCACACGGTTATTCCAAGTATCTACAATATCAAATACCAATGGTGCATCGACACCAACTGTAGGATGGAGAGCAGACGGTGGGTTCCAAGCTTTGTATCTAATTCCAGCTACATATTCGCCTTTAGTTCCTGTTGGACGTAATGGCACTCGACATCCATTACAAACTAAAATATGTCGATCCTGAACAAATCCAGAAACTTTAACTTGTAGTTTTTCTAATGATGAGTCCACAAAACGAGCGGTGCCAGAATTTGAGAGTTCTTCGCCAAGTACATGCCAAGGCTCGATTCCTAAACGAAGCTCCAGTTGTAGATTATCGACAGTTACCCCACCATGGTGTGGGAATCTGAATTCGAAAAAGGCATCAAACCATGAAATATCAAAGTCATAGCCTGCATCTTTCAAATCGTTTACTACATCAATCATATCCAAATAGGCGAAGTGAGGCAATAAAAATCTATCATGCAATTCTGTTCCCCAACGAACTAGTTTTTTCTTATATGGCTGTTTCCAAAACTTAGCAATCAAGGCACGAACTAGTAAATTTTGTACTAAATTCATGTGCTTGTGTGGTGGCATATCAAACGCTCTAAACTCCAAAATTCCCAAACGACCTGTAGAAGAATCGGGTGAATACAGCTTATCTATACAAAATTCGGTACGGTGTGTATTTCCTGTAATATCAACCAAGAGATTCCTGAAAATTCTATCTACCATCCAAAATGGCACATTGCCATCGTCTGGGATTTGGTCAAAAGCAATTTCGAGTTCATATAAACGCTCGTCACGACCTTCGTCAACTCGTGGTGCTTGACTTGTTGGACCAATAAATGACCCAGCAAATAAATAACTCAATACAGGGTGATGCTGCCAATAAGTAACTAAACTACGCAATAAATCAGGGCGACGTAAAATCGG
The DNA here is from genome assembly GCF_030056655.1 of Flectobacillus rivi. Classification (NCBI taxonomy): domain Bacteria; kingdom Pseudomonadati; phylum Bacteroidota; class Cytophagia; order Cytophagales; family Flectobacillaceae; genus Flectobacillus; species Flectobacillus rivi. The sequence continues at coordinate 129,794 of NZ_JASHIE010000018.1, forward strand.
ACTATCAGCAGGTTTTGCTCCACCAATCGTTACGTGATTACCACCGCCTGTTCCTGTGTGTCGTCCATCTACCATAAACTTTTCTGTACCTAATCTCGACAGAAATGCTTCTTCATACAAAGCCGTGGTATTGTCAACTAACTCCTGCCAATTTTTTGATGGGTGAATATTTACCTCAATTACCCCAGGGTCTGGCGACACCACAAGTTTCTCCATTCTATAATCAGATGGAGGCGTATATCCTTCGATTCTTACAGGCATTTGCAGTATCTCTGCGGTAGCCTCAATAGAAGCAATAAGATCTAAATAATGCTCTAGGTATTCTGTTGGAGGCAGGAAGGCATATAGGATTCCTTCTCTTTCCTCAATTACCAAGGTTGTTTGAATCGTATTTACCTCAAACAACAAAGGCTTTTCTTCCAAGTCATCTGCCTTCTTTATTTTTTCTTCATCCTTAATTTTGGAGGCTTTTTTGACAGGAGCCACATAGTCAGGTGCTTCAGATCCATATCGTGCCTCGGCAACTGCACTATAATCTCCCAGTTCAGGTAAATCTTCAAATGGACTACGTTCTAGCGGTTCTTCTCTTTGAAATTTAGAAATCGCAGGTAAAGAATTTAACGGCAATCTTAAACCTACAGGAGAATTACCCGGAATTAAAAAGCAATTCTCTCTTCTAAACTCCCAAACACAACTTGTCCATGAGCTGGTATTCCAGTTCCATCGTATGGGTAAGGCAAAACCGACAGGGTTATTTAAGCCCTTTTCCAATACCTTGGCTAAGGTTCGACGTTCAATCGAATCCTTTAGGTTGACTGCCGATGGGTCTACATTCACAGGTAATTTACCTTCTTCTAACGTCCAATAAATAGGGTCTTCAAAAGCAGGGCATAAATTACTGGGACGGATACCCAAATATTTGGTGAGCTCTGTAGCAAATAGTTCTGCATCATGGAAGGTATAATTTGTTTGTCCTTCTTTTGCGATAAGGTCATCATTTTTCCAAATAGTATGTCCGTCTTTTCTCCAGTAAAGGGCATACTGCCAACGAGGGAACAATTCACCCGGATACCATTTCCCTTGCCCAAAATGCAATAAGCCTCCATGAGCAAAGCGATTTTTAAGGCGCAAAGCAAGATTATAGGCAAGTTGGCGCTTGAGTGGTCCATCGGCAGTCGAGTTCCATTCAGCAGATTCAAAATCGTCGATAGATACAAAGGTTGGCTCTCCTCCCATCGTCATACGCACATCCCCTTCTTGTAAATCTTTCTCTACGATATTCCCAACTTTCATGATTTTCTCCCACTGTTCGTCAGTATACGGTTTGGTTACCCTTGGGTCTTCATGAATTCGGAAAACTTTATTATCAAACTCAAAAGTTACTTCACAAATATCTGTAGCCCCAGTAACAGGCGCCGCGCTTGCATAATCAGGTGTACAGCACAATGGAATGTGTCCTTCTCCTGCAAATAATCCTGATGTTGGATCTAATCCAATCCATCCTGCACCTGGGATATATGCCTCAACCCAAGCATGTAAATCTGTAAAATCTTCTTCTGGGCCAGAAGGTCCGTCCAAGGATTTTATATCTGGCGTTAGTTGAACCAAATAGCCAGATACAAATCGAGCAGCAATACCTTTATGACGTAGAATCTGAACCAGTAACCAAGCTGAATCACGACAACTCCCACTTTTAATGGTTAGTGTGTCCTCGCAAGTTTGTACCCCTGGCTCCATTCGAATATTGTAATCAAGATGACCATAGACTTTTTGATTGGCATACACCAAAAAATCAACAGTATTAATATCTTCCTGAGCTTCTACTTCTTTCAAAAACTCCGTCAATAATAGTCCTGATTCACGTGCCTCTAGATATGGCACTAATTCTTTTGCTAAAATCTCATCGTATCTGAATGGAAATTTTTCGGCATATTCTTCCACGAAAAAGTCAAAAGGGTTAATCACTTCCATGCGAGCTATTACCTCAACTTCTACACTTAGCTCTTTTGTTTTTTCAGGAAAGACAACTCTTGCTTGATAATTTCCAAATGGATCTTGCTGCCAGTTAATAAAATGCTCTTCAGGAGTAATCTTTAAAGAATATCCTTCAATCGCAGTTCGTGAATGCGGTGCAGGTCTTAATCTAAAAATATGGGGAGACAAGCTGACGCTACGATCAAACTTATACTTAGTTTTATGAGAAATCGCAACTTTTAAAGACATACGAGATTATTTTGAAGGTTCAATCATGGATTTATGTAAAAAAAGTGAAAAAATCCATAAAATATCAACCTCCAAATGAAAATTTATACATTCTCTTAAAGAAATTATATTCTACTTAATATTCATTTTACTTTTTGATTATTTTAGAATACGCTCTTTATTCAAAATTATATTTTAGCATTATTGAGAAATAGCAACTTGCCCTTGATATCTATTTGTCATTGATCATGCTGTCTGAAATGCTCAAACCATAATGCTCAAAATGAGCAATATGATAGTGATGAAAATGCTCAAACCATAGTGCTCAAAATGAGCAATATGATAGTGATGAGAATGCCTAAACCATAATGCTCAAAATGAGCAATATGATAGTGATGAAAACGCTCAAACCATAATGCTCAAAATGAGCAATATGATAGTGATGAAAACGCTCAAACCATAGTGCTCAAAATGAGCAATATGATAGTGATGAAAACGCTCAAACCATATTGCTCAAAATGAGCAATATGATAGTGATGAGAATGCCCAAACCATAATGCTCAAAATGAGCAATATGGCTGATAACAAAAAAGAGGTCGATTGACCTCTTTTTTGTTAAAGTAATTCTTCTAGTTTACCAACTAACTTTTTTAATTCTTCTAGTCTTTCTTTATCCTTTGCATTAACAATTTTCTTTACAAGGGCTATAATTTCATTGGAACAATTGACAAGTGTATGGTTTGTTGGAACGGTTTCAACTCTTTCTACCAATCCACTTGTTTGTAACACCGTTACCAATTCATCAGCGCTTTCAATGGGTTTAGGTAACTCCTTTACTTTAGCGACTTTTTGTAAAAGCCCTTTTTCAATATTTTGATTTCCAGCCAAGACTTCATTTCGTAAGGTGGTAGACAATTTTCCCAGCCCTTCTGCAAACTCAGCATCACGGCGAATTGTAGCAGGACTTACTTTATATTCCTCAGATAGTTTCGATGCTGTGGAAACTTTCACCTTCTTACTTTCAAAATAATCATCGACGTTAATGAGTCCTTCGTCAGTAACACGGTCATATTTACCTCTTTCAGATTTTTCGTTGTTATAGCGCAAACCTCTGAAATAAGATGCCTGTTGAGGTGTAAGATTACGACGCCCCAATTGCAAATCAATCATATAGTCTTTTACTTCCTTCAAGGTGTTAAAAGACAGTAATTGAATATTAAAATTCAATTGATTGGTTTGACAAATTCGATAGCGGTTGTGTCCATCTATTAGGATATAGGCTGGTGTGGAGTCTTCTGTGGGACTTAATCCAGCTACACTTCGAGTGGTTTCCCATATCAATAGTGCATCTTTACATCCGTATTTTAAAATGTTTTGTTCAAGTTGTTGAGATTCTTCATCACTCAAAGGAGGTATAAAATCGCGAAGTTCTTCAAGGATTTGTATATTTTGCTTGATGGCCTCGAGGGATATGAGATTACTACCCAAGGCTTGCTTGGTTTTGGAGGCTATAACGTCTTTAAAATTTGCTTTCATCTAATCTCTATTTTACCACTTGTAAATACTGTATAAACTCTTCCGAAAACTCACGATACAATTTGGCTGCTTCCGAATTTTCAGCAAATTTGGATATTGTGCTTTGTTCTATTTGTGCTTTTTGAAAATCTACAAGATGTTTTATTTCAGTACGAAATACTCTGAACTGTGACATACTTTCTCTAACGTGTTCTTTCACGCCATCGTGTACAGAGTTTTTCTTTACCATGGTAAACACGATTCCGTCAATTTCAATAGCAGGGTTCCAGCTTGTACGAACTTCTGAAATTCTATCTAAAAGGGTGTTTAATCCTTTAACGGCTGATATTTCTGGTTGAAGTGTGATTAAACAGCTTTTGGATGCAATCAATGCCGAAGAGGTAAGTGCGTTGAGCGAGGGAGGGCAATCGATCAGAATGTAATCGTATTGCTCCATCAATGGGACTAATTTGTTTTTGAGCCTCGACACTCCCCCCAAAGAAATAATTAATTCAATTTCGGCCTTGGCCAAATCTATATCTGATGGACTAAGATCTAAATTTGGAGCAATATTCATGACTGGCAACTCATCTGCTTTCAGCAGGGCATCTACAACTTGCTTTTCTGGGGTATCTACTCCTAGTATTTGAGACAAATTTCCCTGAGGATCCATGTCTATCAATAATACATTAAATCCTTTTCTGGCTAAAGCTTCACCCAAAGAACCTGTCGTAGTAGTTTTACCAACACCTCCTTTGTGATTAATTATCGAAATCACACGAGCGTTTTGATAAAGATTCGGCGAATATCCATATTTAGTCAATACTGGTAATAGCGCAGCTAAATGCCTTTCATTAAGATTTCGCTCGCCTGTGATGGCTTTGGTAAGTGTTCCTTTCGCTAGTGTTGATTCCTTTTCTACAGTCGAAACAGAAAGTGCTGGATTATGTCTTAAGAATTTTAGGACTAATTCTTGGCTTATCATAGGTAAAATCGTTTGTATTACATTTCATACAAATATACCAAAAAAGTATCAGTTTTGATACAACTGCTTTATAATAATTCTTTCTTCAAGCAACATATTTTATTGAAAGTAAAAACTACTTTTATGGTGTCACTTTGCAAAAGATAAGCCACCAATAAAAACTACTTTTATGGTGTCATTTATAATTTTGATGGAATTTCAAAAAACTACTTTTATGGTGCGTTACAAGGTCTAATCATAAATTCAAAAAACGACTTTTATGGTGTCTATATTCCTCTATCGAGTTACCCAAAAACTACTTTTATGGTGCCATGAGGATTTTTTACAGCTTTTAAAAAACTACTTTTATGGTGTTTCGTTAATTTTTATCATTTTATAAAAACTACTTTTATGGTGCTGGTGCTGTTTTAACTACTTTCACTAAAAACTACTTTTATGGTGTCTCCACTTTCAATTCTTTCTCGTACGATTTTTATCCATGACTAATTTTAGAAGATTTTTAAACTTGAATTTTTAAGAAAAAAATTAATAAAAAATCAACAATTTCCTTTGTTGTCTTTTAAATCTTTTATTCTTTTAAATCTTTTAGGGGTCTGTAACTATTTGATTTTCAGTTTTTTAAGCACCATTAAAACTACTTTTATGGTGCTTAAAACTACTTTTATGGTGTATTAAAACTACTTTTATGGTGATTAAAACTACTTTTATGGTGTATTAAAACTACTTTTATGGTGATTAAAACTACCTGTATAAATTAAAAGTAGTTTTTGTGATGCTTTTTTTTTAATTACTCTTATTTTTGTACAATAAAGGAAAGAAACCGAAGTCTGTGACAATTTTTTGATTAAGGGTCTTAATAAAAAATTAAGTATTTCATTCTAAGCCAATTAGTATAAATACTCGGTTTCCCTAATGTCATGGAAGATATGAAGACAGAGAAAAGAGAGCAAGCTTTGGATAGCGTGACCAAAGACCCTTATCGGATTGTCAAGGGCAATCCTCTGATAGAAGCTCGTTTTGAGTTGACTCCGACTCAAATGAAGCTTTTTATTTACATGCTGTCGTTATTGGACATCAGCAAAGAAAGCTTTGTTCCACTAACTATCACAGTGAAAGACTTTCAAAAATTTACTGGTGTAGAAGGAGGAAGCTTGTATTCGCACCTGCAACAAGAGGTGAAGAAGATGATTGACAAGAAAGTTTATTACAAAGACGATCGCATAGAATTAGATTCACACTTGATAAGTGGCTATGTATATTTCAAAAAAGAAGGGTATTTTGTATTAGAATTTCCCAACCTCCTAAAACCTTTTTTATTACAACTCAAAGAAAACTTTACGGTATTAGATATTCGAAATATTTTACGGCTAGATAGTTCGTATGCGATGCGTTTTTATGAAATATGTAAAGAGAAAGAACGCATCGGGACATTTGAATTTGAAGTAGATAAGCTCAAAAGAATGTTTAACATTGAACACAAGTACAAAAACTACTTTGATTTTAAAATGAAAGTAGTCGTACAAGCACAAAACGAATTAATGAAAAATTCGGAATTGTATTTTGAGTTTAACGAAATCAAACAAGGGAAAAAAGTAGTTAAATTAAGGTTTGTAGTAAAGAAAAATAAACTAGAGGAAGTTGAAGATCCATTGGTAGAGCAAATATCGGCTAGTTTTAAAGAGGCTAATAAAGACCCATTGCCGTTGATAACGCAATCTATAGAAATTCAAGCAAACGAGACACTAAACTTAATTTACGAGCAGGTAAAAGATTTTGGGATTACTCAGCACACCATTAAAGAGTGGCTTGATGAAATATCAATAGAACAAATACAACTAGCAATTAACTATCTGAAAAAAGAACTTGCTACTGGACGAAATATCAAAAATATTGGAGGTTATCTGACCACCATGGTAAAAAGTCCAGACCTAATGCAAGCACAGCAACGGGAGGTAAAAAAGAAAGAGGAAGCCAAAAGAATACAAGCCAGTCAAAAGGCGGAAGTTCAAAGTAAAAAAGAACAACAATATCGGAAAGATCAACTATTAGAGGAGTATACAAATGCCAAGCGGTATGAAGCCAATAACATACTAAATCAAAATCCTCAGCTATACTTAAGTATTCTCGACAGAATGAGCGCTAATTTGCTTGGATCGATGCAGTATGATAGTTATCTCCAGTTTTGTGGTGGACAAATATCAATTGATACGTTTCTGACTTATTTTAACCTAGGAACGGGTTTTTATGGAATCGTAATGAATATCTTGGAGGCCGAATTTCCCGTATTTGGATATATCAAAGATGAATATCTACCTAAAGCAAAAGAAATAGGCTTGAGATTGACCTACTAGTAAAGAATAACAGAAAATGCATTGAACTAATTAGTCCAATGCATTTTCTGTTATTTGAGTAAATAAGGTTTGATAGTTTTGGTCTTAATAACCTGCTCCAATGAACTTTTGGTGATAATACCCACGTGTTTCCAAATAAGCTCGCCTTGTTGAAATAAAAACAGGGTAGGCATACTTTTTACACCAAAATAGTCGCTTATATTTTTCTCTCTATCCACATCTATTTTTTGTATCAATATCCCATCACCCATTTGTTTGCTCAAATCAGTTAAGATTGGAGCAAGTCCTTTGCAAGGCTGACACCATTGTGCATGAAACACCAACAAAAGCGGTGTTTTAGCATTAATATTAGCTTCGAGTGAAGCAGGAAGCTCTATTGACTTTTTTTTCATTGTGGATCGTCTCTTTTCAAGTCAAAATTACTCCTTTTATCATAAAGGAAAGTTGTTTTTCTACCAAAGGTGTGGTTTTTAGGTAGAAAAATTAAACAATTTTATAAAAAAACAAAATATTTTTATGATGTAACATTCAGTAAGTCAATTACTTATGATTATTTGCTTGTTTGATACAGGACGGTAAAGGAAAGTTGACTGAATTACAACTGTTAAGTTTGTGCTATCTAAGAAAAAAACAATTCGATATAGAATAAATGATAGAGAGATTTTTGGGATTAATCACATAACGAAATTTTAAATCTATCTTTAATTACCCTTTAAACAGAAATAAAACAATCTATTCAAAAGCGATGCAAATTCGCTTGAATATCAAATACCAAAAAACAATGACAACGATTTCAACAGTGGATGCAACTAAATTTAAGCATGTAAGCTATTTATGGGACGATGCCAAAGCAGCAGCGTTGGCAGGCGATGAAGTAGCTCTTTTCATTTACCGTTCAAACATGTTGGGTGCCGACCTTCGTTTGACTAACTATGGCGGTGGTAACACTTCTGTAAAGCTCAAGGATGTGGATCCATTAACAGGTCAGGAAACGGACATAATGTGGATTAAAGGTTCGGGTGGTGACATCGGTACTTTGAAAAAAAGCGGTTGTGCTGCGTTGTACGTAGATAGACTTCGTTCATTGGAAAATGTATATCGTGGAATCGAATTTGAAGATGAAATGGTAGCATTGTTCAACCATTGTATTTTTGATTTGGATTCAAAAGCGCCATCAATTGATACGCCTCTTCATGGATTCCTTCCATTTGCCCATATCGATCACCTTCACCCAGATGCTGCGATTGCAATTGCCGCTGCGAAAGATGGTCAAAAAATCACAGAAGAATTATTTAATGGCGAAATTGGCTGGGTAGGCTGGCAACGTCCAGGTTTCGACTTAGGATTGCAATTGCGTGCTTGTTTGGAAGAAGCTGCTGCAAAAGGAATCAAACTTCGTGGTATCATGTTGGGTTCTCACGGTTTGTTTACTTGGGGCGACACTGCTTACGAAAGTTATATCAACACGTTGGAAGTAATTGAAAAATGTGCTGAATATTTGGAATCTAACTACGGTAAATCTCGTCCAGTGTTTGGAGGTGCTAAAATCGATAGTTTGCCAGAAGCAGATCGTAAATTACAAGCAGCTAAAGTTGCGCCAATTTTACGTGGTTTCTGCTCATCAGAGCGCCAAATGATTGGCCATTTCACAGATGATGTACGTGTTTTGGAATTCATCAACTCTAACGATTTAGAGAAATTAGCTCCACTTGGTACATCATGTCCTGACCACTTCTTGCGTACTAAAATTTCTCCTTTAGTATTGGAATTGGCTCCAAGCGAAGATTTGTCTGATGTAGCAGGTATTAAAGCTAAATTGACTCCTGCGTTTGAGGCATACCGTGCGATGTACACAGAGTACTATAACACTTGCAAACATGATAACTCGCCAGCGATGCGCGACCCGAACCCAGTAGTAATTCTTTACCCTGGTGTAGGTATGTTTACTTTTGCAAAAGATAAAACTACAGCTCGTTTGGCTTCAGAATATTACATCAACGCTGTGAATGTAATGAAAGGTGCTGAAGCTGTTTCTGAATATACTTCATTGCCACGTCAAGAGGCTTTTGATATTGAATACTGGTTGTTGGAAGAAGCAAAATTGCAAAGAATGCCAAAACCAAAAGCATTGTCAGGTCGTGTGGCTTTAGTGACTGGTTCTGCTGGTGGTATTGGTAAAGCTATTGCTAAGAAATTTGCAGAAGAAGGTGCTTGTGTTATTATCAACGACATCAACGAAGAGCGTTTGGATGGTGCAAAGGCTGAGTTTGTTCAAATCTTCGGAAAAGATGCGGTAGCTTCTACTTTGTTGAACGTAACAGATGCAGCTAGTACTGAGCAAGCGCTTGATAATGCTTGTTTGGCATTTGGTGGGGTTGACATTGTTATCAATAACGCAGGTATCAGTATTTCAAAATCTATTGCTGATCATAGCTTAGAAGAATGGGATAGATTATATGATATTTTGGTAAAAGGTCAATTTATCGTTTCTAAAGCTGGTATCGAAGTAATGCGTAAGCAAGGTTTTGGTGGTGACATCGTAAATATTGTTTCTAAAAATGCGGTAGTTGCAGGACCAAACAACCCTGGTTATGGTTCGGCTAAAGCTGCTCAAGCGCATTTGACAAGATTGATGGCAGCAGAATTAGGTGCTGACAAAATCCGCGTGAATACTGTTAACCCTGATGCGGTTATCTCTGACTCAAATATTTGGGCAGGTGGCTGGGCTGAAGGTCGTGCAAAAGCGTATGGTATTACAGTAGCAGAGTTGCCAGCTTATTATGCAAAACGTACGTTGTTGAACGAAATCATTTTGCCAGTTGATATTGCTAATGCTTGTTTTGCGTTTGTTGGTGGTTTGTTGGGTAAATCAACAGGAAATGCCTTGAACGTAGACGGTGGTGTTGCAATGGGCTTCTATAGATAGATTTATTTAGCGAATGAGTAAATGAGCGATTTACAAACAAAATCATTCATTTGCTCATTTGCTCAATCACTCCATAAATTATGAAACGAGTTGCCTTCAAAATGCAATTGCATCAAGGACAGGTAGAAGAATACAAGCGTCGTCATGACGAAATTTGGCCTGAACTAGTAGAATTGCTCAAAAGCATAGGAATTGAAGATTATTCGATTTTCCTTGATCCAGACACTTATGCCTTGTTTGGCGTTTTAAAAATAGAAGACCCTGCATTGATGGATGAACTTCCTAAACATCCAGTTATGCAAAAGTGGTGGAAATATATGGGCGATATCATGGATGCCAATCCAGATAACTCCCCAGTAAGTGTACCACTCGTTGATGTATTTCATTTACCTTAGGACAAACTATCCGAATTTTAACAGAAACATCTCATGTTACTCGAATCATACAAAATTGCCTCACACAACGACTCTTTGTTGAAAGGCCACGAAAATAAATTGGCGTTTACTCGCTCTGAAATCGCTGGAACTGAAGAAATCATTCAAAAACTTGTTGACTTCCAAATTGCTATTCCTTCTTGGGCTTTAGGTACTGGTGGTACTCGTTTCGGACGATTTGCAGGTGGTGGTGAACCACGTACTTTGGAAGAAAAAATCGAAGACGTTGGTCTTTTACACACTTTGAACAAAGCTTCTGGGGCTATTTCGTTGCATATTCCATGGGATATTCCAACTGATCCTAAGGCGATTCGTGCTTTGGCTGCTCAGCATGGTTTGAAGTTTGACGCAGTAAATTCAAATACATTCCAAGATCAAGCTGATCAAGAACATACTTATAAGTTTGGTTCTTTACAAAATGTAAACAAAGCCATTCGTAAGCAGGCTATCGACCATAATATCGAGGTGATTAAGCATGGTATCGAGTTGGGTTCTGATTCATTGACTGTTTGGTTGTCAGATGGTTCTTGCTTCCCGGGTCAATTAAACTTTAGAAAGGCTTATCAAAATACCTTGGAAAGTTTGCAAGAAATTTACGCAGCTTTACCAGATGATTGGAAAATCTTTGTTGAGTACAAAGCATTTGAACCAAACTTCTACTCAATGACTGTAGGGGATTGGGGACAATCATTATCGTACGCTCGCAAATTGGGAGATAAGGCTTACACATTGGTTGACCTGGGACACCATTTACCAAACGCTAACATCGAACAAATTGTGTCGTTGTTGTTGATGGAAGAGAAATTGGGTGGTTTCCACTTCAATGACTCTAAATATGGCGATGACGATTTAACGGCTGGTTCAGTAAAACCTTATCAATTATTCTTGATTTTCAATGAATTAGTTGAAGGTATGGACGCTCGTGGTATGAATCATGCCAAAGATTTGGGCTGGATGATTGATGCTTCTCACAATGTAAAAGATCCTTTGGAGGATTTGTTACAGTCTGTTGAGGCTATCATGATTGCTTATGCTCAAGCACTTTCAGTAGACAGAAAAGCGCTTGAAGATGCTCAAGAAAACAACGATGTGGTTCGTGCTCAAGAAATTCTTCAAAATGCTTTCCGTACCGACGTTCGTGCTATCGTAGCTGAGGCTCGTTTGCGCGCAGGTGCTGCTTTGAACCCAGTAGCATTGTACCGTGAGTTGAAAGTAAGAGAAAATCTTATTGCTGAGCGTGGTCTGAAAACTGTATCTACTGGTTTGTAAGATTTTAAAAGAGAAACCTCTTCTCTTTTTCTATATACTTTAGAATTTGTATTCCCGAGTGACTAATAGCTCGGGAATATTCTTCCCTTCATTTACTGACATATCTGTTGAGGCCTTAGGCTGTTTTAAAATTCATTACCGAAATATGAATCCGATACCAGTTTGCGCAATCTTTGATATTGGCAAAACCAATAAAAAACTGTTTTTATTTGACGAACAATACCAAATTGTTTGGGAAAAAAGTATGCAATTCCCCGAAACTACCGACGAGGATGGGGATGCTTGCGAGGATGTAAACCTGCTGCAATCATGGGTATTAGAATCATGGAATGAAGTACTTTCGTTAGATAACTTTGTAGTAAATGCGCTTAATTTTTCAACTTATGGGGCAAGTTTTGTCTATGTAAATGAAGAGGGAAATGTATTGACTCCACTTTATAATTATCTAAAGTCCTATTCGGCTGAGCTGCAAAAGCAGTTTTATGATACTTATGGCGGTGAGGAAGAATTTGCAGTCAGAACTGCCTCTCCAGTATTAGGTTCTCTTAATTCTGGTATGCAGATTTATCGTTTGAAATACGAAAAATCTGAAATATTTGAGCAAGTAAAATATTGTCTTCACTTGCCTCAGTTTTTACATAGCCTCTTTACAAAAAAATATTATTCTGATATTACTAGTATTGGCTGTCATACCAATCTCTGGGATTTCAGAGTGCAGAAGTATCACGAATGGACTTCTCGCGAAAAAATTGAAACAAAACTACCAACACTTTTCTATTCAGACGAAGTGGTAAAATTAGCGAATGAGGATAAGACAGTATCTGTAGGGGTTGGCTTACACGATAGTTCATCAGCTTTGATTCCTTATTTGATAAATTTTCAAGAACCTTTTATTTTGCTTTCAACGGGAACATGGAGTATTACCTTGAACCCATTCAATGATATTCCGCTTACTTTTGAAGAGTTGCAATATGACTGTTTATGTTATATGCACTATCAAGGCAAGCCTGTAAAAGCTTCTCGTTTGTTTTCGGGTTACGAACATGAAATTCAAACGAAGCGTATTGCACATCATTTTGGCGTAGAAAATGATTTCTTCAAAACCGTAGCTTATGATGCACAAATCATCGATCGATTGAAAAATGCACAAAGCCCATCGGTTTCGGAAGAGGATAATAAATATGAACTATTAAAAAGTTCTTTATTTGAACATCGTGACTTGGCAGATTATTCATCGGTTGAGGAAGCTTACCATCAATTGATGTTGGATATTATGACCCAACAATTAATTTCTACGGAATTGGTTTTGCACAATTACCCTGTGAAGCGAGTTTTTGTAGATGGTGGTTTTAGTAAAAATCCTATATTCATGAACCTCTTAGCTGCTGCTTTTCCTGAATTAGAAGTGTTTGCGGCATCGATGGCACAGGCTAGTTCTTTAGGGGCTGCATTAGCGATTCATAAGCATTGGAATTCAAAAGCTTTGCCAGGAGATTTGATAGATTTGAAGTTTTATGCGTGTCAGCCGACGCTTTTACCTAAAGGTTAAGTTGAACCTCTATATCTCAAGTTATAGAAAACCAGTCTGAAATAAGAGTAGTTTTTTAGTAAAATACCTTATTTGAGTGGTGATTGAAAATATTTGACATATTTGGGTAAACATAAAAAAGTACAATTTGTTGATTATAATAGCTTTAGGCTTTTTTGAAGATCACTTTTATTGAATTTGAAATACATTTAAAGTGGTACGCTCAAGTGCCACCAATATGAAATATCCAAGATTATGCGTGTTGGCTTATTCATTCCTTGTTATGTTGACCAATTTTATCCTCAGATAGGAGTGGCAACTTTGGAGTTGCTCGAAAAATTGGGATGTGAGGTTCATTTTCCTTTAAATCAAACTTGCTGTGGTCAGCCGATGGCCAACTCAGGATTTGAACATTTGACAGGAGGATGTAATTCCTTATTCATTGATAATTTTGAAGGCTTTGATTATATCGTTTGCCCTTCTGGAAGTTGTACTTTGCATATTAAAGAACACTTACATGAGGAGAAAAGAGAAGATAAAGCTTCCACGATTCGTAAACGAGTTTATGAATTGACAGAGTTTTTGACGGATGTACTAAAAGTGGAGAATCTGGAGGCTAATTTCCCACACAGAGTAGGTTTGCATCAAAGTTGTCATGGTCAGCGAGGTTTGAAATTGGCACAAATGACGGAGTTGAATGCACCTTTTTTCTCAAAACCTGAACAATTATTGAAACAAGTCAAACAATTGGATTTGGTTTCTTTGTCTCGAAAAGACGAATGCTGTGGTTTTGGTGGAACTTTCTGTGTGACCGAAGAAGCCATTTCGGTACGCATGGGACAAGACCGTGTGAAAGACCATGAAGACAAGAACGTGGAGTTCATTACTGGAGGAGATATGTCTTGTTTGATGCACTTGGAAGGAATACTTCGTCGTCAACAAAGCCCTGTAAAAGTGATACATATTGCGGAAATATTAAATAGTACAGTCAAATAGATTTTGCTACCAACTTAAGTTATAATGCTGATTGGTAACTGTTAAATTGTGAATGTAAGGATCTAATTGTCAGTTTTACGCAAAGTTCACAACTCATCATTCAGCACTAGTACTTACTTATTCAGTAATCAAATATGGAATCTAAAGTTCTTGAACATAGCAAAGCCTCGGAGGTATTTAATAAAGACAAAGAGCGTGTAGGTTGGCATGACGAAACACTTTGGTTTGTAAGAAGTAAGCGAGATAAAGCTGCCCATAATATTCCTGATTGGGAATTATTGCGCTCTACGGCTTCGAATATCAAGCATAATGTGCTGTCAAATATGCACGACTATTTAGTCGAGTTTGAGAAGAATGCCTTGGCCAATGGCGTACATGTGCACTGGGCTGCCGATGCCGAGGAGCATAACAAGATTGTACATGGTATTATTGCTAAGCATGGCGTTACTCGTATGGTAAAGAGTAAGTCAATGCTGACCGAGGAATGCCATTTGAACGATTATTTAGCCAAAAATGGTGTTGAGGTAATTGACACTGACTTAGGTGAACGCATTGTTCAATTGCGCGATGAGCCACCAAGTCATATTGTTTTACCTGCGATTCACTTGAAAAAAGAGGATGTTGGTGAAACTTTCCACATACATTTAGGAACTGAAAAAGGAAATAAAGATCCGCAATATCTTACTGAAGCTGCACGCCATCACTTGCGTGAAACTTTCTTGACTCGTAAAATAGCACTGACAGGTGTGAATTTTGCAGTAGCTCAAACTGGAGAGTTTGTGGTTTGCACCAACGAAGGAAATGCAGATATGGGAGCCCACTTGGCTGATGTTCATATTGCATGTATGGGTTTTGAAAAATTAATACCTCGTCGTGAACACCTCGGTGTATTTTTGAGATTGTTGGCGAGAAGTGCTACAGGGCAACCTATTACAACATACTCGAGTCATTTCAAAAAGCCCCGTGAAGGTCAAGAAATGCACATTGTGATTGTCGATAATGGTCGCTCGACGCAGTTGGGTCGTGAGGATTTTCGTAACTCGTTGAAGTGTATTCGTTGTGGGGCTTGTATGAACACGTGTCCTGTGTATCGTCGTAGTGGTGGTCACAGTTATCATAATGCGGTTGCTGGTCCAATTGGTTCTATTTTAGCGCCTAATTTGGATATGCGTAAGAATGCAGATTTACCATTTGCCTCGACGCTATGTGGTTCATGCTCGAATGTATGCCCCGTCAAAATTGATATTCATGACCAACTTTATAAATGGCGTCAGGTGATTGTAAAAGAGGGCTATGCCACCACTTCCAAAAAACTAGGAATGGGCGCAATGACCTTTACATTATCAAATCCTGCTATTTATCAAACAGGAGGGAAAGTTGGGCGATGGTTTATGCGTAATATACCTTTTGTGGTTAATAATGGGTTAAATCCTTGGTTCAAAAATAGAGAAATGCCAGAGCCTCCAAAGGAATCTTTTAGAGAATGGTATCTGAATAATAAAAAATCTTAGTTTGTCCGAGAGGATTGACAAACGACAATGCAAAATTTGGAGTTTATCCATGACATAGTGAGGTGTAAAAGTCGGATTGGGTGAGAGATTTTCCACCCGCCTTCTTTTCTTCTATTTTGCATCAAACTAAAGTTGAATCACATTGATAAAACCTTCATTGGTTACCCAAATATCATGAGTAGCAGAGATAAAATTTTAGCAAAAATAGCTCAAAATCAACCAGAATTTAGTGCATTACCTGATTTGAAAGGATTGGGGAACGTCTATGAAAGCCCTGCCCAACAGTTTAAAACAATTTTGGAAGGTATTGGAGGTAAAGTAATCGAGTTTTCGGATTGGTCAGAAATAAAGGCTTTCGTCCACGAACATTTCGATTCGAATGCCAGAATTACCTCAACTCTTCCCGAATTGGCGGATATTGCCGAGCTTGATTGGGTCGATAATGACCCGCATACTTTGGAGAATGTTGATTTCACTATTATACGAGGTCATTTGGGCGTTGCTGAAAATAGCGCTATATGGATTACCGAATCCCTTTTGAAGCAACGTGTTTCGGCATTTATTCCACAATATTTGGCGATTGTTTTGGAAGCAAATTCTTTAGTATCATCAATGCATGAAGCTTATGCTCAAATCGGAATGGAGGAATATGGTTTTGCGACTTTCTTAGCTGGGCCTTCCAAAACGGCAGATATTGAACAATCATTGGTATTGGGTGCACATGGGGCTCGTGGTTTAACGGTGTTTTTAAAAGTGTAATTGGTATATCCTGATTTCAGGAATTGTTTTTAAATGTTTACTTGAATAATATTTATAAAATGTTCATTCAAGCACTGCGTTTTAGCGATTGAAGCTATCCTGAATAGGATAGCTTCTTTTTTGTTTTTTGATAAGTATCTGCAAAAATCCCTTTACTAAATTTAGACTTTACGAAGTATTTGTTTGACTATATTTATTGTATCTTTATGATTCAATAAATATCTTATTTTACTATGAAAAAAATTTGGTGCGCTATCTGCTTGGCTGTTGCTTCTCATTATGGTTTACAAGCTCAGAATTTCTCTCCCAAAACTCCTTATTATGGTGTAGCTTATTATGATGAGTATATGCCCTATGATAGGCTTCAGCAAGATGTTGAAATGATGAAAAAGGCTGGCATTAACGTGGTCCGTATTGCTGAGTCTACTTGGAGCACTTTAGAGCCTCAAGAAAATACCTTTGACTTTTCGCATATTGATCGAGTTTTAGATGCCATGCACAAAGCTGGAATTGCTGTAATTATAGGAACGCCTACTTACGCTGTACCAACTTGGCTGGTTCGTAAGCATCCTGATGTTTTAGCTGTGACCTCTCGTGGACAGAATCAATATGGCGCGCGACAAAATATGGATATTTCGAATGTGCACTATCGTGAAGCTAGCGAGAGGGTTATCCGCAAACTAATGGAACATGTTAGTAAGCATCCTGCTATAATAGGGTATCAAGTTGATAATGAAACTAAGGCTTACGGTACAGCAGGACCCAATGTACAAAAGGCTTTTGTAGAATATTGTAAACAAAAATTTGGAACACTTGATAAACTAAATAAAGCTTTTGGTTTTGATTATTGGAGTAACAGAATTAATACATGGGAAGATTTTCCTTCAACAGTTGGGACTATCAATGCAAGTTTCGCTGCTGAATTTGCTAAGTTCCAACGTAAATTGGTGGTTGATTTCTTGAAATGGCAAGCAGATATAGTTCGTGAATATAAGCGTCCTGAGCAATTTATTACCCAAAATTTTGACCTTGATTGGCGAGGGTATTCTTATGGGATTCAGCCTGATGTAGATCATTTTGCAACGGCTAAGACCTTGGATGTGGCAGGGATAGATATTTATCACCCTAGTCAAGACCAATTAACTGGGACTGAAATTGCTTTGGGGGGAGACATTACTCGTTCGATGAAGAATGGAAAGAATTATTTTGTATTAGAAACTGAAGCTCAAGGCTTTCCACAATGGACACCATATCCTAATCAATTACGTTTACAGGCATTTAGTCATTTAGCTTCTGGAGCCAATATGGTTGAATATTGGCATTGGCACTCAATTCATAACTCGGCCGAAACGTATTGGAAAGGTTTGCTAAGTCATGATTTTCAGCCTAATCCTACGTATAATGAAGCTATTACGATAGGTCAAGATTTTCAAAGAGTTGGACAAAAATTAATCAATCTTAAAAAGAATAATCAAGTAGCAATTCTATTCAGTAACGAGGCTTTGACAGCATTTAATGCATTTAGTTTTGGTTGGGGAGCTCGTGAGACTTATAATGATATTTTGAGACCTTACTATGATGCTTTATATAAAATGAATGTCGAGCTTGATTTTATCGACCCTTCAACAGAGGATATTTCGCAATACAAAGTAATTGTTGTTCCAGCGTTGTATGCTGCTCCAACAAATCTTTTGAAAAAACTGAATGATTTTGTCAAAAATGGCGGACATGTGGTTTATACTTTGAAGAGCGGTTTTTCTGACGAAAACGTCAAAGTCAGAACAGAAATACAACCTGCCATCATATCCGAAGCTTGTGGAGTACAATATTCCCAATTTTCAATCCCCAATGGCGTAAGTTTGAAAGATACAGAAGGAAAATGGACATCAGACAAAACTAAGGTAACCCAATGGATGGAATTGCTGACTCCAACAACAGCCAAAGTTTTGGCTAATTATGAGCATCCTCAATGGGGAAAATACGCAGCTATTACTCAAAATCAATTTGGTAAAGGAACAGCAACTTATGTTGGATGTTTGACCAGTGAGTTTGTTTACAAGCAGGTTTTACAAAATGTTTTAGATAAAGCTCAATTACCAAAGGAGAAATCAGGGTTGGAGTTTCCACTAGTTCATCGTTCGGGTACCAATCAACTGGGGAAGAAATTACATTACTATTTTAATTATTCAGGAGCTTCTCAAAATTTTACCTACAAAGAAAATGCTGGCAATGATTTGTTAGGTAATAAGGTAGTGACTGCTAATCAAGGAATATCGCTTGAGCCGTGGGGATTTGTGATAATAGAAGAGAAATAATAGGTTCTTTTTTAGCTAATGGATTGTCTTTCAAAAGAGTTTTGTACTCGTTTTGAAAGACAATTTCATTTTAAAGAGATTTATTTTTAAAAAACCATGACAAATCATGATTTAGTTACTTTTCTGTTATTTATATTTGTGTCAAAAATACACAATTTATTTTTTTGACGATAATGAAAAAAGTAACCTCTATGCTCATTGGGCTTGGCTTTACGATAAGTTCTTCAGTAAGCTATGCCCAAAACTCTCCAAAGCCGATTGAGGCTTTTTCTTTGAATGAAGTCAGATTGACACGCGGTGCATTTCTGCATGCCCAACAAAAGGATTTAGACTATATTCTTTCACTGAATGCCGACAGATTGCTTGCGCCGTATCGCAAGGAAGCAGGTTTACCCGTAAAAGCACCAGCGTATGGTAACTGGGAGAGTTCTGGCCTAGACGGTCATATTGGGGGGCATTATTTGTCTGCATTGGCGTTGATGTATGCATCTACAGATGATAAGCGTTTGAAAGAAAAGCTAGATTATTGTATCGCTGAACTAGCGCTTTGTCAACAGCAAAACAAGAATGGTTATGTGGGTGGAATACCCAATGGCAAAATTTTTTGGGAAAGGATTGGTAAAGGTGATATTGATGGTAGTGGCTTTGGTTTGAATAATACTTGGGTGCCTTTGTATAACATTCACAAGTTATTTGCTGGTTTAAGAGATGCCTATTTGATTGGTGGAAACCAAAAAGCTAAGGAAGTGCTGATTCATCTTACGGACTGGTTTTGTAATCTAATAGCGCCCCTGAACGATACGCAAATTCAACAGATGCTCAAAACAGAGCATGGAGGTATGAATGAGGTTTTGGCAGATGTGTATGTAATAACTCAACAAAACAAATATCTGGATGTAGCCGAAAGAATGTCGCATCAGGCTATTCTTGCGCCATTGGTATCCCATGAAGATAAATTAACAGGTTTACATGCCAATACACAAATTCCGAAAGTCATAGGTTTTGAAAGAATTGCTGAGTTGAAAAACCGTCAAGATTGGCATTCGGCGAGTGAATATTTTTGGCAAAATGTGACCCAAAAACGTAGTGTGGCTTTTGGAGGAAATAGTTATCGTGAACATTTCAACGCGACTAACGATTTCAAGCCTATGTTGGAGTCTAACCAAGGACCTGAGACTTGTAACTCGTACAATATGCTAAAACTCACCAAAGCATTATTTTTGCATGAGCCAAAGTCTTCATATATAGATTTTTACGAAAGAACACTTTACAATCATATTCTTTCTTCCCAGCATCCTGAACATGGAGGATTGGTTTATTTTACACCGATTCGTCCTCAACATTATCGAGTATATTCTGATGCTCAGAAAGGTTTTTGGTGTTGCGTTGGGTCTGGGATAGAAAACCACGGGAAGTATGCCGAGCTGATATATGCTCATGATGATAGAAATATTTGGGTAAACTTATTTATGCCATCACAACTTGATTGGAAAGAAAGAGGTATTCGTTTTATCCAAAAAACAGATTTTCCAAATCAAGAAAGCACTGTCATTCAACTTTCATTGAAGCAAACACAAAAATTTAAGTTATTTCTGAGAAAGCCATTCTGGCTAAATAGCGAAAAATTATTGGTGAAAGTCAATAATCAATCTCAATACTTAACAGTTGATGCACAGGGATATGTCTCACTTGAGAAGACGTGGAAAAATGGCGACAAAATTCAATTAGCATTACCAATGCAAACCCGTTTGGAGCAATTGCCTGATGGCTCTAATTGGTATGCTTTTGCTCACGGGCCAATCATTTTGGCTGCTGCTACGGATTCTTTGGATTTGAAGGGATTAGTTGCGGATGATTCAAGAATGGGTCATGAAGCTATGGGTAAATTGTATCCTATCAATCAAGCTCCTGTATTGGTGGGTTCACAAAATGCCGTAATTGCGAGTTTGAAGCCTCTTAAAAACCAGCCTCTTGCTTATAAAATAGAAAATCCTAATTTGTTTTTTACTCAAAAAACAAGTTTGATTTTAAAGCCATTTTATCAGTTGCATGATGCTCGTTACATGATGTACTGGCCTTTGATGAATGCTAATGAGGTAAGTCAGCACCAGGAAAAATTGAAGGCAGAAGAGCAGGCTGATATTATTTTGCGTCAAAAAACTGTAGATTGGATTAGTTTGGGCGAACAACAACCAGAAGCAGATCACGCCTTTGACGGAAAACAGACTAGAGTAGGAGGGAGTATTGGTAATTTTTGGCGTTCGACAACTGCATGGATGTCTTATAAACTAAATAACCCAGACTTAAAGTCCAAAGCGATTGAAATAACCATATTGAAAGATTCAAAAGCTCATGCTTTCGAAGTTTGGTTAAATGATACCTTAACTCAAAAAGTAGAGACTAGTACAGAAAACGGAAAATCACAAGTCTTTACCATAGACTTAGGGGAAAATATTTTGATGCAGAAAAGCATTCAAATTAAAATAGTCGCGACAGGAGAAAATGGTTCTGGTGCTATACAATCTATCCGATTGGTGAAATAGAGGCTCAATTCATGCAAACACTTGCAGTAACCTAACTAATTTTGTCAATAAAACGCTTTCTGAGGTACAGACCTTAGGAAGCGTTTTTTGTTTAAGATAAATAATCAGCAGATTTTAGGATAGTAAGGAGAATAAAACTAAAGGATACAAAACTCTTGAGTTTTTGCTAAATTTGAACATTATCCATAAAAATGATAACTCCTATTTTCTATAAAATTTTGTAACATGATGAGAATAATAATGCTGACAAGTCTGGTGGGATGGATCTTAAACCCAATTTCCCCTGAGGCTATCACCACTCAACAAAAGCCTTCTGTAGTTGTTTGTAAAACAGAACCTAAGAAAAAAAGCTTGGCTAGAATAGCTACGAAAAATAGTATCAAGGCTAATGCAGACAAGAAAGACAACGGAATGGTGTTTGTGCAAGGAGGTAGTTTTATGATGGGAAATAAAGACTTCTCAGATGCAGTACCTGTTCATAAAGTCACAGTCAACTCATATTGGATAGATGCGCATGAGGTAACGAATGCGGAGTTTTCAGCATTTGTAAAAGCTACCAAATATATCACCGTGGCAGAAAGACCACTCGATCCTAAAGCATTTCCTGGTGTTCCATTAGAAAAATTAAAGGCAGGGTCATTGGTTTTTAAAGTACCAAAGCAAGTAAGTTCACTTGACAACTACTTCGAATGGTGGGAGTTTGTAGCTGGCGCAGACTGGCAACATCCATTAGGTCCTAAGAGTAATATTGCAGGGAAGGAGAACTATCCCGTTGTTCATATTGCCCATGAAGATGCTGTGGCTTATGCCAAATGGGCAGGAAAACGTCTACCTACGGAGGCCGAATGGGAATTTGCCTCGAAGGGTAAAAATACTAGTTCCAAATACGAATGGGGAAATCAGTTACTACCTAATGGAAAATGGATGGCAAATATTTTTCAAGGTACCTTTCCGACAAGTAATCTTAAAAAGGATGGTTATGCTGCTACAGCTCCAGTAGGGTCATTCCCTGCTAATACCACGGGTGTGTATGATATGACAGGAAATGTTTGGGAATGGTGTAGTGATTTGTATCATGTGAATTATTACAAGTCGAGTCCCGCGCAGAATCCTAAAGGACCCAAAAATAGCTTTGATCCAGAAGAACCTGGCGTCGTAAAGTATGTTCAAAGAGGTGGCTCTTATCTGTGCAGTGATCAGTATTGTGTGAGATATGAGGCGGGGAGTAGAGGAAAAGGAGAGGCCATGAGTTCGACAAACCATATTGGTTTTCGATGTGCTAAAGATATGTAAGTACTAACTAGGAATATTTACACAGGCTGTTTCGTTTGATTTGTGGGAGGCATTTTGTACTTCGAACTGTTGATCAAACTCATCTTTTGTCATGAAGAATAGTTCTTCAGTTGTATCGTCGAATCGAGTAAACAATACACAGAAGGCTTCAATATCGCGATTATAGATGGAGCTACTAATTACCTTAATACGAGAAAGGCTTTTTTTGTGTCGATATAACATATAGTTTTATAAAGTATGGATTGGACAAATAAATATTAAACAAATATTGTATAAAATTTAAATTATACACGCTATTTATTTCATTTTTTCTCAAAAAAGAGGGCTGTTATTAACCTAAGTTGATAACAGCCCTACTATTTTTAAGCCCTAAATTAGCTTATTGTGGGTTTTGGACAACCACACCATTAGTGTTATTGATTTCGTCTTGAGGAATCAAGAATACCCATCTCTTATCACCAGCAGATACATCCATTACACCGTTTGTATAAGCAGCATTGTGGTTACCACCATTGCGGTTCAAAGCAGCGTTTGTACGTTTCAAATCGTAGAAACGGAAACCTTCACCCCAAAGTTCAACACGACGCTGAGTCATGATTTCTTCGATTAATGCATCTCCAGTCTTTGTAGATTTTACATAAGAAGGGTCACGGTTAATTGCTAAAGGATAAAGCGCATCGGCAGCACCTGAGTTATTTCCTGAACGAGCCAAAGCTTCAGCCTCAATCAAATACATTTCGGCAGCACGCATGTAAGGAACATCACCGATACTTAAGTTTACATCCGCAACCTTAAATTTCTTAGGATGGTAAGCGTATCTGTTGAACGTAGAAGCTGGAAGAGGGAAATCAACGGTGTTTTTACCTGTTGGATCCCACAATTTCTTACGAATATCTGTATCAGTAATTTTATTGTACAATGCCGAGAACATCACTTTTGGAGTTGAACGAATAGCCGTTGAGCTATAGTTGTTCGACATATAAGCAAAGAACGAGTAGAAGTAGTTAGTCTGATCCGCTACAATTCTAGAAGCCCACATCCATTCTCCATTTGAATAGTTGTTGAAACCACCCAAATAGTCTGTATTTGACATCAATGCAAAGCCAGTTCTTGCTTCTTTTGCTAAGGTAGCAGCAGTAGTCCAATCTTGTTGAGTAAGTGCAACACGAGCTTTGATACCTTTTGCTACATTGATATTGAAGTGAGACTTGTCTAAACGAGTATAGCCTGAAAACAAAGCAATAGCATCTGTTAAGTCTTTGTTGATTTGAGTATAAACCTCAGCAACAGTAGCACGTGGCGTTGGAGTAGTTTTTGGTTCAAGAACTAACGGAACACCTAAACCACTGTTAGCAGCACCAGCCACAAAGCGTTCTCCAAATAACTGTACCATTTGGAAATACGCCCAACCACGGTAAGTTAAAGCCTCTGCTTTGATTGCATTTCTATCAGCATCCGACCCTTCTGCTTTATCAATGTTCGCAATAATCATGTTTGCGTTACTAATAAGCATGTAATAGAAAGTGTAGCTATAATAACAAATTGAGCTAGTTGCAGTACGGTGACTAATCCATTGATACTCACTTCTCAACCATGAGTTTGAAACGTTAGGAAATACTAAGTCCTCCCCCAAAATGTCGGTATATAACATGTTACCAGACTGACCACCCTGTGCCTGCACGCTAAAAATTTGTGAGTACATCAAACGGTGAATACCATTTAATGCCGCCCAAGCATTTTTAGTTGTTTTAAAAGCATCTACTGTAGCAACTTGGTCTGTAGGTGCTGTTTCGAGATAATCCGATTCGCACGCAGATAATGACAATACAGTCATTAATCCTAGAACGCCTTTTTTAAGTATATTTTTCATTTGCTTTTTCTCTTTTATTGATGATTTCCTAATTAAAAACCTAAACGAGCACCAATTGACATAACTCTGTTGAAGTTATAGGTGTTGTCTACAGTACCGTTGAATGAACCTGTTACGTTCATACCTTTTCTTGCTGACAATAGACCAAGGTTTTCACCTGAGAAATAGATGCTTGCATTTTTAGCACCAATCTTAGCCAACCAGTTTGAAGGGATTTTATAAGTTAGGGTAACATTATTCAACATTAAGTATGAAGCATCTGTTAAGAATCTTGTACTACCACCAGCTTGGTTAGCGATGTTTCCGTTATCAAAACGAGGAACGTCTGTTACGTCACCCGCTTTTTGCCAACGTCTTAATGCGTCTACGTGCATAGCTGTGCCATAAGTACCACCGTGCATCAACGAACCATATGCTGAATCATACACTTTACCACCTAACTGGTAAGTTAATTGTACGCTCAATGTAAAGTTTTTGTATGAGAAGTTGTTATTCATCGAACCATAGACATCTGGAATAGAAGATGCGCCATTGTAACGAAGGTTCGCCTCCGATAATACTGTTGTTACTGTATCAGCACCGATTACCTTACCGTTAGTCGTCAGGATGTTCGTTTTATACAAAGCATTACCTGTTTCAGAGTCAACACCATAGAATTGACGCATGTAGAAATCATAAATTGAGTGACCAACACTTAAACCTTTTGAACCAGAGATAATCAATGGTTGGTTTTCTGGCATTTTAGTGATTTGGTTTTTCAAAGTAGTCGCATTAATAGTTGCTGAATATTTGAAATCACCTGTGTTGATGATATCACCTGTCAATTGCAATTCTAAGCCTCTGTTGTAAAGGTTACCAATATTTTTTGGTGTCGTAAATCCACCACTTGTCGTTCCTCCTGATGCTAATGGAAGCGGTACATTAAAAATCAATCCATCTGTTTCACGATTGAAATACTCAAGGCTACCAGATAGTCTACCTTTAAACAAGCTAAAGTCAACACCTAAGTCAAAATTGTTAGCTGTTTCCCATGTCAAATTAGGATTTGGAATGGATGCTTGTGTAAATCCAGGTTCAGCGTTGTTATTTCTACCTAAAGTATATAATGCTTGGTAAGGATAATACATTGCGTTACCACTAGGGTCGTTTAGACGGTCGTTACCTACAACACCATAAGATGCTCTTACTTTTAACAAGTCAACCCATTTCACATCAAAGAAATCTTCTCTTTCGATATTATAAGCTCCACCAACTGACCAGAAGTTAGCCCAACGTACGCCAGGAGCGAAACGAGAGTTACCATCACGACGGATAGAAGCATTCAAGATATACTTTTTGTCAAAGTCATAATTAGCACGAGCAAAGAAACTTTCTAAAGTATAATTATCCTCATAAGAAGAAACACCTAATACTGTTGCAAAGTTTGGCAATTCAGTAATGCCATCAACGATAATTCCTGAACGAGAACCTTGCAAATAGTTGTATTTGTAAGTAAAGTTCTCATGACCACCCAATACATTTACATGGTGTTTGCCAAAAGATTTGTCATATTCTAACAATTGGTTCCAAGTATAGTTCGTAGTACGATACAAGTAGTGATATGAACGACCTGCAGGAGCACCATCACCAATCGTAGGGTTGTCATAAGTACGGTAGTGAGTATCTTGTAAGTCAAAGCTCAAATTTGTTGTAGCTTTCAAGCTAGGCAAAATAGAGATTGTCGCGAATGTACGAGCACCTAACAAACCACGAATTTGGTTACGTTGGTTCAACTCATTTTCCCAAATTGTGTGACGACCACTTGAGTTTGGTCTAGAGTCACCCATGTCATAAACTTTGTTACCGTTTGCATCCAAAACATACGCTCCTGTAGTTGGGTCATGTTTGTAAACTGGATAAATCGGAGCCATGAAACGAGAAATATAGAATGGGTTGATGAAAGATGTACCACCATCAGAACCTGCATCGATATTTGCCATACTGTATGTACCGTTCAAGTTCAAACCAGTTTTCAACCATTTCGTAGCTTGTGTATTTACACTAACACGACCTGTGAAACGTTCGAAATCAGATTTTAACAAATAACCTTGTTCTTTTGTATAACCTAATGAAACAAAATAGTCAGATTTGCTAGTACCACCATCATAGTTGATCGTATAGTTTTTTCTGCTTTTTCCACCTTGTTGCATAGCATTAGCCCAGTTCAAGTCTTCTGGATATAATAGCTGAGCATTAGGGTTCAATTGTCCGTTTACGTCTACAATTTGTGTAGGAGAAACGTTGAATGGGTTGTAGTTACCTAATAAGTTATAAGTACTAGAGAATGTTCTACCACCATAAGCAGTTGTCAAACCTGAGGCAATACTACTTGCTATATCCTGCGGTACTTTCAAAGAACCATAAACCAATGTGTTACGGTTTACTTCCCACATCAAAGGATAATATTGTTGAGCGCTTACAGTTTCATACTCCGGCAAACCTCTAGCAATTACACCTACTGATGCGCTTACATTGAAGTTATTACGACCTTCTTTCCCTTTTTTGGTAGTAATCATGATTACACCGTTTGCACCACGTGAACCGTAGATAGCTGTAGTGGCAGCATCTTTCAATACTGAGATAGACTCAATATCATCTGGGTTCAATGTTGCAGTACTACCGTTGAAAGGTACGCCATCAACCACATAAAGAGCACTGTTTGAAGCAGAAAGTGAGCCAAAGCCTCTTACACGAATGGTTGGTTCAGAACCTGGAGCACCACCAGACAAAGTAGCCTGAACCCCTGGAGCAGCACCTACTAGGGCATTCATTACGTTTGCTACTGGTTTAGTTGCAATTACGTCTTTGCCGATTTGAGCAGACGAACCTACGTGTGTAGCTTTGTTTACAGTACCATAGCCAACAATTAATACTTCGTTCAGCATCTGAGCATCGCCTTCAAGCGAAACATCGATAGTTGTACGGTTTTGGATAGCAATTTCTTGTTTTGTGTAACCTACCGATGAAATAACTAGAGTGCCATTTCCAGTAGCAGCGATACTAAATTTACCATCCTTATCGGTGGTCGTACCTTTGGTAGTACCTTTTAGAACAACTGTAACACCAGGTAAGGCTGTACCGTCTTCTTTCGAAGAAACAACCCCCTTCACGGTAGTTTGAGCTTGGGCATAGCCACAAGTCAACACAAACAGAAATAATACGAGAAAATTTCGTAAATGATTATTCATTTTTTGTGCGTTTTTAGTTAGTAGATAAAGAAAATACAATAATTAGCAAAAGAAGATATCTATGAAAAGTACCAATAATAATGCAGTCCAATGGGGTGCTGTGGTTTATCGAAAAAATTATGTATGGTGGTTTTTATAAATATCAAAATAAAATAACTGCTTGTATGTGGAAAACAGGAATTTTATTGATTTGAGGTAAAATTAGCGTATTTTTTACTAAAATTTTACAAAAGATTAATATAATTTCTTTAAGATGAGTATTTATTCCTAAATTTTACTTTCAAATTATTCTCAATATGTGCTATTTATCATGATATTTCTTCGCTTAGGTATATAAAAAATGCCTTAGTTTAACGGTCTACAATTGTTAAACTAGGGCATTTATAAACTTTGTTTTGTCTTATTTTAATTATACAAAATAGTATTCTGCATCTTGTTAAATTTTTATATTTTTATTCGTCAATTTGACTGTTTGATAGTATAAATCGTGCTTCAATAACCAACAATGCTTCGGTTATGAAATCACATAGTTCAAGGATTTCGGCTTCTGAAAACAATAAAAAGAAGTGCTGTAGCGGAGTTTTGAATAACAACTCTTTCCCATGAGAACTTGGATACTCATAAAAGCCTATTTTTTCCTCCATGACAGCTTTAAATTGTCTAAGCTCAGCTAAAGAAAGTGCAAAAAGCAAATTTTTATAGGAAAGATTATATTGATTGCAACAAGTGCAGTGACTAACAAAAGCATTTTCTTTTTCCAGAATGCTTTGAGTTTGATGTTCTTGATGACGCATAGTATATACGTTTTTAGCTTTAAGGTCAAAATCTACTTCGAAAGGTATTCGCTGTAATACCCAATCCCTTTCAATGCAGTACTGATTGATTGAGGAGTTATCAGTTCTTCTGACACCACAGAAAGTGCGTGATTAAAATCAGAAAAATCAATACTGAATGATTTAATTCCGAGTGGCTGTAAAGCTTCCCATACCGATTGGATACCTATCGGTGATTGTATATCGGTTCTAAACATTAAAATATTCATAGGCTTGCTAATTTAAGTTTAACTATTTGATTAATAGATAATTAATATATTTTCTTGTGTTAAATTCTAAGCAAATATATTTACTTGTTTAGAATTGTTCCAAATAAAAACGTGTATTTATTTGTATTTAGTCTAAATAAGCTATAGTTTTGTTTCATCAAAATCAAAATAATTAGGGATTTCAATCTATAAATATGGCTTTGGGGATACCCTAAATAGTGGACACTAACCACTTGATCAACTCTCAAATATTTCTATAATGAAAAACATTTATTTTACATTGATGCTATTGATGTGTTCATGGTTATCAATAGCTCAAACCGCAGTATTGAAAGGACAAGTCAAAACTAAAGAGGGCAAACCTGCGGAATTTGTGAATGTAATTTTACGTAGTACTAATAAAGGTGTAGTGACCAACGATGCTGGTAATTTTGAAATTCAAGGGCTTAAAGCTGGTAACTATATAGTTCAGGCTAGTTTTGTAGGCTTAGAAGCTGTTCAACAAAAAGTAAGTTTAACCTCTGGACAAACACTGGAAATTACCTTGACTTTACCTGAAAGTGCCAAAGAATTACAGGAAGTTATCGTAAACTCGAACCCTAGTAAATATGTAACAGATTATCCTTCAATCTCTTTAAGATTAAAAACCCCTTTACTCGAATTACCTCAAAATATCCAAGTTGTTACGAAACAACTCCTTCAAGACCAACAAATTTTTGACATGCTCGAAGGCGTAACCCGCAATGTAAGTGGCGTTACACGCCTTGAGCACTGGGATAATTATGCACTTTTGAATATGCGTGGTTCGCAAATTGCAGCTTTTAGAAATGGAATGAATGTGCAAATGGCTTGGGGACCTCTTGCTGAAGATATGAGTATGGTCGAGCGTATTGAGTTTGTCAAAGGTCCTGCTGGATTTATGCTTGCCAATGGTGAACCTGCGGGTTTTTACAATGTAGTAACCAAAAAGCCAACGGGGATTACACGTGGCGAGGTAACTGGTACTGTAGGAAGTTTTAATACCTATCGTACTACATTGGATTTGGATGGAAAGTTGACGAATGATGGAAAATTACTGTACCGTCTAAACATTATGGGGCAGTCGAAAGGCTCGCACCGCTTGTTTGAGCACAATAATCGTGTGTCGGTAGCACCAGTTATCAAATACCAAATTTCACCTAAAACTTCATTGACCGCTGAGTACACCTACCAGTATAACCAAATGTCAATGATTGGGTCTAATTATTCTTATTCGAAAAAAGGTTTTGCTGATTTACCAGCAAGTTTTACGACTGCTGAGAAAAATATGGATCCGACCAATATCAACGACAATACGATTTTTTTGACGTTTGCTCATGCGTTTAATCCTAATTGGAAGTTTACAGGACAGGTGGCTTATATGAATTATAGCCAAGTGGGACAATCGATGTGGCCTACTGGTATATCAGCCAATGGCGATACACTTTATCGTAAAATGTCTATCTGGGATGTATTAGGTGAAAATAAGCTTGGACAGTTTTTTGTAAATGGAGATTTTAAAACGGGCTCTTTTAAACACCTTTTGTTGGGAGGTACCGACATTGGTTACAAGGATTATTATCATGATTTTGTAGATGGAAAGGAAATTACTCCTTTGGCAATTTACAATCCACAATACGGTATTACTCCCGAATCGGTATATCCTGTGTATGATAGAAGTAAAAGCTTAAAAGAACGTGGGGCGCATTATTACCAAAAATACTATGCGTTTTATGTGCAAGATGAAATTCATCTGATTGAAAACAAATTAAGATTAACCTTGGCTGGTCGCTTTACGTCCTCAACTGACGGTAATCCTTATGCTGGCGAAGCTGTTGGAAACAAATTTACACCACGAGTTGGCTTAAGTTATTCGCTTGATAAACATACTTCTGCCTACGCGGTGTTTGATGAAGCATTCATTCCACAAGCTGGTGCTGGTCAAAATGGTGTAAGTTTTAAGCCTATTACAGGCAATAATAAAGAAATTGGTTTGAAAAGAGAATGGCTGGGAGGCTTGTGGACTACCTCTGTGGCTGCTTATAATATCACCAAGAATAATGTACTAACTGCTGATCCTAGCAACCCTAATTTTTCTGTGCAGTTGGGACAAACTCAAACAAAAGGTGTTGAATTTGACCTTCGTGGACAAATCCTTCATGGACTAGACCTAACCTTAAATTATGCTTATACTAACGCAAAAGTTACCAAAGATACCAATCCTGTAAATGAGGGTGTTGATGTGCCCGGTTCAACCAGAAACATTGCCAATGCTTGGTTATCATATAAAGCTACCAATGGAAAATTGAAAGGCTGGGGCGTTTCGTTGGGAGCTCAATATCAAAATGGTCGTTCGTCTTGGTACGTATTTGATGGAACGAAACAACCTCTGAAAGATTATTTCAAAATGGATGGCGCAGTTTCATATCAAGTCAATAAATTATCTTTTGCATTGAATATCAATAATTTACTTAATGCCTATTTGTATTCAGGTGCTTATTACAACTGGGGTGGTTTTTATTATTATCAAACGGAAGCCCTACGCAATGCTCGCTTGACAGTAGGATACAAATTTTAATTGTAGAGGCATCCTTCCAATAGGAGGGATGCTCATTTATTGATTATACATCTAAAATTATTCTTCAATGAATTTTAAAAAACTTGTCGGAAAAATTCATTTATTCTTGGGTTTGGCTTCAGGGATTATCGTTTTTATCATTAGTGTTACGGGTTGTTTGTATGCTTTTCAGGAAGAAATACAAAATGCAACTGAGGAGTTTCGTTTTGTTACACCCCAAAAAACATCGATGTTATCTCCTTCCAAATTACAGGAGATTGCTACTAAAACTTTGCCTACCAGAAATTTACATGCAATTATGTACGGCACGTCCGATCAATCAGTTCAAGCTATATTTTATCATTTCGAACCTTACCATTATTTCCTCGTGTACCTCGACCCATACACAGGCAAGGTGCTGCATGTGAAAGATATGTCAAAGGATTTTTTTAGATGGGTGTTAGATGGGCATTATTATTTGTGGTTACCTCCTACAGTTGGACAACCTATCGTGGCTTCGGCAACACTGGTCTTTTTTGTCCTGCTTATTTCTGGCATTATTCTTTGGTGGCCTAAAAATAAAAGTGCTGCCAAACAGCGATTTTCAATTAAATGGAATGCTCAATGGCGTCGCAAAAACTATGATTTACACAACGTTTTAGGTTTTTATGCTTCGTGGGTGGTGGTTGTATTGGTTATAACGGGATTGGTTTGGGGATTTCAATGGTTTTCTAAAGGAGTTTATGCTGGTATTGGCGGAAAAAAATCTTTAGAATTTGTTGAACCACTTTCAAGAAAAGTCCCTACCTCAAGTTCAGAAGTAGCCATAGACCAAGCTTGGCAAAAAGTATTGAAAGAAACACCTCACGCAGCATCCATCGAAGTCCACGTTCCCGAATCCGATTCTGCTTCAATTGCTGTGAATGTAAATCATCAAAAAGGTACTTACTGGACAACAGATTATCGATACTTTGATCAATATACTCTCAAAGAAATTAATGTTTCACACATTTATGGTCGTCTCAAAGATGCTACTGCGTCTGACAAACTTTTCAGAATGAATTATGATATTCATGTTGGTGCTATTTGGGGTATTGCAGGAAAAATTTTAGCTTTTTCAGTAAGTCTCATTTCAGCAAGTTTGCCTATTACTGGATTTATGATTTGGTGGGGCCGCCGCAATAAAAAGAGAGATACTTTACCAAAACAAAAAAATAAAACCGCATTAATTACTGAGTAACTAAAATGGCTGATGAAAGGATTGGCACAGTGCGACTGGCGTAGTGCAACTGGCGCAATGCAGTTGGTCCTTTTGAATCAAAAAGCCATTTCAATTTGTATTTAGAAAGTCGACCTCTATACCTTTATTTCGCTATCAGAAACCTATCCGTTTATTTTGGATAGGTTTTTTTTTATCTTGTACTAAAAATCTTCAAAAGTTATGTCTCATGTAACATTTCCCGAAAGAACCATTCTGATTTGCGATGGTAGCAAATGCGGAAAACATAAAGAACTTCGGAAGTTCTTTAAGGAGTCTATAAAAGACCATGGACTCAAAGACAAGGTTGAAATTGTGAAAATTGAATGTACTGATCGCTGTAAACATGCTCCCATATTATGTTTTCAACCGCAAAATCAATGGCTGTCTGAAGTTACCGTATGGCAAGCTGATGCACTGTTTAAAAAG
>NZ_JASHIE010000019.1:0-155159 GCF_030056655.1 Flectobacillus rivi
ACACCCTTCTTGGGCTTCGTTCCGCTACGCTACACTCAGCCCAAGAAGGGTTAAATACATAATCAAAACAATCAGATTATGTATATTTTTAAACTGTACTAAAAATGGGAAGCCGACAATACCACCAAATGTTCAAGTTTTTGGTTTGGTTATTATAATTGTAGCTTAATGACCAATCAGATGTTGCTGTTGGCTGTAAATTCGGATTCCCTTTCGCTATGTAATAGGGGTTTGAATTGTCAAAAACGGGTAATAAGTACGAATAAGAGGGCAAACTATAGTTTTTGTTATAGGTCAAAGTAAGGTTGTTGAAACTGATATTCAAGTTGGGATTCAACTTCTGAATATTCCTTTGAATAGAGTTAGTTTCTGCCGAAGTATTCAAATGAGACGTCAAAAACGTTTCGTCAATTCCTGCTACAATAGTCAGTTTTTTGTACTGAAATGCTAACTTTTGTGCCAAAAACACCTCATGTTGTTGGCGCTCAAAAGAACCACTAAGTACAGGATTTAAGACACTAAACGAATCACCAAGTGGGTTGGCGTACAGCATCTGAGTGGTATTTTTGATTTGAGTAAAACTATATCTATTCGTAAATCGAAGCGTGAATAGTTTATGAATTGGTTCATAAAAACTTACTGATAAACTACCAAATGCTTGTGGTAAACGAACTTGTCGCAACTGATTTTGGAGACTATCATATCTACTGGGATATAGGTAGTTTAGAACAGAACTTGTCATGTAATCGCTGGAATTATTGCCAATGTTAAGACTTTGGACAATCGACATCAACCGTTTACTGTTAGTCTTTCCTGTTCTGAGTAGGTAAAAAGTATGATTGTAATTGTAGTTATTAATATCATTTGACTGATTGATATTCCCCTTGCTTAGCGCACCTAAATAATTATTTTCACTAGAAATCAGCACATTAGGGGCTTCTCTGACCAAACCTGCAGTGTATCCTGCATTGAAATTGAGGGTTGTCACCGAATCGGTTTTTATCTTAAAGCCACCTCCTACACTATGTCCGTAATTCTTGGTAAGTACATTGGTTACTCTGTGATTGGTGATAATAGTATCTCCGTTATATAACTCTGCCAAGCGGTCTGTGTTGAGTCTATTTCGGACTTCGCCAAAATAATATTGTAAATAAAATGACTTCTTGACGTTAGGAGCATGATTAAGGTTAAAACCTCCACCATTACTGGTAGCAATACCAAAATTGGTATTTCCGCCAAAATTTACGCCATTGATGTCGACCATACTGCCATTCATGCCGTTATTGATGCGAGTAGAGTTGGAGCTTCTGTTGGCATTACTTCTGCGCAATCCGCCATTATTCATTAATTCACTATAACTAAAACCTGGTCGATTAAGGTTATTGCTGTATCCCAAAACGCTGACTTGTAGAGTGTCTCTGAAAATGTTCATAATGCCCCCTAGTTCATATACATCCTGTGTACCACCGCCTGCATAGACTTTTCCAAAGGCACTTTTCTTATAACCTTTTTTCAGGGTGATATTAATTACCTTTCCGACATTACTGGTATTGTTATCACCGTTCAACAAGGCTTGTTCTTTATCGTCGACTGCTTGGATTTTATCAATGGCGTTGGCAGGAAGGTTACGAGTCGCCATTTTGGGGTCATCACCAAAGAAGGATTTTCCATCCACCAAAATTTTGTTGACAGCTTTGCCATTCATGGTGATATTTCCATCAGCATCGATACGAACCCCTGGCAGTTTTTTCAATAAATCTTCTACCAAGGCATTGGGTAAAGTTTTAAAGGAATTAGCATTAAACTCAATTGTATCGTTTTTGACTGTGATAGGAGGGCGCTCGGCTGTTACAATTACCTCATCAAGACTTTTGCTGGTCATTTGCATCTTGATTAAGTCGAATCGTTGTGATGGGTTCTGAGAGGTCAATGTAAAACTTTGTCGGTAGGCCTCATTTCCTACATAGGTTGCCAAAAGTCGCAACGGAACATTGACTGGTAGGTTGGTAAACTTAAATTCTCCTGATTCATTACTAATACGATAGGAAACGATAGAGGTATCTTTAGCCAAAAACACGGTTAAAGTCGCCATTGCGAGTGGCTTTTGGTCTGAGCCAACTATTTTACCTTGAATAGAACCAGTTTGAGCAAAAGTTGCCACAGAGCCTAAAATTGCTAGAAGTAGAGGTAAGAGTTTTTTCATAAAATAGATAAATGCTTGATGAATAGATTTGATGCAATGACACCCAAAAAGGTTACATGTTGCATGTAAGAGCGATTTTATGAAGGAAATGTTAAGACAATATAAATTTTCGTGGCAGGCTATTTCTAAAAAAAATACTATAAAATTGAAGTTGGGTTAGGTTCTTTTGAGAAGGGAAAACTAAATAGCCATTCTATGAATAGAAGAAGTATTCGTAGCTTTCATGCAAAATAAATCTATATTTCTAGCTTATTCTTCAAAACTGGCTTTTCAAACAAATAGTTTTCTATTGTGTTATTGAAAATAGGGGATAAAACTTCTACTTTCACCCAATGGATTCTAAATGAACTTTTAAAATATTGGATAATGTGAAAAACTTTTATATCTTTTCAGGTATAACCATAATTCAAGCTAAATTTGCTTTAACAGTCAGTAGATCCTTATTTTATAAACCAAATCCAAGTCCGCCAAGTACATTTTTGAGCCTGAAATAGTAGTTAAGCTTATTTAACGGTTCGGAAAGTTGTTTTATTCCTCTTACCTTTATTTAGATTTGGAATAATCGGCCTTAACATTGATGTTATGACAATAATTTTAAATTTGGTTGCTATCGCAATCACTTTAGGGAGTCTAACAAAGGCTTTCACTCGACCTTACTCTATATCAAAAACTATCTGGGGAGCTGTAACACTATTGTGGGCTTGGTTTCTCATCATGAAAGTTTGTATCACTACTCGACTTATTCAAGATTATCCCATCAGCGGTCTTTTGTTGGTGGCTCGTCCCTTCTACATTGCGGGTCCATATCTTTTGTATTTGTTTATTGTCACGCAAAGAACCTACACATTTACGGTTAAAAATGTTTTAATGCAGATACTTCCATTTTTTGTCGTTGTTATCGATTTGATTCCGTTTTATACGATGCCGTTTGAGCAAAAAATTGAACTCATTCGACATATTGAGGCGAAGGATTTGTTTACTAAAACCTTTGGTTGGATACCTTTTGTATGGATTCCCTATGCGCAAAGTATTCTAGGATTTATCTACCTAGGTTTAGTTTGGAAATTTGTGGTAAAAACACAAAACGCTTTTACCAATGAAAAATTGTTGCCTCAATGGGATGTCTTTTTTGTAGTGGGTTTTTTATTGCTGTATATTTCAAATGGGTATATGTATTTGCTTACCAATGAGTTACTGAGAGAAGTCGATCAAAATCCTTTTATGGATAAGGTTTCATTAATTCATTCCTTGATGACTTTTGTCCTGTTTGCTTCGTATTTCGTTATAAAAGATAGCTCTTTGAGAGCGACAGTAACGTCTTCAGCAGAAAAATATCCTCTTGAAGAGCTCGAAGAATTAGCGAAGATAAGTACTACAAAAGTGGATAAAGAACCTGATATTATCAATCTTCAAGATTTTGAATTGATTAAAATTGCTTTAGAAAAAAGTAAATCTTATCACAATCATAAATTTACGATTTCAGAATTAGCAATGGAAGTCGGGATTCAACCTTATGCTATTTCGAATGCCATTAATACTGTAGCCAAAATGAACTATAACGATTTTATCAATAGCTACAGAATCAAGGCATTTACTGAAAAAGTTGTCTCTAAAGAGTATCAGAATTATACCATAGAAGCCATTGCCAATGAATGCGGTTTTAAAAGTAAAAGTACTTTTTTTACAGCCTTTAAAAAGCAAACAGGTCTAACCCCCAATCAATATCTTAAAAAACATGATATGGAGTTGGAAGAGTAGTAGCTAAGTAATCAAATATAAACTAATAACGCTGAATTTAGGTTTGTTGCTTTAGTGCAATTTTCTGATTATCATTGTATTAATTGAAAGTTTGATTGAATATTTATTTGTCTTATTTCCTAAATAATGACATCGTTCTACACTAATGTGAATGTTGTTGAATATCTCCATTGAAACGCCTATTGAGACTTTTACCAAAATTCCTTATCTTTGTTAACCTCTTTCCTCGTTAATATTTATACTAAAATTAGTCCACCATATACTGAAACTTTACTATGAAAATCAAATCTCTTCTACTCATCGTGACTTGCTCGTCACTATCATTGTTTTCTGCTTGCAAAAAAGATATTGAGGACCCGCTCAATGGAAGCTCAAACGTGGAAGTTTGTGGCATAAAAGACCCAGTAAATAATCTAAAATGGCTTTCTGACAAAATGAAAGTATACACTTTTGGAGATAATGCCGATAAGCTTAATGGTGTTGTCTTGTTTGAATACAAGGGTGAAAATGTCATAGAAATACAATGTTCTATTTGCTCATCTACCAATATTCATCAATACAAATGCGATGGGACTTTGTATGATTTTTCTAATTCCAATAACTTTCAAGATTATGTGAAAAACCGAAAGAAAATAGATGTTTTGTATGGAACTGAAATATGGAAGTATTCAAACTGATTTCTGACAAGTATATTGTTTGATTTTTGTAATATTTCATTTGAATTGGATTAGATTCGGTGTTCGATTGTGAAGTACTTTCGTGAAGTTTTTGAAAAGTTGAATAAAACGTGTTCGACTTCACTACCTTTGTAATCATTTTGATACAATAGCAATCTCCCGAATGAAAAATCGCAGTATACTAATTCTTATTCTTGGTTTATTATCAGCCATTGGTCCCTTTTCAATAGATACTTATCTTTCTGGTTTCCCAACCA
Organism: Flectobacillus rivi; assembly: GCF_030056655.1. Lineage (NCBI taxonomy): Bacteria > Pseudomonadati > Bacteroidota > Cytophagia > Cytophagales > Flectobacillaceae > Flectobacillus > Flectobacillus rivi. Next base: position 4,896 of record NZ_JASHIE010000019.1, read on the forward strand.
TTGCCAAGGATTTAGGTGTTACCGTCGACGAGGTCGCTTATTCTTTGTCTAGTTTCTTTATCGGTATATCGGTAGGACAGTTAATTTACGGTCCTCTGCTGGACAGATTTGGGCGTAAAAAGCCTTTGATGATTGGCTTATCTATTTATTTGGTAGCCTCACTTGCCTGTGCTACCGCCAATTCAGTAGAGGTGCTGATTGCAGCCCGATTTTTACAGGCATTGGGCGCTTGTGTAGGTATGGTCGCCCCTCGTGCGATTGTACGAGATGTATTCCCTGTAGAAGAAACGGCAAAAATATTCTCCCTACTGATGTTGATTTTGGGTGTGTCACCCATTATTGCACCTAGTGTAGGAAGTTATATGATTACCTTAATGGGTTGGCATAGTGTGTTTTATATGCAGTTTGGCTTGGGTGTAATCTTGTTTTTAGCCTGTTATTTTGCTTTACCTGAAAGTAAAAAACCTGATGAGTCAATTTCATTAAAACCTAAAGCCATCATTTTGTCATTCATTGACATCCTAAAAGTACCTCAGTTTTACACGTACGCTTTTGCAGGTGCGCTGATTTCGGCTGGGGTATATGCTTATCTATCGGGTTCGCCCTTTGTGTTTATGAAACTTTTTGGGGTTTCAGAAAAGGAATATGGATGGATATTTGGCTTTTTAGCAGGAGGCTTGATTGCAAGTAGTCAAGTGAATAATCTTTTACTGAAAAAATACAGTAGCAGTCAGGTAGTACGTGTTTCTTTACGTGTCCAAACGCTGGTTGGAGTGATCTTATGTCTAGTAAGTATTTGGGGCTGGCTCAATTTATACAGTGCTTTGGCTTTAGTGTTTCTATTTTTATGTTGTCAGGGCATTAGTTATCCCAATTCTTCGGCTTTGTCTTTATATCCATTTACCAAATCTATCGGTGGGGCATCGGCATTGCTAGGTGCTTTACAAATGTGTTTTGGGTCGTTGGCTGCCGCTGCGGTGAGTATGCTTAGCAATGGCACTAGTGTTCCTATGACGGCTGTGATGGCTGGTTGTGCCGTATTGGGACTAATTGTTTTTGCTACAGGTGTTTCTAAATTGAAACATGGATAGATTCAAAGTTAAAGTATTTAATGGTGAATGTAGAATTGTGAATTATGCAGATATTGGAGATTTCCGAAAGCAGAAATCCCCAATCTGCAATAGTTTTAATTCCTTCGCAAAGTGCTGACTCACACCTCATCACTCAAATCTCTTTCCTAGCTACTCAGTTTCTGGAGTTGTTGCTGAAACATTCGCTCGTATTTTTCGGCCTCGGGGGCTTTGGCATTTTTGAGGCTTTCAACAATAATTTGCATTTGGAAGAGAGCAAATTGTATATCTTGCTCGTTGCTTGCACGGCGATTTTTTCCATAAAAATCTAATAATTGATTATTGCGATTCATCATCGTATTGGCGATTTCCATAGCGGAGGCATGGTCACCAATGGTCAAATACAAGCTTACAAAACCCGCTGATACATGGTCGTACGGAATAGATTGGTCGGGCATGATACGTTTGCAATAATCTAAGGTATCTTTTGCTTTTTGGTATTTACCCTCATGAGCAAACTGGCTCGCCAAACGTTGAAAGGATAATCTCCCCATGGTAGTTGGTAACTGATAAAACTCGGAATGATGATATACTTGAGGGTTGTCAAGATTTTTCCAAACCATTTTTTTCATCAAATTACGCTCCAATACGGCTGTATTCACAATTCCTTCGGTAGCACCTTCGATTTTTACAGGCATCAATCGATAGGCATAACCTTCCAATTGCATAAACTCTTTCATATTGAGGTAACTCACTTTGCTGAGTGAAGACGCAAAATAAATCGGACGTTTCCAGCCATTGGCAGCGTTTTGGGCAATGATGTCAAGCTGTACCAATTGCGGTTTCAGAATGCCTGATGTACCAATTGACCAATTCATTTGGTTTGTTAGCAAAGGTTCTACGTCTTTAGGTACAAAACCAGCTTTTTTGATTTCATCTATATTTACTGGAATCGTAAGGTTTTCACTTGGCAAAATATTAATCGAAGTGCCGTCTTGCAACGGTACTTTGATAGCTTGATTATCATCTTTTACTAATTTGAGATATTCAATCAAATTGATACCACTTTTTACATTTGGATTTTCATAAAAAAGAATTTGATCGTTGATCCCTTCTCGTAACAAATCTTCAGAAATAGAAACAGGCAACGCCTCCGACTCGTAGGTTTTTCGTTTCATTTGCTCAATATACCAATCCGTTCCTAATAGCGAGAGATTACAAACTCGCACATCTGTACGGAAACCCTCTACCTCTTGTACATACCAAAGCGGAAAGGTATCATTGTCGCCAGCGGTGAATAAAATGGCATTTTTTTCACAAGAGTTTAACAAGTTTTTGGCAAAATCCACCTGCTGATAACGATTGCTACGATCATGGTCATCGTAGTTTTGTTGAATCAAAATCACAGGAATGACCAACGATGCTAAACTGGCTAGTCTACCCGATAGTATAGGTTTACGAAGAAACTTGTTTGCCCATTCCGTTAATTGTATAACGCCTAATCCAATCCAAATACAGAAAAAGTAGAACGAACCGACATAAATGTAATCTCGTTCGCGAGGCTCGGTAGGAGGGGCATTCAAGAAAATAACTAATCCTATTCCTGTTAACAAAAACATTAAAACGGTGGTCAAAAAGTCTTTCTCATTTTTTTTCATCAAAAAGAAAAAACCAATCAAACCCAAAATTAAAGGTAGGCCAAAGTAATTGTTGTGAGATTTACTACGAGCGGAAAGAGCTGAATAGGGACTTTTGCTGATAAATGACATACCAGCATCTTGGACATCGCTATTACGACCAATAAAGTTCCATAACAGATAGCGCATATACATGTGCCCCATCTGATGCGAAAACAAATAGCGAAGATTGTCACCAAAAGTAGGTTTTTGTCCAGGTGCTAAACCAAGCATCTCAGCGTATTGCTTCGGATACTGTTCCATTGGACTAAAATATACCCTTGGGAAAAGCATTTCTTGCTCTTTGGGAAAAATCAATTTTTGTCGGTAATCATAAATCTCGTATTTGCCATTTGACATTTTGTATTGAGGCTTGCCACGCTCTACATTTTCAACCTCTGCCGTGTAAATAGGACCATATAACAACGAACGCTCGCCGTATTGCTCACGTTTGAGGTATTTTACAAAATTAAGAATGTTACTTGGGTTATTTTCGTTGAGAGGGGTATTGTAATTGGAACGAACCAACGCCAAAGTATATGACAAATAACCAATAAGTACGAAGCACAAAGCCAGCAAACTCACGTTTAAATGTACTTTGTTTTTAATAATCGAATAGCGAATAGCGCCAATAAGAGCTCCTAAGAAGAGAATCAAAAATAGACTTACGCCAACACCATAAGGCATGCCTAATCCATTGGTAAATAATAATTCAAACTGGAAAGCCATTGATGGTATGCCAGGAATAATTAAGGAATTGATAATGCCTAAAATCACCAAACCAACCAATAACGCCAGAAAACCTCCTTTATAACTTGGCTTATGATTTTTCTTGAAATAATAAATTAATGCCAAAGCTGGGACAGTCACCAAATTAAGTAAGTGAACCCCAATTGACAAACCCACTAAATAGGCAATGAAAATCAACCATCTATTCGCAGCGGCTTCATCTTCAATAAGCTCCCATTTGAAGGCTGCCCAAACCACAATCGCAGTAAAAAATGAAGACATAGCGTAAACCTCCGCCTCGACTGCCGAAAACCAAAATGAATCAGAAAAAGCATACGCCAAGGCACCAATAAAGCCTGCACTCAGGAGTGTGAATGCCTCACTTTGTGTTAAGTCTGAAAAAGGTTTTTGATAGGCTTTGCGACCAATTAAAACAATTGTCCAGTGCATAAACAACACGGTCAGGGCACTCGTCAGTACCGATAGCATATTAATCCAATAAGCCACTTTGGTGACATCAGCCCCTGCAAATAGGGAGAAAAATCTGCCAAGCAAAAGAAACAAAGGTGCCCCTGGTGGGTGCGGTACTTGTAATTTGTAGGCACAAGCGATAAACTCGCCACAGTCCCAAAATGAAGCTGTAGGTTCTACCGTCGCTGCATATACGATAAAGGCAATAACAAACACTGCCCAACCGATTCCATTGTTGAGTTGTCGAAATGATGTCATAGTATGTTGGATTTTAAGAAGAGCAATAGGTACTTAGCTTGCGTGCCAGTACCTCACAGTACTTTCTTGTAGGTGAAAATGTTTTGATGTTGAAAAATAGAAATTAGAGGATTCTTGTCGTAGCTAGCATGCAAAAGCAATCCATGACACAAAGGAAAATACATTTTTGTTATGTCCTGAAAATCAGGTTTGTATTTAACACTATTTAACTTAAAATCATTTTAACATTTGACAGAAAGCCCAGCGTTTTTTAGGATTTATTGAAGTATAATAGCTCAAAAGCATCAAAAAGATTGTACTAAATCAATATTGTTTTTGACGTCTCTAATGAATTTCTGAAATCCGATAGATATGTCCAGTTTTGTTGAATTATCTACCGAACTTTGAGGTTAGAAAAGTATTACGATCTATCCAAGAAAACTTAATTAATTGTTGACAGACAGCTCTTCACACTTGTTGTCAATCATTTTTGAAATCATGAAAAAACATTTTTTTCCACTCTTCCTAGGGGGACTCGGCATCGGTACTACCGAATTTGTGGTAATGGGGATTTTACCTGATATTGCCAAAAATCTAGGAGTTAGTATCACTGACGCCGCTCACATTATTTCTTCTTATGCGGCAGGCGTAGTTGTTGGTGCACCTTTATTGGTGTTGTTGGGAAGTAAGTATCCACCCAAAAAGATGCTATTGTTCTTAATGGTAATTTTTACCATTTTCAACTCATTATCCGCTTTGGCTCCTGATGCGACTACTTTGTTGTTCTTTAGATTTTTAGCAGGTCTACCTCATGGTGCATTTTTTGGTATTGGAGCAGTAGTAGCAAGTCGCTTGGCGGATGAAGGCAAACAAGCACAAGCTATATCTACGATGTTTGCAGGTTTGACAATAGCCAATTTGTTGTTGGTGCCTATTGGTACATGGATTGGCCACGAGTATTTGTGGAGATATACCTTTGCTTTAGTAACCATCATAGGATTAACCACCTTGTTATTCATCAATCTTTGGTTACCAGCCTTACCATCGGATCAAAATGAAGGAGAAAGTACGATGTCACAGCTAGAACTTTTTAAGCGTGTAGATGCTTGGTTGGTTATCGTGATTACTTCTATCGGAACGGGAGGTTTGTTCACTTGGATTAGTTATATAGCGCCATTGATGACTGAGGTATCTCATTTCTCAGCAAATAGCGTTTCGTGGATTATGGTTTTGGCAGGCTTTGGTATGGTTGTAGGAAATATCATTGGTGGAAAGTTAGCGGATAAATTGCCAGCCGTTCAAGCTTGTTTGTGGTTGTTGGTTGCGATGGCGGTGACATTATTGGGCATCCATTTCTTCTCAGAAAATAAAATCATCTCTTTGATATTGACATTTATTGCAGGCGCATTATCTATTTCGTTGGCAGCACCAATTCAAATTTTGATGATTAGTACCTCAAAAGGCGCCGAAATGCTGGGCTCTGCGGCCACGCAGGCGAGTTTCAATATCGGTAACTCATTGGGTGCTTTCTTAGGTGGTTTGCCTATAACTTATGGTTTTGGTTACAATACACCCGTTTTGGTAGGCATGGCAATGGCATTAGTAGGCGTATTTTTCTCTTTTGTGTTAAAAAGAAGATTGTCTTATGCTGAATAAGTAGAAAAGAATCAAGGTGTTAAAAGAAAGGTATCTGTAGAGACGCAATGATTGGGTCTCAAGCAGAGTTATATCTATCAAACATGATTCATCCCGAATTTTAAGATTAGGGTTATTCTCCAAATTTTTGATGCTATTATACTAGATTTTATTCAGCTTAAGACGCAATCATTGCGTCTCTACTGATGGAACACATATTTTTACATAATCACTCACTCGCTAAATCACTAAATCGCTAAAATTCGGAATAATTTATATTTTCATCTGAGTGTCCCTGCATATAATTCCGAAATCAGAAATCCCAAATCTGATATAGATTTCACCCTAAATTCCTTTCGTTTTTTTATTTTTTTCTTTCCGAATCATTAAAAAGCATAATTTTGAAGTGAAAAATGAAAACAAATCGATTGAAGAGGCTCTTGGCTTCTTTGATTATTAAAATGAATACCATGTCGGAAATAAAATTAGATAGCATTCCAGAAGCAATTGAAGCTATTCGTAGAGGCGAAATTATTATTGTAGCTGATGACGAAGACCGTGAGAATGAAGGAGATATGATTTGTGCATCGGAGGCCATTACGCCAGAATTAGCCAACTTTATGATTAAGGAAGGTCGTGGTTTGATGTGTGTGACTTTGACAGAAGATAGATGTGCCGAATTGGGCTTGAATATGATGGTGGGAAATAATACCTCCTCTCACGAAACGCCTTTTACAGTATCAGTAGATTTGCTGGGGCATGGTTGTACAACAGGTATTTCGGCACCAGACCGCGCCAAAACCATTCAGGCATTGGTCGACGAAAATACAAAGCCAGAAGAATTGGGTCGCCCAGGACATATTTTCCCTTTGAAAGCTAAAACAGAGGGTGTTTTACGTCGTACAGGACATACCGAAGCAGCGATGGATTTTGCCAAACTAGCAGGATTCAAACCTTCTGGCGTGCTCATTGAAGTTTTAAACGAAGACGGTACGATGGCTCGTTTGCCAGATTTGAGAAAAATAGCTGATAAGTTTAATCTTAAACTGGTTACAATCAAAGACTTGGTAGAATATCGTCTGCAAACCGAATCGCTCATCAAAAGAGAAATTGGCGTAGATATGCCAACAGACTGGGGGCATTTTGATTTGATTGCTTTTCGTCAAAAAGATACAGGTGATACACATTTGGCCTTAGTGAAAGGAACTTGGAAAAAGGATGAGCCTGTACTCGTGCGTGTTCACAAGTCAAATGTAGTTGGTGATATTTTCGGTTCAACACTTTGTGATAGTGGTCAACAATTGAAAAATGCTATGCAAGCCGTTGAAAATGAGGGGAAAGGTGTGATTTTGTATATGTTCCAAGATGGTAAAAGTGCCAACTTAATGAGCGATTTGAAAAAATACAAACTTCAAGAAATGGGTGTTAATCAAAGTACTGAAATTACACCAAACGATGAGAGAGACTACGGTATTGGGGCGCAAATTTTAAGAGATTTAGGTATCTCCAAAATCAAATTATTGACAAATAATCCTAAAAAACGTGCAGCATTATTCGGTTACGGTCTCGAAATCGTAGAAACTGTGACCTTGGGATAAAGGTTTTTAATCTACATTTCAGCTTAAGACGCAATGATTGCGTCTTAAGCTGAGTAATATCTAGTAAGTTTTCAAAAAAAGCGGTCGAAAAACAATTTTCGACCGCTTTTTTGATTCAGTTTCAAAACTGTTAAAAAACTAATTCAAGATAATGTCTTGAACTGGTATTAAAAAACATTTCGTATTCTTTACTTTTTATGTAAATTCAATTCGGAAAATCTTTGTTTTATTTATTATTAACTTTTGTTTTGTTTCGAATATGCTTTAAAATAACTGGTTTGTGGATTTTTCTATATTTACTCGCAAATTAGTACAAAAAATATTTTCGTTTTGTTTCTTTTATTTGTTTTTGTTTTCTATTTTTGTTTCAAGATGAATAAAAGAGCAAACGGAAGCTTAAAATTATCTAGACATTATGCTCCCAAATCAACGTAGAGAAAAGATTTTAGAATTATTAAAGGAAGATGGTTCCGCTAAAGTGGCCGACTTGGCTCGCTTGTTTAAAGTAACAGAGGTTACCATTCGTCAGGATTTAGAAAAGCTGGAAGCTGAAGATTTGATTATAAAGGAACACGGTGGTGCTTACCTCAAAAATGTTGAAGATCAAGTAAAAAGTTTTTCACTGATTCATCAAGATAACTTAGATAAGAAAGAAAAAATCGCAGAAAAGTGCCTTGAATATATCGAATCAGGCGATACCATTATCCTAGATTCGGGAAGTACAACAACCGAGATTGCCAAGAAAATTAAACACTCAGGAATACGAAACCTAACCATTATCACTAATGCTTTGAATATAGCCATGATGCTCGGTGCTGAGCCGAGTATCGAGGTGATTATGACAGGAGGGGAGTTTAAACCACCCACCTTGTCGCTAACAGGACAAAAAGCTGCTGATTTTTTTAAAGGCTTAAATGTGCAAAAATTATTCCTAGCCACGGCTGGAATTTCCCTAAAATCAGGCTTGACTTACCCAAGTATTAGTGATTTAGTCGTGAAAAAAGCCATGATAGATGCCGCTGAGATTACTTATTTGGTGGCAGACAGCACCAAAATTGGCAAAAGTGCTTTGGCAAGCTTAGGCGCATTGAGTTTGATAGATTATATCATTACTGACGACGCCATTGAAGACAAACACAAAGAGGTTTTCAGAGATAACGAAATAGAGGTAATAATTGCCTAAGGGAAAAGAAGGAGATTTAACAGGCTTCTTTTACAAAAAAATTAGATTAAATAATATCAGGTATTTGCATTAAAATCATTTTTTAATGCCTGATATTCTTTTGTCTAATTTTTTCTAAAGTGCTGATATTTAAAGTTTTACTTTTGGATTCAGATTCAGGATTTCTAATTTATGAAATGATGTAAAATACCATTATTACTTTTAAAAAGAGGCTTATACTTCCGAAATCCAACATCCGATATCTGAAATAGATAATAATTCATAACTCATAATTCAGCACTAATACTGATATCTGACTTTATTCAAATTTAACTTGAAATAGGATAGCGATTTATCCCTAAAAAACAATTGAAATGACACTTGGCGTTATTATTGGAAACAGAGATTTCTTCCCAGACAGTTTAGTCGAAAAAGCAAGAACTGAAATTATTGAGGTATTCAATAGCCTTAAAATTAAGCCTATTTTGTTGGATACTACAGATACAAAATTAGGGGGCGTGGAGACTTTCAGAGAAGCTCAAAAATGTGCAGATTTGTTCAAAGCCCATCGTGAAGAGATTGCAGGGATTTTGGTATTATTGCCCAACTTTGGTGACGAAAAAGGCGTAGCAGATACCCTCAAATTAGCCAATCTCAACGTGCCAGTATTGATTCAGGCATACCCTGATGATTTGAGCAAAATGAACGTGGTCAATCGCCGTGACTCATGGTGTGGTAAGATTTCGGTTTGTAATAACCTTTATCAATACGGCATTAAATATACCTTGACGAGCCAACATGTTTCTGCTCCTGCTGATCCAAATTTCCAAAGAGATTTACTTGATTTTGTGTCGGTATGTCGAGTGGTAAAAGGCTTAAAAAGTGTACGTATTGGTGCTATTGGCGCTCGTCCAGGGGCATTTAATACAGTTCGTTATTCCGAAAAAATCCTTCAAAGAAACGGTATTACGGTAACGACTTTTGACTTGTCTGAAATTTTGGGACGTGCCAATAAATTAACAGGCAATGACGACAAAGTAAAACAGCATTTGGAATCTATCAACGCTTATGCGTCTAAAGGTAGAACGCCAAACGAAGCCATGATTCAGATTGCCAAATTAGATGTGGTTTTGAAAGAAATCATGGAAGAAAATGTGCTAGATGCGACTGCTATTCAATGTTGGACTTCTTTACAACAAAACTACGGTTGCAACGTATGTACAAGCATGAGTATCATGTCTGAAAATATGTTGCCTTCAGCATGCGAAGTAGATGTAACAGGAACACTTTCAATGTATGCGATGCAATTGGCATCAGGCTCGCCAAGTGCATTGGTTGACTGGAATAATAATTATGCCAATGACGAAGACAAATGTGTGTTGTTCCACTGTGGTAACTGGGCAAAATCCTTCTTGCCAGATATTCAAATTAGCAATGCACCAATTTTAGGAACTTCGGTAGGCGTCGAAAATACGTATGGTGCTTTGGACGGACGTACTCCTGCTATGCCATTGACCTATGGAAGAATTAGCACCGACGATCCTAAAGGTATTATCAAAGCTTATATTGGCGAAGGTGAGTTGACCAATGACCCATTAGAAACATTTGGTAACCGTGCAGTAGCTCAAATTCCTGATTTACAAGGACTCATGAAATATGTTTGCCGTAATGGATTTGAACACCACGTGGTAATGAATGCTTCTAAAACAGCTTCAATTCTGGAAGAGGCTTTAGGAAATTACATGGGTTGGGAAATCTATAAGCATTAGCAATAAGTGCTTTAGGCGATGAGCTTAAAAGCAATGTATTCTGAAAACCTTTTCAATATCAAGTTATGAGTAAGCTGAGTTTGATTTTTTCTTTTTTCTTCCTCGCACAAACGGTTATTGCACAAAAACCTGTGCCCGTAAAACCACGTATCCTTGTGAGTACGGATATTGGAGGAACTGATCCAGATGATAATCAGTCAATGATTCACTTACTCATGTACAACGAATTGTTTGAAATAGAAGGCTTAGTTTCGTCACCGTCTTATGGCGACGGAACGAAGGAAGAGATACTTCGCACAATAGACCTATACGAAAAAGACCTTCCAAAACTCAGAAAACATAAACCCGAATTGTCATCACCTGATTATTTACGTTCGGTAGTAAAACAAGGACGACATGGCGCTGCCCCGTTCAAGGGATATGCTACCGCAACAGAAGGTTCGAACTGGATTATTAAATGCGCCCAGAAAAAAAGTGATAGACCTTTATGGGTTTTGGTTTGGGGAGGATTGGAAGACTTAGCACAAGCATTACATGATAAACCAGAGATTCAACACAAAATAAAAGTATTTTTTATTGGTGGACCTAATAAGAAATGGAGTGCCAATAGCTATGCTTACATTGCTAAAAACTTTCCGAATCTTTGGTTTATTGAATCAAATGCGTCTTACTACGGCTTTTTCTCAGATAGTGTTCCAGATACTTTGAGTAATAAAAATTACTATAAAAACTACATAAAAGAAGCAGGCTTTTTGGGTAAAGATTATAAAGATAACCGCTACAAGGGTGTTCTTAAAATGGGCGACACTCCTTCATTGTTATACATGATGGATGGTAATCCCAGCAATCCCATGAGAGAAAACTGGGGGGGTAGTTATGTGAAATTTAAGCATAGTCCAAGAGTACTATTTAACGGTAATACATCGATTAGGGATACAGTAACCGTATTTTCTATTGTTGAATTTATGTTTAAAGGACCTGTTGTAAATATTTCGCCCGACTCTGCATGCCTGACAATGACAGTAAAGTCTGAAATTGGAGAACAAAAATGGGATGGTTTTTATCTTGGAAATGGAAACTATGTGGTAAGGTACTGTCCAAAACGTACTGAAACTTTAACCTACACGGTAACATCGAGTATTAGTGGATTTAACGAGCAAAACGGCACGTTTGTAGTAGATAATATTTGGCCAGGAAAACCTCATAATACTGACTATCAGTTAGGGACAAATTGGTACACAGATAGGTCAAACCCCGAACTGTATGATGATATTTGGCAGGGAGGTAAAACTGTACTCAAATGGCGAAATGATGTACTACTAGATTGGGCAAAACGTTGGAATTGGCTTAGGTAAGAGATTCGTTATTTGTTTATGAGTAATGAGAAGGGATTCGCTAAAAACCAAGATTCACCTATCTGAAAAATGCTTGAAGAGTGCGAAAGTATTGTGATATTGAATAAATTCCACTTAGCGGGTGAATTTATTCCCCCCATGACTTGAATATTTATCCAAAAACCAATTATACAATTTATCAAGATGTGCTCAAAAATCGGCTGTTTAAAACTAGCGAAGCTTTTTGGCTTGGCTATCCTCATGAATCTTGGCTTTCTTTCGGTGAAAGTTGTAGCTCAAATTTCAACAAAAAAAGAAAAACCTAGAATCATTATAACAGCCGATCCAGAGCTTGACGACAACAATTCATTGATTCGTTTTTTGTTGTACAGCGACAATCTCGACATTGAAGGATTGATTTATGCCAGCAGCGGATTCCACTGGAAAGGCGATGGAAAAGGTACTAAATGGTCTGTGCCGGGCAGAGAATATGTTCGTTTTGGTTTAAATCTTTGCCCATGCGAATCATGGCGTTGGGCAAAAGATGAAAAGTTTATCCATGATATTGTGGGTGCCTACGAAAAAGCATACCCTAATCTTAAAGTTCATAGCCCAGAATATCCTGCGCCAGCCATACTGAAGTCTAAAATTAGATATGGCAATATCGAGTTTGATGGCGATATCTCCAAAGACTCAGAAGGCTCAAATTTGATTAAAACACTTATTTTAGATGATAAACCTGGGCAATTATTTATAACTGCTTGGGGAGGGCAAAGCACCATCGCAAGAGCCTTAAAATCAATTGAAGAACAATATCAGTACACCACCCAATGGGAGGCTATTCAGAAAAAGATTACTAAAAAAGTGGTTTTATTGCCTTCTGGTGACCAAGATGATACTTACGCCACCTATATCAAGCCGCACTGGCCTACTATCGAATATCGCCAATTTAAGGATGTTCCTAATTACGGGTACGGCGCTCAATTGAACGCAAAAGCAGAAGATGCTTCATTTTTGACTGCTAAATGGATGAACGAAAATGTAAGCAGTCGTGGACCATTGGGAGCGTTATATCGTGTTTGGGGTGATGGAAAACAAATGGTGAAAGGCGATATTCTTGACTATTTTGGTTTTTCAGGTTTAACGAATGAAGAGCTTAAGAAAAAAGGATATGCCGTTTGGATGCCTGTACAAGAAAAAGGCTCATGGTTGGGCGAAGGCGATGACCATACCTTTATGAATATGTTGGGCAATGGGCTACGTGCTTATGAAGATGGCATTTATGGAGGATGGGGTGGTCGTTCGATTGCTAAAACGGAGACTTCCAATAATTTCTTTATGCTCTCGGATACTAGTGCAAACGCAATGGCAAACGTGTTGAGTAATGCCAACAAGCAAGCCAAAGAAAACACATTTCCTAACTTTTTTCCACAGGCACAAAAAGATTTTTCTGCAAGAATGCAATGGTCGGTAACGCCAAAATTTGCCGATGCCAACCATCAGCCGATTGTAAGAGTAGAAGGTCCATTACAAATAATGGCTTCGGGTGGGGATAAAATTCGATTGAATGGATTTGTGTCTGACCCCGACGGAAATGCTGTTCAGACAAAGTGGTGGCAAATGAATGTAGGAACTTACACGGGTAAAATAGCGATTTCGAATCCTAATAGTACTCAAACTGAAATACAGATTCCAAAAGAGGTACAGGCTGGACAAACTATCCACCTAATATTGGAAGCAACAGATAACGGGAAACCAGAGTTGACTAGTTATCAAAGAATTATTATTACCATTAGAGCAGCAAAATAATTAGCTGATACTTAAACGAGATTTATTTCAAGAAGCTCAAACACTATGAACATCAAAGAATTAGAAGAGAAATCCAAAGCATATCGCAAAAAGATTCTCAAGTATATCTACAATGCGAAGGCAGGACATACAGGAGGTAGCCTCTCGATTATTGACATTTTGAATGTGCTTTATAATAAGGTATTGAATGTTTCTCCTGAAAATTTTAATTCATCCGAAAAAGACATTTATATCCAAAGCAAAGGGCATTGTGTAGAAGCTTTATACGTGGTCTTGGCCGACAAAGGTTTTTTCCCTGAAGATGATTTATTGACGCTTTGTCAGTATCAATCGCCTTACATTGGTCACCCAACCAAAAAAATTAAGGGAATGGAGCAGAACACGGGTGGTCTAGGACATGGTTTGTCTATTTGCTGCGGGAGTGCTTTGGCTGCTAAAAAAGATCAATCAGACGTGAAAGTTTACACCGTATTGGGCGATGGCGAAATGGCAGAAGGCTCCAACTGGGAAGCATTTATGTTTGCAGCGCATTATAAGCTCGATAACCTTTGCGCTATTTTGGATTACAATAAACTCCAAATTACCGCTCCGAATGCTGATGTAATGGGCTTAGAGCCACTCGATAAAAAACTAGAAGCTTTTGGCTGGGCGGTTCGACACGTTGATGGCAATGACGTAGAAGCCTTGGTGAATACCTTTGATGCACTTCCCTTTGAGGAAGGAAAGCCTTCATTTATCATTGCTCATACGACCAAAGGAAAGGGCGTGAGTTATATGGAAAATGTCTTGAAATGGCATCATGGCGTACCAACAGCCGAGCAATATGAGTTAGCCTTGGCTGAGATTGATGGCTAGATGACGTATAGTAGAATGAGTTAATAAGCAAAGATCAGTGCTGAGTAAGTTTCAACTATTGCAGATATGGGATTTCTGATTTCGGAATAAAGAGCGGTTTTAAAATATGAGCCCCAAAGTGGCTATACTTTCGAAATCCAACATCTGAAATGGCAACCGCAAGGGTTGCACCTACACCCAAAAAACTATGAATAAGAACTCTGTTGAACAAAATAAAAACCTTTGTATTTATTTTTCTGAAATCCTGTTGTTTGAGCCGCAGGCGAGTTTAGGATTTCTTGACTTTCTTTTGTTACTTTTCTTGTGTCAAGACAAGAAAAGTAAGGTGTGGCGAATGGAAATTTTGTTTTTATAACAAATGCCAAATAAAATTTTTAAAAATACTCTAGTTAGCATACAATATATCAAACACATAAACAGTAAATTTATGGGTCAAGAAATAACTAATATTCCGAAAGGAGTAGGGCTTGCCAATTTGGAGGTCTTCGCTTCAACCTTGGAATCGCTCGCCCAAGCTGATAAAACCGTTTTTGCAGTAACCAGTGACTCAAGAGGCTCAGGTAAATTAGTGGCATTTGGACAAAAACTTCCAGAGCAAATTGTAGAAGTGGGTATTGCTGAGCAAAATTTAGTTGGCGTAGCCACAGGTTTGGCGAGTATGCGTAAGAAAGTTTTTGCGGTTTCACCCGCTTGTTTTTTGACGGCTAGAGCCTTGGAGCAAATCAAGAATGACGTTTGCTATTCAGATAATCCAGTCAAACTTATTGGTATTTCAGCAGGTGTAAGTTATGGTGCCTTAGGTAGTACACACCATAGTTTGCACGACTACGCAGTTTTGAGAGCCATCAATAATATTACCATTATCGCACCAGCGGATAACTTCGAAACGGCGGAGGCTATTCGCCAAGCGGCTGCTATGGATTCGCCTGTTTATCTTCGTTTTGGGAAAAAGAATATGCCCGAAAAAATCGAAGAGGTTGAGCATGCGACCAGCTTCGAAGTGGGCAAAGGGCGTGTAGTAAAAGAGGGATCAGATTTGACCTTTATCGCTACTGGCGAGGCCGTTTGGCCATGTCTAAAAGCCGCTCAAAAGTTGGCTGAAGAGCATCAAATTTCTGCTACAGTGGTAAGTATGCATACCATTAAACCCTTGGATCAAAGACTGATTTTGCAATTAGCTTCACAAAATACGCCAATTATTACCGTTGAGGAACATTCTGTGTATGGTGGACTTGGTGAGGCTGTAGGTTCGGTGCTTTTACAAAACGGTTGCCATAACAAATTCAAAATCGTAGGCTTACCAGATGAGCATACCGTTTCGGGTTCACAAGGTGAGATTTTTGAACATTATGGTATTTCAGAAAAGGGATTGACACAATCAGCTTTAAACATTTTAGGCTAATATGAAAAAATACATCCTCATAACGGCATCGCTGATTTTAGGAGTTTTTCTGGTAAGTGCTTGTTCAAAAAGCCAGTCGAATGAAAAGAAGAAAGTAGCGGTAGTGATTTCTACGCTCAATAATCCTTGGTTTGTAATCTTAGCTGAATCGGCTGCCGAAAATGCTAGAAAACTAGGTTATGAAGCCAAGATATTTGATTCTCAGAATAGTCCTGCCGTAGAGTCCGACAATTTTGAAAACCTTATTTCTTCTGAGTTCGACGCTATTCTTTTTAACCCAACTGATGCTGATGGGTCGGTTTCCAACGTGCTTCGTGCCAAAGCCGCTGGTATTCCAGTGTTTTGTATGGACCGTGAAATCAATAACGATGATGCTGCTACCAGTCAAATTTTGTCAGATAATTATTCGGGTTGTGTCGAGGTAGGCATTGAGTTTGTAAAAGCCTTGAACGAAAAAGGTACGTATGTCGAGATACTTGGTTTGGTGGGAGACAACAATACTTGGGCACGCTCAAAGGGTTTTCATTCGGTTGTTGACAAATTTTCTAATCTCAAAATGGTAGCTCAACAAAGTGGTGATTTTGACCGCAATAAAGCCATGGAGGTTTTGGAAACCATCATGCAAGCACATCCTAATATCGATGCAGTTTTTTGTGGCAACGATGCTATGGCGCTAGGCGCTTATCAGGCATTGCAAGCTGCTGGAAAAGCCAATGTAAAAGTATTTGGTTTTGATGGTGCTTCGGAAGTCATCGAAAAAATTAAGGAAGGTAAAATCGTCGCAACAGGTATGCAGTATCCAAAAATTATGGCAAAAACTGCTGCACAATATGCCGACGAGTATTTGAAAGGTAAGCGTGACTTTCCACAAAGAGTACCTGTAGAAGTAGAACTTGTGAATAGTGCCAATGCGAAAAATTATAAGTAGTAACGGAGTAAGTTATTAGTTAATAGTATATCAGTTATTGGATTATGCTCAAAGTCAAAAAGATAATTCAAAAGTGTAATACAGATATATTATTAGTTTAATCTTTCCTGATACTTAATGTAAGTAAAGTATTGATAGTTAGTATTTTATATTCAAAATTCAGCATTAGTATTGTACAAAGGTTGAGCTTTATCATTAAAATACAATTGGTGTAGTGGTAACTCTTGCAGTTACCGCATTCAAAATGGCAACCGCAAGGGTTGCAACTACATCCAAAAAATAATAAATAAGAACACTTTTGAACAAAATAAAAACCTTCTTACAGTACTAATTCGGCATTCATAATCAATCAAGTCATTAAACCACATTATCGTGTGAGGTGACTGTTCTCTCAAGAAACTTATAACTATGAAAAAAATTATCATTTCTTCTGTCTTGGCAGTTGTGGCTATCTACAACTCCATCTACATAGAAAGTTTAGATGATTTGAAGCAAAAAAAGGATTCGAATTTTGATTTTGCTAAATATTCACAAGACTTATATCAACAAATACTCGCCAAATCGCAAGCGGTAGAGCTATCGCAGTTGTTGTCGTCCTTTGCCGAAAATGACCATGCCAACATTGCCAAATACGGCAATAGGTTAGGCATAGGAAGTACGGCGTATTATCTTGTCAAATGCCAAGCCAAAATTTTGGAGGTTCAGGGCGATAGATTGAAAGTATTGGCAGCAGGCAACAGACCATTGGAAATAGATACAAAATTCATTTTTGGTAATGCCATTCGTGATGCTTCGGGTTTGGTAAAATTAACAGATTTCAAAACTACGGCTGAGTTCAACAAAATTTCAGAAAGCTTAAATACGATTATTCGTGAAAAAGCTATTCCTGAAGAACTAAAAACCATTAAAGCAGGCGATACCATTGACATAGTTGGCGCAGTAAAGCTGGGTGAAAAACAACATGACTTGTTGAATTTGAGTGTATTGCCCATTAAGATTTCTAAAATATAAGCGTTTCCACAAAATCATTCGCACGTGCTACAAGCAGTCAATATTTCAAAATCATTCCCTGGTGTGAAAGCATTGAAGGGCGTAAACTTGAATTTTTATCCTGCCAAAGTCAACGCCATTTTAGGAGAAAATGGGGCAGGGAAGTCAACGCTCTTAAAAATTCTCACAGGCGTATATCCCGATTACGAAGGCGAAATACATTTGAATGGACAAGTTGTAAAATTTAATCATATCAAAGATGCTCAAAAAGCTGGAATTTCGATTATTCATCAAGAACTAAACTTAATTCCTACATTGACCATCGCTGAGAATATTTTTTTAGGTCAAGAAATTGAAAATCAGTGGGGAATGCTCGATTATTCGGGTATGAAAAAAGTTACGAATCAATTACTTCAAAGATTAGAACTGAAACTTTCGCCTGATACCTTGGTTCAAAATTTAAAAGTTGGTGAACAACAACTCATCGAAATTGCCAAGGCTTTATTGATTGATGCACAAGTGATTTTGATGGATGAACCCACTTCGGCGCTGACCAATGCCGAGATTGATAATCTCCACCGTATTATTGCTGAACTCAAAAAAGAGGGTAAAACGATTGTGTATATTTCGCACAAAATGGAAGAGCTTTTTCGTATTGCCGAAAAATACACCGTTATGCGTGATGGCTGTAGCGTAGCAGAAGGTGATATGTCAGACACTACAGAGCAGGCATTGATTCGACAAATGGTGGGTCGTGAGGTGACGATTGAGAAAAAAGCTAAAACTCAAATCTCAAAAGAGGTAATCTTAAACATTCAAAATTTTACCCTTCCTCACCCCAAACTCAAGAATCGTAACTTATTAGACGATATTTCATTAACTCTTCACCACGGCGAAATCTTAGGGATTTTTGGGTTGATGGGCGCAGGACGTACCGAATTGCTCGAAAGTATTTTTGGGTTAAACAGTACAGCCCTGAAAGGTTCGATGGTCGTACACCAAAAGCCAGTAAAGATTCAATCGCCTAAGGATGCCATTGCCAATGGGATAGCTTTTGTAACGGAAGACCGCAAAACAGAAGGCTTAGTCTTGGGAATGAATATCGCCTCCAATATTTCACTTACTACATTGGCTAGCGACAAATTGCTTGATGCTCGACAAGAGCAACAAAATGCGCAAAGCTATATCGATTCGTTGGCAATTAAAACCCCTTCTTCACAACAGCTTTGTTTGAATTTGAGTGGAGGAAATCAACAAAAGGTGGTTCTTGCCAAATGGCTGGCGACTAACCCTAGTATTTTGATGCTCGACGAACCCACCAGAGGAATTGATATTAATGCCAAAAACGAGATTTATGAATTAATCAAAAAACTTTCGCAAGAAGGGAAAAGCTTTATTGTAGTCTCTTCTGAGATTCCTGAACTACTAGCTTTAGCCGATCGATTTTTGGTTATGTCTGGCGGACGTATTACTGCTGAGTTGAGTGCAGAGGAAGCCAACGAAGATAAATTGTTGAAGGCTGCAATTTTATAAATTACTTTATTCGATTCTTTTTCAAATAGTTATAAACATACAATGAACAAAGAACTATTAAAAAAATCACAATCACTGATTGCACTTCTGTTGCTCTGTATTGTCATAAGTATTCTTTCAGATAAATTTCTTTCTGCCAATAATATCTGGAATGTACTTCGTCAGATTTCGGTAAATGTCTGTATTTCCACAGGTATGACCTTGGTTGTCTTGATGGCAGGAATCGACTTGTCGGTTGGTTCTGTATTGGCATTTACTTCGGTGATTTGTGCAGGTTTGCTCAAAGACGGAATTACCATTGGAGCACTGAATATTCATGTGGGTTTTACCATTTTTGGCAGTATTTTGGCCGCTATTATTGTAGGCTTATTGATTGGACTTTTCAATGGCTTTGTGATTACCAAATTCTCTTTGCCACCCTTTGTGGCAACGCTTGCGATGCTCACAATAGCCCGTGGTGCAACTATGCTTTATACCCAAGGAATTCCCATTTCTAACCTAGGTCCAAAATTTGAATATATTGGTTCTGGTTGGTTGATTGGTATTCCTGTACCTGTCTGGATTTCGATTTTATTGGTATTATTGGTGGTGTTTATTAGTCAAAAAACAGCTTTCGGACGTCATATCTATGCGATTGGAGGTAATGAAAAAGCAGCTTTTCTGTCTGGAATCAATATACAAGTTACCAAGCTTATCGTGTATGGCATTTCAGGAATGATGGCGGCAGTGGGAGGAATCATGGTTACTTCTCGACTCAATTCGGCACAGCCAAATGCGGGTGCAAGTTACGAACTCGACTCTATTGCAGCAGTAGTAATTGGGGGAACTTCGCTATCAGGAGGTATTGGTACTGTGACTGGCACTGTGATTGGCGCAGCGATTATTGGGGTACTCAACAATGGCTTGGTGCTATTGAATGTATCACCGTTTTGGCAACAAGTAGTAAAAGGTTTGGTGATTTTATTAGCCGTAATTATTGACCGTAAGAGTAAAAAATAATGAAATATATTTTAGCCATTGACCAAGGTACAAGCAGTACTAAATCCATAATTTTTGATAACCAAGGAAAAGTTATCAGTAAAGGTCATGCCGATTTACATACCAATTATTTCGATAATGGTTTTGTGGAACAAGACCCAGAAGAGATTTTCCAAAATGTATTAACTTCTGTGAGTCTGTGCTTGGAGGATTTTCAGCAAAAAGGATACAATCCCAAGGATATTGCTTCGTGCGGCATTAGTAATCAGCGAGAAACGTTTGTGCTTTGGGACAAAACAGGAAAAGCACTTTCGCCAGCCGTGGTTTGGGCTTGCAAAAGGTCTACGCAGGTTTGTGAAAATCTCATCAATCAAGGGCAAAATGAGTTGATAAAACAACATACAGGTTTGATTATTGACCCATATTTTTCAGGAACTAAATTACTTTGGTTATTGGAAAATAACTCGGATTTAAAGGTTCAACTCGATCAAGGAGAGGTATATTTTGGTACCGTGGATTGCTGGCTTTTATACAAACTTACCGAAGGTAAATCGTATAAAACTGACCATACCAATGCACACAGAACCCTTTTGCTCAATATTCATTCTTTGACTTGGGATAAAGAAATATTAGCACTTTGGGGGCTCGAGAAACTTCATTTGCCCGAAGTGCACCCTTCTTCGTACGATTATGGCAACTGGACTTATTCAGACGAAAAATCTGCTGTAGGAGTCTTGGCACAAAATCAATTGCCTATTACTGCCCTCATTGGCGATTCTCATGCGGCAACATTTGGAGAAGGCTGTTTCGAAAAAGGAACTGCCAAAGCAACGCTAGGCACTGGCTGTTCGATTATGTCCAATATTGGCAATGAACCATTAATTTCCTCAAATGGCATGCTAACCACCGTTTGCTGGAGTGTAGAGGGAAGAGTAGATTATGCGTTTGAAGGAGCAATTGTTTCATGTGGCTCAACAATTGAGTGGTTGAAAAACGAAATGAAATTTTTCAATCATCCTACTGAAACCGAAGAGTTAGCTCAAAAAGTAAAAGATAATGCTGGCGTATATCTGATTCCTGCCTTTAGTGGCTTAGGTGCACCACATTGGCAAATGAGCCGAAAAGCTTCTATTCAAGGTATCACTTTTGGTACAAGTATCAACCATATTGTTCGTGCTGCCTTGGAAAGTATTCCTTACCAAATCAAAGATGTACTCGATGCTATGAGTAAGGATATGGGCAAAGACTTTAGTTCGATTTCAATCAATGGAGGTATTAGTCACAACAAATTTGTCACTACTTTCTTGGCTGATTTACTGGGTTTTTCCATCAAAAAACAAGCTAATCATGATATATCGGCATTAGGTGCTGCGTATTTGGCAGGTCTTAAAAGCGATGTTTATCAGAGCATTGATGCTTTGTCAGAACTTTGCAAAGCCAATATTACCAGCATCGAACCTGCTGACAACACCCATGTTCAGACCTATTATGAAGGTTGGCAAAAAGCCTTAAATGGATAAGAAATGAATTCTACGGAATAATGATATTTTTCTGTCAGGGTACGACAGAAGTATTGATGCAGAATTATGAATTGTGAATGTAATTTTTTAATTATCAATATATTACATTCACAATTTATAAAATATTATTTTGCTTTAGTATATTATTTGTATCCAAATAGAAACAATCACACCTTTCTTAACACCTCACTTTACAAAAGCTCCCATTAATTAACAATTGAGTTTCAAGGTAAAATAAAGACTGAGCTGATTAGTATTTAGTGTGCTGATTACGAGAATCTTATATTTAAAATTTGCGACTCACAATTCATAATTAATACTCACTATCCATGAAACACATTTTATTAACGATGACACTGCTGTTTGGAATGTTGCAAACGGGTGTAGCTCAAAATAAACCTCGTACTATCGTCACCACAGATGGAGAGATAGACGACGTTGATTCGTTTATTCGAATGCTATTGTATAGCAACGAATTCCATCTCGAAGGACTCATTTATAGTAGTTCGCAGTGGCATTATAAAGGTGATGGAAAAGGAACGGTTTTTACTTCAGAAATGGAAATGACCGCCAAGTTGTATGGTACTAAAACGTCGCTTCGTTGGCCAGGAACGCAATGGATTCAAGATTTATTGAAAGAGTATTCAAAAGTATATCCTAATCTGTTGAAGCATGATAAAGCATATCCAAGTCCAGCATACCTGACAAAGCTTATTCGTGTGGGAAACATTGATTTTGAAGGTGAAATGGAAAAAGATACAGAGGGGTCAAACTTTATCAAAGCCAAATTGCTAGATAATGACATGAGTCCTTTGTTTCTACAGATTTGGGGTGGCACCAACACCATTGCAAGAGCCTTAAAGTCTATCGAGGATGAATATGGAAAAGCTCCTCAATGGAAATCAATTTATGAGAAAGTTTGTAAAAAAACGGTACTTTATGCTGTACTAGACCAAGATGCTACCTATCGCAAGTATGTTTCGGTTAAATGGCCTGATATTAAAATTTTCTATAACTCAAATCAATTTTGGTGTTTTGCCTATCCTTGGCCACGTGTAGTTCCTGAGGCATTGCAGCCGTATTTGAGAGGAGCATTTATGGGTAAAAATATTATCAAAAATCATGGGCCATTATTAGAAAAATACTATTCATGGGGCGATGGACAAAAGCAAGAAGGCGACGACGATCATAAACATGGTACATTGGAGGAAATGAATAAACAGAAGATGACCCAATATGACTTTATTTCAGAAGGAGATTCGCCTGCGTATTTTCAATTGATTGATGTAGGTTTAATGAACAAAAATAACCCTGAGTATGGTGGTTGGGGTGGAAGAATGGTTCAATCTACCTCAAACCCACATCGTTGGGAAGATGGCAATCATGTAAAAGATTATAATCCTTATACTAAAAAAGAAGATACAGCATTCCCACAAACTCGTTGGGTAGAAGCGCTGCAATTAGATTTTGCTGCTCGTGCAGATTGGTGTATCAAACCTTATGCTGAAGCCAACCATGCACCAAAATTGAGTCTCAAAAATGGAAACTTCAAGAAAGTAAAAGCTGGACAAAGTGTATTATTGGAAGCAAGTGCTACAGACCCCGACAAAAATCAGGTGGCATTTACCTTTTGGCAGTATCCCGAGGCGGGTACATATCCTCAGTCTGTAAAGATTAGCCCTGAAGGAAATAATAAAGTTAAAGTAGCCATTCCATCGGATGCCCAGAAGGGACAAACGATTCATATTATTGTAGAAGGTCGCGATAATGGAACGCCAGCTATTATTCGCTATCAAAGAGCAATTTTAACAGTGGAATAATTCTTTATTTACGCTTAAAGTATTCTGTTTTATCCCCTAGTGCTGAGTTTATTAGCTCAACTAGGGGATTTTTGTAATTGGTAGATTGCCTTCATTTTCAGGAAACTACTTTGATGATTTTTCTTGAAATAGATCCAAAAAAAGTAAGTACATTCAAGTATGATTTTTTATAGATAAAAGTAAATTAAGAAGTCAGAGAGGGTTATTTTTAAGAGAGAGTCCAGAAAAAAACTCACATAAAAGCTTTGCAATTTTAAATAGTCCTATAGTTTTGTAAATCGAATTTATGAGAACTAATCATTAATAATTCTATTTAAGCCCATCAAAAACACGCCAACACATAGCGATATAGAACTTTTTTCACTTCTTCAGGAGGGAAAGTCAATGGCCTTTGACGAAATTTATGAGCGTTATTGGTCAAAACTATATGCCTATGCCTACAATCGTTTGCGTGACAAAGAAACCTGTGAAGAAATCATCCAGGAAGTATTCGTGAGTTTGTGGGCCAATCGCAAAACGACCAAAATCGAAAGCTCTGTTTCTGGCTATCTCTATCAGGCAGTTAAGTTTCAGATGCTGAATTTCATGAAGTCTACAGAAGTTAGAAATAACTATCTAGCGCAATTTACCCATTTCCGAGAACAACTTTTTGACGATTCCAACAACGAGAGTATTGCCTTCAATGAGCTTCGTATGATGCTGGAAAAAAGCATGAGCGACTTACCCGAAAAATGCCAAGAAGTGTTTCGTATGAGTCGTGTGCAACATTTGAGCATTCAAGAAATTGCCCAGCAATTGAATATTTCGCACAAAACTGTCGAAAACCATTTGACAAAAGCCCTCAAACATCTTCGAGAAGATTTAGGAGATTTTTTGATTTTGATAATCGTATTTGGAATAATGGGATAGGAGTGGATGGACTTTCTTCAAAATTGAGAAATAATCACTGATTCACCCAATCAACAACCCCTCAATATCTAAGCATTTTTACTCAAAAATAAGTTTTTATTAAATTTTTTTCTTTTGGAGTAGGTGTAATTGCATCTTCAATTTACTTCACTATTAGAAAGGAGTAAAATCATATTTGGTATTTTTCGAAAATGTCCAAATATTCTTTGAGTCCTTTTATAGACTATCATAAATATATGCAAGACCGTAAATTATTAATTCTGTTTGAAAAATATCAGCAAGGGAAGTGTTCGCCTGCTGAGAAAATCTTGATTGAACAATGGTTAGATTCATTGACTGAAAACACGGATGAATCGCTAGAAAAGGAAATCGTTAAAGAAGGTGCTTTGAAGAGTAAAATGTATCAACAAATTCAAGCACGTTTGAGCGAGGAAACCCCTGCTAGAATAATACCATTTGGATTCAATAAGATTGCCAGAATTGCTGCGTCTGTACTATTGGTAATGGGTGGAGTGTTTGCTTTGAGCCCAATGGGTTATGATACGTTTGATTTAAAGAATGAAACTTTTCAAGCCTTTTCGGTTGGAAAAACTAAAAAGGTGATTTTGGAAGATGGCAGTATTATTTGGTTAAAGGGGAACAGTTCATTGACATACCCTGAGCATTTTGTGAATGCTACCCGTGAAGTAAATTTGATTGGAGAGGCGCTATTTGAGGTAGCTAAAGATGCAAGTCATCCTTTTGTCGTTCACTCCAACGGCATGAATACCAAGGTGTTGGGTACAAGTTTTAATATCCGACCAGTTGGCAACCATATCGAAGTGGTAGTATTTACGGGTAAAGTGGCAGTTTCGTTGGCAAATGGTAGTAAGCGTATTTTGGTACTTCCGTCAGAAAAGGCCATTTGTATGCCACAAGAAAAGGAGATTAAAGCAGCAACAGCAGAAAACACTGCGTCTTATTTGCTTAATACAGAGTATAATATGAGTTTTGAAGATGCTCGTATGTCGGATGTATTAGAAAAAATCTCAACCAAGTTTGATGTAGATTTCGAACTTACTAATAATACGATAGGTAACTGTTTAATCACCGCAGATTTTACAGACCAATCTTTGGATAAAACCATGACGATTCTTTGTCAAATTATGAATGGAAGTTATGTGATTGAAGGGAATAAAGTTTTTTTGAAAGCAGAAGGGTGTAGGTAAATTGTTGATTTTTGAGTTGGAGACAAGGATTTTTGGTTTGTTAATAAAACAATCTGTAAGATTGAAAAAGTTATAAAAGTTTTTTGAATATGAGGGGCTTCTTAGAATATGTTTAAATTTTATAAGTCATTAAAAACGTTGTATTTGGTTTAATGAAATCCTATTGTTTGAGCCGTAGGCGAGGTGGTTCGCCACTCCGATTATGATTTCTTGACTTTCTTTTGCGGCCGCCGCTGCGGTTACTTTTCTTGTGTTAGACGGGCACGCCTAGTGAAGAAAAGTAAGGAGTGGCGAAGGGAAATTTTGTTTTTTCGACAAATGCTTAATGTTTTTTTAAAACACGCTCCAATAACAGATATACCATTAACAAATAACATTCAACTACAGAATATTTTAATAAAGAATAATCAATCATTTAGACTAGTTCCAGTAGTCGACATGAGAAGTTAGATAGATAGAAAGAATCAGCGTTTTTGATCTGAAAGAGGTTCTTTCTGAATGAATTAGTTGTTTTAAATTTGAATATAAAATGCTAGTAGTTAGAAAGTTATATTCACGATTCACAACTCATAATTCAGCACTAAAATTTTTATCACTCTAAAAATTAAATTTCCTTAACTAATTCGTCAACCCTTAAAGCCAAAACGTCAAATGAAAAAAATCCAAGCATAAAAAAAGACAAGAGTGGTTCCAGCACTCTTGCCCTCGAATTTATTTGTTTCGTCACACCGCGCGGCAGCGGTGGCGAGAAAATATTGTCTTATCCCTCCATTTCAAAAAAGAATAAAACCCAATCAAAGGTATGACAGAAAATTATCGAATCAAAGAATTAATCCTTCGAATTATGCGGTTTACGATGTGTCAGGCCATCATAATTATGGTGTTCACAGGAATTATTCACGCCCATGTAAATCTTGCACAAGGTGTTCTAAATCAGAATATTGCCGTCAAGGTAGAGAACGTGAAATTAAAGGCTGCTTTAACGCAACTAGAGAAAGAAGCGAAAGTGAAGTTTGTATATAGCAGTAGCCAAATCAATATCAATCAAATTGTATCTATTAACTCTTCAAAAGAAACCTTAGGGAGTGCTTTGGAGGTACTTTTAAAGCCTTTAGGTATCAAATTTTCGGTACAAGACAATCGCATGATTATTTTGTCGAAGGTTGTAGACAACAATTTGAATCTTTTAAAGGCAAACGGTTTGCCCAACGCACAAGCCGAAAGTAGCCAAGGAGAGGAAGTTACAGGAACCGTGGTCGCTGCGGAATCTGGTGAGCCGCTTATTGGGGTTTCGGTGACAGCCAAAGGTACTCCTTTTGGAACAATTACTGACGAAAAAGGTAGATTTAGAGTCATGGCGAAAAAAGGCTATGTGCTACTATTTACCTATGTAGGCTATGAATCGTATAGTGTTACCGTTGGAAACGCGACCAACATCAAAGTTTCGTTGAAACAAGCACTTCGTTCACTAGACGAGGTAGTGGTAATTGGTTATGGTACTTCTTCTAAAAGAATCAATACTGGTTCGGTGACGTCGATTACTTCGGCAGAAATTGGTAAACAGCCAGTATCAAACGTATTAGCTGCTTTGCCAGGTCGTATTGCTGGAGCTCAGATTGCTCAAAATAATGGTTTACCAGGGAGTGCTGTCCAAATTCAAATTCGTGGTCAGGGGTCATTGTCATCAGGAACAATCCCTTTGTACGTGATCGATGGTGTTCCGTTTACCAATTTTAATGGTGGTAGCCCCGCAACTGATAACCTCAATGCTTTCGGTATTTCAGGTGCTAATGGCGGTATCAGTCCATTTAGCATGATTAATCCGAACGATATTGAGCGTATTGATATTTTGAAAGATGCTGATGCAACGGCTATTTATGGTTCTCGTGGAGCGAATGGTGTGGTGTTGATTACGACTAAAAGAGGTCAATCTGGCAAAACAAAATTTGATGTAAACGCTTCAACTGGTTTTACAGAATTGAACCGCTTTATTCCGATGTTGAGCCCTGATCAATATTATGACCTTAGAACACAGGCATTCAAAAACGACGGTGTTACGCCCAATACCAGTAATGCCCCAGACTTGACAGTGTGGGACAGAACCAAAACTACCGACTGGCAAAAGTATTTCTTGGGAGGTACTGGTAAAGTTAATGATGTACAAACGTCATTGTCTGGTGGTGATGCTTTTACCAAATTTATGTTCAATTTGGGATACCGCAATGAAACTACGATTTTCCCTGGTGATTACTCAAGTGCAAGATTTTCGAGTAGATTGAATCTCGACCATAGTACCAGAAATAAGAAATTGAATTTTACCTTAGCATTAAGTTATTCGAAAGATAAAACAAATTTGCCTCAAAGTGATTTGACTTCGGTGTATAACCTTCCTCCGAATTTACCTTTGTACGATGCGAATGGAAAAATGTTTTGGTCGAACAACTTCACCAATCCACTCTCAACTTTGATGCGTCAGAACAATGCTAACACGTCTAATTTGATTAGTAATGCAACCGTTCGTTATAATGTTACAAAAGGCTTAAACTTAAAGGCAAATTTTGGATATACTATTACTGATTTAGAGCAGAAAAACTTGACGCCAGCCTCGGTGTTGAATCCATCGTCGAACCCAACCAGTACTTTAAACTTTGCGGACAATAAGGCTCAAAACTATATTATTGAACCTACAGCGGAGTATGTGAAAGAAATTGGTAAAGGCAAACTTTTGGCAGTAGTGGGTGCAAGCTGGCAACATAATACCTCAAACGGGTTTTCGTTAACTGCCACTAACTATAGTACAGAGGCGTTGTTGAATACCCTTTCGGGTGCTGGATTAGTAACGGTAAACTACAACAATATTGTTGAGTACAAGTACAATGCAATTTTTGGACGTGTAAATTATGATTGGCAAGGCAAATATTTTGTCAATGCTACCTTCCGTCGTGATGGTTCTTCTCGTTTTGGGCCAAATAATCGCTTTGGTAATTTTGGCGCTTTGGGTGCTGCTTGGGTATTCTCACAAGAAGATTTTGCTAAAAGTATCCCAGCTTTGAGCTTTGGTAAACTACGTGCTAGTTATGGTACAAACGGTAACGACCAAATTTCTAACTATTTGTATTTGCCATTGTATAGTACTTCGACAACCTATTTGAGCAATCCTTCGTTGGTGCCAACAACCTTACCAAATGCAGATATTCAATGGGAAACAACTAAAAAGTTTGAAGCAGCTTTAGAATTAGGTTTCTTGAAAGACAAAGTTTTGTTTACCGCAGAATATTACAACAACCGTTCAGGAAATCAAATTGCTTATTTGAGACTACCAACGCAAAGTGGTTATAATGCTATTCAAGCTAACTTACCAGCGTTGATTGAAAATAGCGGTTGGGAATTTGAAGTAAATACAACTAATATCTCTCGTGGTGATTGGAAATGGACAACTACTTTCAACATTACTTTACCACAAAACAAATTGTTGAAATTTGATGGTTTGGAAAATACTTTTTCGAGTAGCTCGTATATTATTGGTCAGCCTATCAACTTTACCAGAGTATTACACTATTTAGGTGTTGACCCTAAAACGGGAGCAGCTCAGTACGAAGACATCAATAAAGACGGTGTTGTTGATTTTAACGACAGATATGTAGCCAAAATCGGAACCCCATATTATGGAGGTTTAGGCAACTCGGTATCATACAAAGGATTCCAATTTGATATTTTCTTCCAATTCAACCATCGTTTCGGACAAACCAATATCATCAATACAAGACCAGGGGCGTTGACTAACCAAAATGCTTCGTATTTGAATATTTGGAAACAAGAAGGAGACATTACTACTATTCCAGGTGCATCGGCTACTGCTGGAACTGCTATTGCCAACTCTTACAATTTCTTTAGTTCGTCGGATGCTTTTTGGGGAGATGCTTCTTATTTGAAAATGCGCTCTGCAAGTGTTTCATACCAGTTCCCTAGTCCAATTGCCAAAGCTATTGGTATGACCAACTGTCGTGTGTTTGTTCAAGGACAAAACTTGTTTACTTGGTCAAAAAACAAATACATTTTGGATACAGAAACACAAGTTTCGGGTGGACCGACTGGTTTGGGAACAGGAACAATTGGGCAAGTATTGCCTCCACTCAGAACCATCATGTTAGGACTTAACTGCTCATTTTAATTGAATTTACTATGATTAATATACATAAATTTAAAAGTGGATTTTGGGCATCAGCCATCGCTATCTCGACTTTGTTTAGCTCATGCGAGTCGTTTGTCGATTTGGGCGCGCCACCTACACAAGTGGTATCGCAAGATGTTTTCAAAGCCGATGCCACTGCTACCAGTGCAGTACTAGGTTTGTATTCAATCGGTAACATGACAAGCTTTGTGCAGGCAAGCACTTTTTACCCAGGCTTGTCGGCAGACGATATTCAATACAATACCGTGAATGCGTCTTATGATGAATTTGAAAATAATGCTTTAACCAATACCAATTCTCTGGTAGAAAACTCGATTTGGTATATTGCGTATCAACAAATCAAAAATACCAATAATGCTATTTACGGTTTGAATCAATCTCAAACGTTGACGCCATCCTTGAAAGACCAATTATTGGGAGAAGCAAAGTTTGTTCGTGCTTTGACTTATTTCTACCTAGTCAATTTGTTTGGAGATGTGCCAATGCCTCTAACTCCTGACGCAGATTATGCTACGAATGCGACTTTGCCTAGAACACCTGCGGCTGATGTTTGGAAACAAATCATTACCGATTTGAAAGAAGCGCAAGCGCAACTTCCTGCTACTTACGCTGGAACGTTTAAGGCTAGAGCCAATAAATATGCCGCTTCGACTTTGCTGGCAAGAGCGTATTTGTACACAAAAGACTGGGCAAATGCAGAAACTAGCGCTACCTCAGTGATTAGTTCGCAAGCCTATACATTGCCAGCTTTGGCAGATGTATTTGTGAATACGAGTAACGAAATTATTTGGCAACAGGCTAATGCTTCAGGAGTATCAACTTTCGGAGGCAATTTCTTGGCTGCTTCTGGTGTGATTCCAGCTTTTACTTTAGTAGATACTCTGTATAAGTCTTTTGAGGATGTCGATTTAAGAAAAACTAACTGGACGGGTGTTACGACTGTTGGTGGCGTAAAATATTACTTTATCAATAAGTACAAAGTAAGAGCAGGTACTGGAAATGAATACAACGTAGGTTTGCGTTTTGCAGAATTGTATTTAATTGATGCGGAGGCTAAAGCGCAACAAGGTAAAATTGCTGAAGCAAAAGCCGACGCAGATATTATTCGTAAAAGAGCAGGATTAGCCGCTTTGACTAGTTCAATTACCAAAGACCAATTGTTATTGGCAATTGAAAAAGAGAGAAAGCTTGAATTATTTGGCGAATGGGGACATCGTTGGCTTGATTTGAAACGTACAGGTCGTGCTGATGCTGTTTTAGGAGGAATTAGAAAAAGTACTTGGAAATCGACCGCAGTATTGTACCCAATTCCAGAAAACCAACGTGCAGCCAATAAAAACCTAACTCAAAACCCAGGGTACTAGGTGCTGATGTAGAATGGTGAGTTAGTAGTATATCCATTTCGGATATCGGATGTTGGATTGCGGAAGTATAACCTACTTTTTTTACCCCAAAAAATGAAGGTACTTTCAGTATTTCCGCAATCAACAATCCTAAATCCGCAATTGTTTGTAACCTTTCAAATAGGTCTAACTTACAATTCCGCACTAATATTCCATGATACCTATTCTTGTTTCAGAGATGTTTTGTAATTTCCTTTTTGAAACAAGAATAGATTTTATGAAAAATTTTGGAAACGCTTTGCTGTGGTTGCTTTTGATAAGTTCTAGTGTTTTGGGACAGAAACAACATGAACAAATCCAAAAGTATCAGATTAGTGGTAAAATAGAAGGGCTTAAAAAACGAAAAGTCTTTTTTAAAAGCTATTTCCACGAAAAGGAAATCATTGACTCGGTTTTCTCACAAGATGGAAGTTTTCGCTTTCAGGGAAAATTGGCATATCCTCAAACTTTCACACTATATCTCAGTCCAATGACGGACGAACGAAAAATAGTGGTACAGGCTGGGAATATGCTGGTAACCGCAAAAGCAGGCGATTTGGAACATGCTCAAATACAAGGTTCAAGTGCCAATGATGACATGGATATTTATCAAGAACAGATAAAACTGGGACGAAAATTTGCCAAAGGAGTCAGCGCAGTGGAGTCAGATAATACGCTGACATCCACCGAAAAGCAAAGAAAGATATATGGCATTTTTACCAAAGTAGAATCTTTTTATGACAGCGTGACTACCGAATTTGTAAAATCTCATCCCAATTCGATCGTAAGTTCGATGGTTATCAAGTCTAGGTTCATGCAGGCAAATCAGGAAGCAAAAGCCCGTGAGAGTTTTGAGGTTTTGACAGATGTTGTGAAGAAATCATTTTATGGAAAAACGATTCAATCTTATTTGTTCGAAAATGAAAAAGTGAGTGTTGGCAAAATAGCCCCTGAAATTACGATACGGGATGTATACGGAAATCCATTCCAATTATCGTCGTTGCAAGGAAAGTTTGTGCTCATTGACTTTTGGGCTAGTTGGTGCGGACCTTGTCGCCAAGAAAACCCCAATTTGGTACAAATGTATCAAGCGTTCAAAGAAAAGGATTTTGAGTTTGTTGGCGTTTCGATTGATGATAACACAAAGAGTTGGACAAAGGCCATAGAGACGGATTCGCTCGAATGGACACAGGTTTGCGATGGAAATGGGATGGAAGGAGAAGTGGCTAAACGCTATTTAATCTCGGCGATTCCTACTAACTTTTTGCTAGATAAAACGGGCAAAATTATCGCCAAAAATTTAAGAGGCGAAGAGCTCAAAAAAGCATTAGATCATTTTATTAAATAGACAAAATTATGAAGTTGGGGCAATACTATTAGGTAGGAGTGCTGAAACTGTTTATTTGGGATATTGGATTTTGGATTTCGGAAGTGTAAGCTTCTATATTTCCGAAATCAGAAATCCCAAATCTGAAATTGTTTGAAATCCTTCGTACACTACTAACTCACAACTCATAATTCATCATTTTCAAAGTTTAACCAATTCTTTTATGAAAAAAATAGTATTGACAATGAGCATTAGCATGCTCGCTGTCACAGGGCTTTTTGCGCAAAAAAAAGCTGTAACTACCGAAAAATACCATATTTCAGGCAAAATCTCAGGTCTTAAAAATGAGAAAGTGTATTTGTCTACTTACAATGGAAAAGACTTTGATGTAGATTCATTGGTGAGTGCCGACGGTGCATTTGTTTTTCAAGGAACCTTAAAACACCCTTCTATTTACAACCTATATCTTGTACCAAAGAAAGAGAGTTTAAGGGTGTTTGTTCAAAGTGGCAATATTGTGGTAACAGCCTCAAAGGATTCAATTAGCAAGGCCACTGTTAAAGGCTCAAAAGCGCATGAAGATTGGATGATTCACCGCAAGCAAATGGATGGTGCTTACGCACTTATGAGCAAGGGAGATAAAATGTATTCTGAAACTAGAAAAAACAAAACTCCTGATAGCTTGGCTATTAGAGAAAAAGCAAGTGCTTTATTTCGTGCAGGAGAAGCGTATGCCGATAGTATCTGTAAGCAATTTATTACCACTCGTCCTACTTCTTTGATTAGCCCATTTATTATTGTTAGCTATTTTACCAGACCAGGTTCTGAAAACAAAGCGAAAGAATATTATGGCTACTTGGCAAAAAATACCAAGGAATCTTTTTACGGACAAGAAGTAAAAACGTTTTTGGATAAAGCAGCCAAAGTAGATGTGGGTCGTATGGCACCTGTGTTTACTATGGCTGATTCAACAGGTAAAGCCTTCAATTTAGCGTCCCTTAAAGGTAAATATGTGCTAGTAGATTTCTGGGCGAGCTGGTGCGGACCATGTCGTAAAGAGAACCCGAATGTTGTGAAGGCGTATAACCAATACCGTGATAAAAACTTTGAAATCGTAGGGGTTTCTTTGGACGATAAAAAAGCCAATTGGATGAAAGCAATTGATGCCGATAAACTCACTTGGATTCATGTTTCTGACCTAAAAGGCTGGCAAAACGAGGCAGCTAAAATGTATGCAGTGGCAGCAGTACCAATGAATTTTTTGTTAGACAAAAACGGTAAAATTATCGCTAAAAACCTTCGTGGTGAAGATTTAGAGAAAAAACTAGCAGAGTTAGTGAAAGAGTAAATGAAAAAAAGGTAAAGTGTTGTAAATCATAAATTTAGGGTTTATGTGCAATGCTTTATCCTTTTTCTCAAACCGTATGCAACAGGTGCTTGATTGGACGAACCTGACAATTAATCCTCTAAAATCAGATGAATAACACATTTGAGAAGTTTATTCATTGTCCTGTTGCTACGGTTTAAGATTAATTAAAATAGACTATCATTTTCGATAAATTATCTGTACCCCATTGCAACTATTCTTCTCATTACCTTTTTGAATTATGCTTCCATCAACAATCAATCCTGCTATTAGTAAGGATTTACAAGAAAAATTTAATCACCTTTGGCATTTGGTGGGCAATACCCCCATGCTGGAGATTTTTTATACCTACAAAGGACAAAAACGCTCTTTGTATGTAAAATGTGAACAATACAATCTCACAGGAAGTATCAAGGATCGAATGGCTTTGTATATCCTGCAAAAATCTTATGAGGAAGGCAAAATCAACCCTGACGACATTATTGTAGAAGCCACAAGCGGTAGTACAGGTATTTCATTTTGTGCTATTGGTCGAAGTCTGGGACATCCCGTACAAATCATTATGCCAGATTGGCTGAGTAAAGAGCGTATGGATATTATTGCCAGTTTTGGAGCAGAAATTACCTTGATTTCGAAGGAAGAAGGAGGATTTTTGGGTAGTATTCGACTTTCTGAAAAAATGGCAGCCTTGAACGATTCGGTGTTTTTGCCAAGGCAATTTGCCAATACTTACAATGCAGATGCGCACCAAATGACCACAGGGAAAGAGATTTGGTTACAACTGCAAAGCATAGATGTATCGCCCGATGCCTTTGTGGCGGGTGTAGGTACTGGAGGTACCGTCATGGGAGTGGGTAGGTATCTAAAATCTCGAAATAAGCATATCAAAGTACATCCTCTCGAACCTGCCGACTCACCAACTCTTTCGGTTGGACGCAAAATTGGCTCACACCGTATTCAAGGAATTTCGGATGAGTTTATTCCTGACATTATTCGATTCGATGAACTAGACGCACCCGTTCAGGCTAGTGATGGCGACTCGATTATTTTGGCGCAAAAGCTAGCTCGCCAACTTGGTTTGGCGGTAGGTATATCGTCGGGTGCTAACTTAATTGGTGCTATTAAGGTGCAAGAAGAGCTAGGAGAGGAGGCAAGAGTAGTAACGATTCTTTGTGATGATAACAAAAAGTATTTGAGCACAGATTTGATGCGTGAAGAACCCGTGAAAGATGGATACTTGTCACCCGAAATAGAGTTTGTCAACTATCGCCCTATCAGTAGGCTGGCATTTCCTTCTCCACGAATGGGTTAACTAGCTTTTCTGAAAAAAAATCACTAAATCGTTCATTGATAAACCTTTATACACAATGAAAAAAATCTTCACCTTGTTCCTGCTCTGTCTAGCGATAGTTGCTGAGGCACAAATCAAAAAGCCGGTAAAGTGGTCATTTAAAGCTACTTATTTGTCTAACAAGGAGGTTCAGTTGACCTTCATCGCCACCATCGATAAGCATTGGCATATTTACTCGCAGCACATTGCAGAGGGCGGTCCTGTACCCACAAAGTTTAAGTTAACTCCTTCGCCAGATTTTGAACTGATAGGAGGCGTTTCTGAGGATAGTAAAGTAGTAAAAGCTTTTGACCAAACTTTTGGCATGGACTTATTGTGGTTCGAAAAATCAGCGAAGTTTTCTCAAAAAATTAAGGTCAAAAGTACAACGACGACCGTCAAAGGTTCGGTGGAATTTATGGTGTGTGACGACACCCAATGTCTTCCTCCAGATGAGTTGGAGTTTTCGATTCCTGTGAAAGTAGAGGAAGAAAAAAGTACGAAGAAAGACACGAGTCTTGTACCAACTCCTCAAAAAGATACCGTTATTCAAGAAGCTAAGGTTGAGACTCTTCCAGTTGCCAGTGTAGATACAGCCAGTAAGGTACAAAGCAGTTCAGCAACAACGCCTCCCAAACAAGAGCAACAAGCCTTGTGGTTAACCTTTTTAGCAGGTTTATTAGGTGGTTTTGCCGCTTTGTTGATGCCTTGTATTTTTCCGATGCTGCCTATGACGGTAAGTTTTTTTACCAAACAAGCTAGCTCAAAGTCTAATGGCATTACCAAATCATTGGTGTATGGGCTGTCAATTATTGTGATATATGTTGCCTTGGGATTATTGATTACCGTATTTTTTGGTGCAGATGCCTTAAATGATTTATCTACCAATGGAATCTTTAACCTTGTATTTTTTGTGATGTTGATTGTTTTTGCAGCTTCCTTTTTTGGAGCATTCGAAATCATGTTACCTGCATCATGGCTCAACGCTTCGGATAAAGGTGCTGATAAGGGAGGCTATCTGGGTATTTTCTTTATGGCAACGACACTAGCTTTAGTTTCATTTTCATGTACAGGACCTATTATCGGAACACTATTAGTACAAGCAGCCACAATGGGACAATTACTAGGTCCAGCCATCGGAATGTTTGGGTTTGCCTTGGCTTTGGCATTGCCGTTTACCTTGTTTGCGATGTTTCCAGCATGGATGAACGCTTTGCCTAAATCAGGGGGATGGTTAAATTCTGTCAAAATTGTCTTGGGCTTTTTGGAGATAGCCTTAGCCTTGAAATTTTTGTCAAATGTAGACTTGGCATATCATTGGCAATGGTTTGACCGTGAAATATTTCTGACACTCTGGATTGCCATTTTTGCTTTATTGACGCTCTATCTTTTGGGCAAAATCCAATTTTCCCATGATTCTCCTGTGGCGTATTTATCAGTGCCACGCCTATTTTTGGCTATTATTTCTCTAGCATTCACGGTTTATATGGTGCCAGGTTTGTGGGGTGCGCCACTTGACTCGATTGCCGCATTTTTGCCACCACAGCATACCCAAGACTTTGATTTATATACACAAAAAATTGGTGCAGGTAATCCACAAATGAGCCAACATCCAGTTCGAAAATATGGTGAAATTTTTCATGCGCCACTCAATCTTGACACTTTCTTCGATTATGAGGAAGGAATGGCGTATGCAAAAGCCAATCATAAGCCTGTTATGATAGATTTTACGGGTCATGCCTGTGTCAATTGTCGCAAAATGGAGGCAACAGTCTGGTCAAAACCTTCGGTATTGAATCGTCTACAAAATGACTATGTGATTATTCAGTTATATGTTGATGATAAAACCGAATTGGCGAAGTCAGAGCAGTATTTTTCTACTTACAGCCAAAAACAAATTACGACTATTGGTAAAAAATGGAGCGAAATGCAGGCGAAGCAGTTCAATACTAATTCTCAACCTTATTATGTCTTACTAGACAACGAAGGGCAGACATTGGTAAAGCCACAAGGTGCTAATTATGACGAAAACAACTTTTTATCTTTTCTGGAAAGTGGTTTAAAAGCTTTTAAAAAATAATATTAGTCCAATGAAAAAACACATCGTTTTAGCGCTATTTGCTTTTGCAAGTAGTCAGATAACTATTGCCCAAACCAAACTCGTAGAAAAGGTTACAAAGAAAGGCAATGAGTTGGTGATTCCGTACGAGAAATACAAACTCCCAAATGGGTTAACTTTAATTATCCATGAAGACCATTCAGATCCAATAGTCCATGTAGATGTCACCTATCATGTAGGTTCTGCGAGAGAGGAAATTGGAAAATCTGGTTTTGCTCACTTTTTTGAACACATGATGTTTCAAGGTTCTGACCATGTCAAAGATGAAGAACATTTTAAATTAGTCACCGAAGCTGGCGGAACGATGAACGGTACCACCAATCGTGACCGAACCAATTATTTTGAAACCATTCCAAGCAACCAACTCGAAAGAGCTTTGTGGTTAGAAGCCGACAGAATGGGCTTTTTGTTGGATGCGGTTACACAACAAAAGTTTGAAGTACAGCGTGCGACAGTCAAAAACGAAAAAGGACAAAACTATGATAATCGACCTTATGCGGCTGGTGCGGAGTATGTTGCACGTACACTGTATCCGTATGGACATCCTTATTCTTGGCTGACTATTGGTTACGTTGAAGATCTCAACAGGGTAGAAGTGAGTGATTTAAAGAACTTTTTCCTTCGTTGGTACGGACCCAACAATGCTACTCTGACGATTGGAGGAGATGTGAATCCGAAAGAGGTAATCAAATTAGTAGAAAAATACTTTGGCTCTATTCCTAAAGGTCCTGCGGTATCGCCAACCGTTTTGGCGCCATTTTCTATCAACAAAGATAGATATGTGAGTTATGAAGACAATATTCGTTTTCCGATGTTGCAAATGGTATTTCCGACAGTACCATCTTTTCACAAAGACGAGCCCGCATTGGATGTTTTAGCGGAGATTTTAGGCGGCGGAGCAACATCATTATTCTACAAAAATTTTGTAAAAGCACAAAAGGGCATACAAGCTGGCGTGTATAACTCTACTTCTGAATTATCAGGAGAGTTTACCATGACCGTGCTTGGCTTGCCAAACACACCTTTGAGCCAACTTGAACAAATGGTCAGACAAACCCTTGAAGAGTTTGAAAAAAGAGGGGTAACAGATGACGATTTAAAACAATTTAAAGCAAGATATGAGTCAAATGTGGTAAAATCACTTTCGAGTGTGTCAGGCAAAGCTTCACAATTAGCCCATTGCCAGACGTTGGGAGGCGATGCCAATTTGCTAACCAAAGAACATAAGGCTGTTTTGGCGGTGACAAAAGAGGATGTTTTGAGAGTATATCAGCAATATTTGAAAGGTAAATATGGTGTTATTTTAAGTGTTTATCCCAAAGGCAAAAAAGAGCTGATAGCGGCACCAGATAATTACACAGCTTCTCATGAAAAGTATCAAGCACCCGATTATGGATACAAAGGCTTGAAATATGTAAAAGCAAAAGATACGTTCGATAGAAGCAAAAAACCTGAAGCTGGCGCAAATCCAACTTTAAAGATTCCTGCATTTTGGAAAGAAAAATTTGCTAATGGAATCAAAGTTATTGGTAGTTATTCCAATGAGATTCCTTCGGTAACACTATCGTTTTCTATCAAAGGAGGTCATACCATTTCCGCAACGGATTTGTCTAAAGTTGGAGTTGTACCGTTGACAGTGGCGATGATGAATGAGGCTACTCAAAAACATACTACTGAGCAATTGGATGGCATGTTGAGAAAATTAGGAAGTTCGGTGTCGTTCAATGCAGGTGCTGAGGCAATTTATGTCCAAGTGAGTTCATTGACCAAGAATCTCGATGAAACCTTAGCCATTTTGCAAGAAAAATTGTTTGAACCCAAATTTGCTCCAGAAGATTTTGAGCGTTTGAAAAAACAACAACTAGAAGGCATTGCTAATCAAAGTACTCAACCCGCAGCTATTGCTGATAAAGCTTATAGTAAAATTTTGTTCGGCTCCGAAAGTATCCAGTCATATCCTTTAAGTGGAACAGTTGAAACGGTGAAAAATGTCACGTTAGAGGATATTAAAGCACTTTATCAGCAATATTTTGCTCCAAACGTAACGAGTTTGGTGGTGGTTGGCGATATGACAGAAAAAGACCTTTTGCCCAAATTACAGTTTTTGGAAAATTGGAAAGCAAAAAATCTCAACTTGCCAAAGATTGCTCCTAAGCCCAACACTTTGAAGCCTACTTTGTATTTGGTCGATAAAGAGAACGCTCCACAATCCGAAATACGCATAGGTTATCTTACGGACTTTGCGTACACACCTGTAGGCACCTATTATGCTGCTGAGGTAATGAATTATGTTTTGGGCGGAGCATTTAACAGCCGTATCAATTTGAATCTACGTGAAGAAAAAGGATACACTTATGGCGCGCGCTCAGGCTTTGGTAATTCTAGAATTGCCAGCAATTTTACGGCACAAGCTAGTGTAAAAGCAACAGCAACTGATAGCTCA
The DNA here is from genome assembly GCF_030056655.1 of Flectobacillus rivi. NCBI lineage: Bacteria > Pseudomonadati > Bacteroidota > Cytophagia > Cytophagales > Flectobacillaceae > Flectobacillus > Flectobacillus rivi. The sequence goes on from NZ_JASHIE010000019.1 coordinate 44,688, forward strand.
ATTGTTGAGTTTATCAAAGAAATTAAGCAATATGCCGACAAAGGTATCACGGAAGAAGAATTGGCTTTTACCAAAAAATCTATTGGTCAAAGTGATGCTCTTAAATATGAGACACAGGCACAAAAAGCTTCCTTTTTAGGGTTGGCATTGGAATTTGAAGAAATGGGGGATTTTGCAGAAAAAAGAAAGCAATTATTAACCACCTTGTCTGCTTCGGAGATTAATACCCTTGCAAAAAAATACTTACCCTACAACAACATGATTATTGTGGTGGTGGGTGATAAAAAAAGCCTAAAACCTAGTTTAGAAAAGTTAGGCTATCCTATCGTTGAATTAGACAAGTAAATTTTAAAGGTAATTTAGTTAAGTTAGATGAAGCAAAAAGCTACTGCTATGATATAGTGTAGCTTTTTTTTATGCTAAAATTTATGTTTGTACAAAGAGTTAATCCTGAGTTGCGAGTTAGCTATACTTATCACTCGCAACTCCTACTTACTTCGTATTTTCTTTGACGATTTTTAAGATTTCTTCAAACCGATATACTGCAATACTGCCATCACTAATTTGAATTTTAATATAATTATTTGGGATTTGCTCAATAATTATTCCTTTGACAGTACTTCCGTCTTTGAGATATATAACATCAATGAGTGTTTGCGGGTTAGAAATAACTTCATCTTGATGGAAATTCTGACAAGCGCCATAATTAACCGTATAAATATATGTTTTATAATCCATCTTACTAACGCCAGGTTCATGCTCATCAGGCTTGTATAGGGCTCCAGAAGCAAGGTCGATTGCAACACCGTAAGGAATTGGAATTCCTGCTATACCCGTAAAAAATACTAGCGAAGAAGCAAAAGCCCAACCTCTAAATTTCCGCCCTTTGAATGGGATATGTTTCGTGTCACAACCATCGGCTTTGAGCGAAATAACGACATTATTGGCGTTTTTACGACTCATTTTTACAATGCCTTGACCTCGTCCAGCATATACATCACTCACAAAAATTTGTGCATTGGGATTGTCGACTACACGGATATGAGCGGTGTATTTGGAAGAGCCAATAATAGAAGCACAGCTTGATAATAAAGATTCAGCAATAACTAAGGTAGAAAAAAGATAAATAGTAGATTTTTTCATGTTGTTTTAAATTGTGGTATGTAATAGTAAAGGCTGAACAAGAGCAGAACACTAAAACATAGATGATTTATGGAAAAGCAAATAGTATTTTAATAGATGTTTGAAATTAGCAAAAAAGAAATATTAAGCTACATAATTATAAGAAAAATTTAGGTGAAGAATTGAAAATAAATTTGCCTATATTAACTATGGGTTTTCAAGGACGAACCTCTCACAATTAATTCTGAACGAACGACTAAGGTACTGATTTGGTTAATTTTGGTATCTCCAGCCAATTGTTCAATCAAGCTTTTTGCGGCAATTTCCCCCATATCTATGCCGGGGTAATCTATCGTTGTAAGTTGTGGTTCAATGATTTTGCCGACGGCATCATTATTAAAGCCAACAATCGCAATATCTTCTGGAATATTAACGCCATTTTCCTTAAGCGTTTTCATACACACTGCTGCCGAAAAATCATTAGTAATAAATGCTCCATCAGGACGAGGATTCATTTGTAAGATATACTCTGCTGCTTCGACTCCGCATTGTTCACTCAAATCTTTAATCAAAACATTACTTTCTGAAAACGGTAAACCCGCTTCGTCAAGCGCATCTCTGTAGCCTTTATAACGTTGTTGGTAAACGTTACGTGTTAAACTGGCTGTGACTAACACAATGTTTTTACAACCTTGTTCTATCAGGTGTTTGGTTGCTTGATAACCACATTTATAATTATCAATGATCACTTTAGCGCTATCCGAACGCTCTTCGACACGGTCAAAAAAGATAATAGGAATATGTTTGTCGTGATATTGTTTATAATGGTTGAGATTGGTCGTGTTGAGTGCCAAAGAGGCAATTAATCCATCCACTCGTTTATGAAAAAGGTTTGTAGCATTGGCAACCTCCTTTTCATAACTCTCATACGAGTGCGCAATAATCAAATCATAGCCTGCTTCAGTGGTGATTTTTTCAATTCCTGCCAATACCGAAGTGATAAAATTGCTATTTAACTCGTGTACAATCACGCCAATCGTATTGGTTTTTTGTCTGCGAAGATTACTAGCAATAATATTTCTGCGGTATCCCAATTCGATGGCTGTCTCCAAAATTTTCTTTCGAGTCTCCTTTTTAATCGCAGGATGATCTTGCAATCCACGACTAACCGTCGCCGATGAAATGTTCAATTTTTGGGCAATATCGTATATGGTTGTTTCTTTCTTTGTGTTCTTCATATCGCAAACGTTTGCGTAAAAATACTAAAAAATATCTTTTCTTTATGGAAGACTCAGGATAAGCCATTCTACCCAAATGTAAGAGAAGTTATTTTATGTTTTAAAGCATTTATTTGTATTTAATTAGCTGATTTTTAGTATTTTATGTTTTTGTTAGATATTGTTTTTCATGTCAGTAAATAAAAATGTATCCGATTGCATAAAATTATTAATTTTTTTGATTCTTATTGGGAGTTGAGCTACATGAATATTGGAATAATTCAATTTTTAAAAATTTATTATTTGACTTTTAATAGAATAAATAAAAATAATCTCTTATTATTTCTCAATAATCAGGCTTTTTTGCTGATAAATCAAGGAAACAGTAAAATTTAAAAAATTATGCAATCGGTTGTATTTTTATGGTTTTTATTTAATTTTGCATTCGTTGGTTTTGTACAATTTTGAAAAATTAGCGTTTTATCAATGCCTTTTACAAAATCTATCAAGAATCGTTTTCTAAACTTGGATTTATGACTTTGAAAATATGTTGGCCGAGAGCTGTCTATGGCTCTGTGCTATTGAGTTTGCTATCTTCTATTTCATCCTTTGCTCAAACTTCTGAGCGATATAAAATCAATAAAGGCTGGCGTTTTGAGAGGCACGAAACGTCTCACGACGACATTCGTTATGATGTTCGTCCAGAGGTGACCGATCGCAACGATAATATTGTAGCCGATAGTAAACCGACTGAATCTGTGAGCGTAAAATCGAGTAATCAAACGCTAAAAGCTTGGATTTTACCTACCGCTAATGATTTCATCAAAGATCCTTCAAAGTATTATCCCAAGCCAACGAGCGAGCCTGTAGTCACCACGCCATTGGTTGATAAAAGTTATGATGATAGTCATTGGCAAAATGTCAACTTGCCACACGATTGGGCGATTAAAATGCCTTTTTATAAAGGTGAAAATGTGCCCGTAGGTGGCGGTATGGGGCGCTTACCCGTGCAAGGAATAGGCTGGTATCGCAAAAAACTAACATTTGAAACAAAAGACGCTCAGAAAAAGATTTATTTGGATATAGATGGCGCCATGTCCTATAGCATGGTTTGGCTCAACGGAAAATTGGTAGGAGGTTGGCCTTATGGATATAATTCTTACCGATTAGATTTGACGCCTTTTATTCAATTTGGACAAGAAAACCAGTTAGCCATTCGTATCGATAACCCTACAAACTCTGCTCGGTGGTATCCTGGTGGAGGGATTTATCGTAATGTGTGGATTGCCAAAGTAAATCCTGTACACATAGCTCATTGGGGTACGTTTGTCAAGACACCATCGGTATCTACCCAAAAAGCTAATATCGATATTTCTCTTTCACTCAAAAATGAAAGTGCGAAAAATCAATCCGTTGACCTCGTTACTGAGCTTTACCTCTTGGATAAAAATACACAGAAACTTCTCAAAAAAGTAGCTGCTTTATCCAAGCAAAACATCGTAATTGAAGCTAATCAACAAGCCAAAATTCAACAGGAAACTGTTTTGGCAAATCCTGTTTTATGGAACCCCTTACCTGCACAAAACCAGCAGTTATATTTAGTAAAAACCAAGCTTTTTCAACAAGGTAAACTAATAGAAATTTATGATACCAAATTTGGGATTCGCTCAGTAATATTCGATGCCAATAAAGGAATATTGGTCAATGGGAAATCCATAAAAATTCAAGGTGTAAATCAGCATCACGATTTGGGGGCTTTGGGTGCAGCTTTTAACGTTCGTGCGGCTGAACGACAGCTCGAAATGTTACGCGATTTGGGTTGTAACGCCATTCGTATGTCTCATAATCCTCCTGCCGAAGAGCTTTTAGACTTGACTGATCGCATGGGATTTTTGGTGATTGATGAAGTTTTTGATAGTTGGGAAAGAAAGAAAACACCTCTAGATTTCCACTTGATTTTTCCAGAATGGCACGAACCCGATACAAGGTCGTTTATTCGTAGAGATAAAAATCACCCATCGGTTATTGCATGGAGTGTAGGTAATGAAGTTGGTGAGCAATATACAGAGGAGGCAGGAGCTAAAATTGCTCAAAAGTTGTATGACATTGCCAAAGATGAAGATGATACTCGACCCATTACTGCATCGATGAACTATGCCAAACCTCAGATGCCTTTTCCAAAGGTTTTTGATATTGTAAGCCTCAATTATCAAGGAGAAGGTATCCGTGATGCACCTGCGTATGCACATCTGAAAGGCATCAGAACATCGCCTTTATATCCTGCATTTCAAAAACAATTTCCTGATAAACTGATACTTAGTAGTGAGACAGCCTCTGCATTGAGTACTCGTGGTACGTATGTTTTTCCTGTAGCGAAAGAAAATAGCGCTCCTGTTTCAGAAGGAGTAGGAGGTAATGGTGCACTACAGCAAGTCAGTGGATATGAGCTATATACCGCAGCATTTGGTGCTTCGCCAGATAAGGTTTTTTCTTCGCAAGATAAACATCCTTTTGTTGCTGGCGAATTTGTTTGGACAGGCTGGGATTATATCGGCGAACCAACACCTTATTATTCGGCACGGAGTTCTTATTCTGGTATTATTGACCTCGCAGGATTTAAGAAAGACCGCTATTATTTGTATCAAGCACGCTGGAGACCTGAACTAAAATTTGCCCACATTTTACCACATTGGAATTGGCAAGAAAGAATTGGTCAAATTACGCCCGTTCATGTGTTTACCTCCGCTGACGAAGCTGAACTTTTTCTGAATGGCAAGTCTTTAGGACGAAAAAAAAGAGTTGAATTTGAATATCGTTTTCGTTGGGATGATGTGATTTATGAAGCAGGAAAATTGGAAGTAATTGCCTACAAAAACGGTAAGGAATGGGCAAGAGACATCGTGCAAACAACTGGTGAAGCAACGCAATTGGTACTGAAAGCCGATAGAAAAAGTATCAAAAATAACGGAGAAGATTTAGTCTTTGTAGAGCTGAGCGTTAAAGATGCTAAAGGTAATATGGTGCCCACCGCTACACAGGAAGTAGAGTTTGAGGTATTAGGCAATGGCGAACTTGTGGCAACAGATAACGGCGATCCTGCTGATTTAAATTCTTTTATTTTACCAACTCGAAAAACGTACAGTGGCTTGGCACTAGCGATTGTTAAAGCAAAAGAAGGTAAAAAAGGAACGATTACCATTCGTGCCAAATGTAAAGGATTGAAGTCGAGCGAAATCATGATTCAAAGTGTTGAATTTTAAATCTATCATTATGTCAAATATGGTGAAATGGCTTTTGGGAATAAGTCTGTTTTTGTTCACTCAGTTGAGTGTTGCACAAAATATGTTTGTGTCTAAATCTGGTTTTCCACTAACGCAATCGGTTATATATATCGATAATTCAGAAACGGAGTTGGTAAAAACCACTGCTTCTTTACTACAAAAAGATATAGAAGCGGTTACAGGTAAAAAACTCGAAATCATTTCGGATTTTAAAGGCATCAAAACCAACGTGATTATCATTGGTACTTTTGACAATTCTGCCTTTCTAAAAGCGCTTATGGCGAAGAAATCAATGAAGCCCAATTTGATTTCACAACAATGGGAAGGAAGTTTGATTCAGACGATACAAAACCCACAAACGGGAACACCAAATGCGCTGATATTGGCTGGAAATGACCGCCGTGGAGTGGCTTATGCTGTTTTTGAACTGTCAAAGCAACTGGGAGTTTCGCCTTGGAATTGGTGGGCGGATGTACCTGTGGTGAAGAAAAAGGAACTGTATTTCAAAACACAATTTATTCAGACAGATGCACCAAAGGTAAAATACAGAGGTATTTTCTTGAATGACGAAGCACCTGCACTTTCGGGATGGGCGAAAGAAAAGTTCGGAGGATTTAATCATCATTTTTATGAAAAAGTATTTGAACTCTTACTACGTTTGAAAGCCAATTATATCTGGACGGCTATGTGGGGAAATGCTTTTTATGCCGATGACTCTCTGAATATCAAAACGGCAGATAAGTATGGAATAGTTATCGGAACCTCACATCATGAGCCTCTGATGCGCGCGCATGACGAGTGGCGTAGATTTGGTTCAGGACCTTGGAATTATGAAGCTAATGCTGAGAAACTTAGAACATTTTGGAAGGACGGAATGAAGCGTGCTTGGAATGAGAAAATTGTGAGCATAGGCATGCGAGGTGATGGAGACGAACCTATGTCGAGAGAAACGGCTACGGCTTTGTTAGAAAAAATCGTGGCAGACCAGCGTAACATCATTGCAGAGGCAACTGGAAAACCTGCGCAAGAAACGCCACAACTTTGGGCTATTTATAAAGAGGTTCAGGAGTATTATGATAAAGGTATGAGAGTCCCAGATGATGTGACATTGCTATTTTGTGACGATAACTGGGGAAATTTACGTAAACTTCCTAAGATTACCGATGCACCTAGAAAAGGAGGTTACGGGATATATTACCATTTTGACTATGTAGGTGGACCACGAAATTATAAGTGGTTGAACACCAATGCCCTCCCTCGTATTTGGGAGCAAATGCATTTAGCTTGGGAACATCAAGCGAAAAATATATGGATAGTGAACGTAGGTGACCTAAAACCAATGGAGTATCCTATTTCATTCTTTTTGGACTATGCTTGGAATCCCGAAAAAATACAGGAAAATGACTTGACTAAATACGCCAAAAACTGGGCTAGTCAACAGTTTGGTCAAGAAAATGCTCAAGAAATTGCGGAACTTTTGAGATTATATACCAAGTATAATGCCCGTCGTAAACCAGAATTGTTGGACGATAAAACCTATTCATTGGAAACTGGTGAATGGGCAAGTGTAAATCAGGAATATCAACATTTGCTGTCACGCGCGGAGATTGTGAAAAATAAACTCGCCCAACCCTATCAAGATGCTTATTTTCAATTGGTTTTGCACCCGATTAAAGCTTGTGCCAATTTATACGAAATGTATTTTCAGGTAGCATTAAACAAAAAAGCATTTGCCGAAAAATCCATTAAAGCAAATCAATATGCCGATAAGGTAAAAGAACTATTTGCCAAAGATTCATTGATTACCAATGAATATCATCAATTGAATCAGGGTAAATGGAATCATTTGATGAGTCAAACACATATTGGATATACCTATTGGCAACAGCCCGAAAAACAAAAAATGCCAGACGTTAAGTATCTGAATTCGAATGAAGCTTTGCCAGAAAAGCCCTTAGAGAATAGCGTAAATACAAATACAGGAATTGCTTTAGAGGCAGATCGTTTTTCAAAATTGATGAATACAAAAGAAGTTACTTGGAAAATTTTGCCTGACCATGGTCGTACAGGTTCCGCTATTACGACTTTTCCTGTAACAGCAACTACCCAAAGTTTGAGTGCTAATTCGCCTCATGTAGAATATGAGATAGAAACTAAACAAGCAGGAGAAGCTATTGTAAAAGCCTATTTCTCTCCAACGTTAAACTTTCATGCAACAGAAGAAGGGCTTCAATATGCGATTTCGATAGATGATGAAACTCCCCAAATTGTGAGTCTCAACAAAGAAGATAAAACAAGTGATAAAGGCATTTGGAATCAATGGGCGGCCGACAATATTAATATCAAAACGACCAAGCACACTATTGCAAAAGTAGGAAAACATACCATCAAATATTGGATGATTAGCTCAGGCGTAGTTTTACAAAAAATTACCCTAAATTTTGGAATCACACCAAAGACCTATTTAGGAAACTAATAGTAAACACTTTCCTAGTTCAAGACTTAGTCTTGGACTTAGTTATTAAAACAGTTTAAAAACTGAAGCAAAATCGAGTCCGAGACAGAGTCTCGAACTAGGTGTAAAATAATTTCAATCAATTACGAATCGTAAGTAAATAATTGAAAATTAGACAATTAAAATGAACCATCTCAAAAAGAAATAAATTTCACTCTGTGCCTCTGTGCCTCTGTGCCTCTGTGCCTCTGTGCCTCTGTGCCTCTGTGCCTCTGTGCAACAACCAGTTCCCCGAAAAACAAACTTATTTAACTATGAACCAACAACCATCAGAAAAACTATCTGTTCTTGAAAAAATAGGATACAGTCTTGGAGATTTAGCTGCCAATTTGATTTTCCAGACCTTAATGGCTTTTTTAGCCTTTTTTTACACGGATATTTACAAAATACCAGCATCCAAAGCCAGTTTGGTCATGCTAACAGGCGGTATCGTTGGTGCGATATTCAATTTGGCAATGGGCGCTATTGCCGACCGAACCGTTACCCGTTGGGGGAAATTTCGTCCTTGGGTATTATGGACAGCTATTCCTTTTGGTGTAATGGCATTGTTGGCTTTCTCAACCCCAGATTTAGGCGATTCGGGTAAGTTTTTATATGCGCTCATTACCTATATTTTTTTGGTGGTTATCTATTCAGCTAACAATTTGCCCTATTCAGCTTTGAGTGGTGTAATGACAGGCGATATGAAAGAGCGTAATAGTCTATCTTCTTATCGTTTTGTGGCAGTAATGTTGGCGCAATTCATTATACAAGTGATTTTGCTTCCTGCGGCAATTGCTGTAGGACATGGTGATAAAGCTGTAGGTTTTGAAAAAGTAATGTTGATTTTTGCTATCACAGGCGTACTTTGTTTTTTAGTGACATTCTTTACTACTAGAGAAAGAATTGTGCCTGCTGTAACGCAAAAAACGCCAATAGCCGAGGATTTAAAAGATTTACTTAACAACCGACCTTGGATTATCATGTTGGTGCTTACGGTATTGGTATTCATTACTTTAGCCTTGAAAGGTGGAATGAATATCTACTTTTTTAGATATTACCTTACCGAAAGTAGTCAGGTGGCATTTTTAGAAACGGTAGGTTTTCCTTCTTGGATTAAACAGTTGAGTGAAATTTTTGGAGCAGAGGCATTCTCAGAATTTAGCCAATCCAATAGCGCACCCTATGCAACCTCAAGTATCATCAATGCTTCTAGTACGATTGCGATGATTGTGGGTATTTTCTTCTCAAAACCGCTGGCAGACAGATTTGGCAAACGTAATATTTTTGCCATGTTCTTATGTCTTTCAGCACTTTGCTTGTTATCCATTTATGTGTTATCCAACGAATCAGTATCAGCAGTATTTATGATTCAAACTTTACATGGTTTATTGTATGGCGTAACTATTCCATTATTATGGGCTATGATTGCCGATGTAGCTGATTACAGCGAGTGGAAAAATAACCGTCGTGCAACAGCCATTATTTTCTCTGCCATGATTTTTGGGCTAAAAGTTGGTTTGAGTGTGGGTGGTGCTATATCAACTTGGATGCTAAGTATCTTTGGCTATAATGCCGATGCTCAGCAGCAGACAGCGAGTGCTATTAATGGAATAAAATTACTCGTAAGTGTGATTCCAGGGGGATTATTTATCGTGGGAGCAACTTTGCTATTGGGATATATGATTGATAAAACCATGGAATTAACCATCGAAGCAGATTTGAAGGAAAGAAGAAAGTAAGTGTTAGTAGGCAAAATTAAAATAAATTTTACCCGCTTTAAGCTCTAGGCTTTATGCTATAAGTTGAAAAGTATTTCTCATTTAGTAAGAGAAACTTTTTTGCCTAATGCCTACGGCTTGTAGCCTAGAGCTAATGAATACCATTTTATTAAAAAACTATTGTCATGCCAGAAAAACCAATAGATCATATCGATTTTGATACGATAGATTCAAAAGCAATCTCACAACCTTTAGTAAAGCATATTTATACTGCCGACCCTTCGGCGCATGTGTTCAACGGGAAAATTTATATTTATCCATCACACGATATTGAAGCAGGCATTCCATTTGATGACTTAGGAAGTCATTTTGCGATGGAGGATTATCATATAATTTCTTTGGAAAACCCTGATGCAGATGCCGTAGACAATGGCATTGCGTTGCACGTAAACGATGTGCCTTGGGCAAAAAAGCAAATGTGGGCACCCGACGCAGCAGAGAAAGACGGGGAGTATTATCTGTATTTCCCAGCCAAAAATCAAGAGGATATTTTCCAGATTGGGGTAGCTGTAAGTGATTCTCCTGTTGGACCATTTGTCGCACAACCCGAACCTATCAAAAATAGCTATTCGATTGACCCAGCTGTTTTTGTTGATGAAGATGGCTCAGCCTATATGTATTTCGGCGGTATTTGGGGAGGGCAGTTGCAGTCTTACCGCAATAACACTTATAGCCCAGAAAACCTTGAACCTACAGCCGACGAAATTGCTTTAGGACCAAGAGTTGCCAAATTGACAGACGATATGTTGGAGTTTGCTGAAGAAGTTCAGGAGATTTTTATCTTGGACGAAAACGGTGAAAAACTTTTAGCTGGCGACAACGACCGAAGATTTTTTGAAGCAAGTTGGGTACACAAATATCAAGGAAAATACTATTTCTCTTATTCTACTGGCGATACGCATTTTCTATGTTATGGAATTGGTGACAACCCTTATGGTCCATTCACCTATGCAGGACGCATCATGAATCCTGTAATTGGTTGGACAACACACCATTCTATTTGCGAATACGAAGGAAAATGGTATCTGTTTTATCATGATTCTACCCTGTCGAAAGGAGTAACGCATTTAAGAAGTATCAAAATGACAGAGATTCATTATGATGAAAATGGGTTGATTCAACTAATAGAACCGTATCATATTTAACTTACTAGAGACGTCTATTCGGCGTCTCTATCGCTTTATTTACTATGAAAAAAGTCTTTTTTCTGCTATTTTTTGTGAGTTTTTACTTAAAAATAAATGCTCAATTACGCTTACCCAAATTGGTAAGTGACGGTATGATTTTGCAAAGACAAACGCCACTTAAACTTTGGGGTTGGGACAGTGAAGGAGCAAAGATTCAAGTAAAGTTTCAGAATAAAATATACAAAACAGTTGCATCTAAGACAGGTAATTGGCAATTGACGTTACCAGCTTTTGAGGCGGGCGGACCTTATCAGATGGAGGTGAGTGATGCTAAAACTAAAATTACCATCAATGACGTTTTAATTGGTGATGTTTGGTTTTGTAGTGGTCAAAGTAATATGGTGCATCAGCTCAATATTCATGATGTAACCTATGCCAAGGAAATTGCGGAGGCAAATTTCCCACAAATCAGACAATTTTGGGTACCAACCTTAACCAATACTCTTTTGGCGCAAGAAGATATTCCTTCGGGTCAATGGAAAAAGGCCGTAGGCGAGGAGGTAAGACCGTTTTCGGCAGTAGCCTACTTTTTCGCAAAAAAGCTTCATCAGAAATATCAAATTCCTATTGGCATCATCAATGCAAGTGTTGGAGGGACGCCAATTGAAGCGTGGATTAGTGAAGAGGGTTTGCCCGAAATTCCCAACATTAAAGAATTGGTAAACAAGAATAAAGATACTGCTCGTATCAACGAAACCAATCGCAAAAGTCTGGAATATAGTCGCTCGTTGCCACAACCAATCGATGAAGGTATGACTGGTAAGTGGTACGAAACGACTTACGTACCCAAGAACTGGAAAAATATCAATGTCCCAGGGTATTGGGAAGACCAAGGTATTCGAAACTTGGATGGTATTGTTTGGTATAGAAAAGAGGTAAATATCCCAGCTTCTATGATTGGGAAAAAGGCTAAGGTATTTTTAGGGAGAATTGTCGATGCAGATGAGTTATATATTAATGGAAAAAGAGTGGGCTCGACAGGTTATATGTATCCACAGCGGAGATATGCAGTAGCATCGGATATTTTGAAAGAAGGGGTTAATACCTTTGTTGTTCGGGTGACAAATAACGGAGGAAAAGGCGGTTTTGTACCTGATAAACCTTATTGTATTTTTTCGGGGAAAGATACGGTCGATTTGAAAGGAACTTGGCAGTATAAAGTTGGGGCAGTATTTAAAAGGCAATTCAATCCAAATGCTATTTCATCAATTAATTTGCAAAACCAACCAACTGCGCTATATAATGCGATGGTTGCCCACGCTATCCCTTACCCGATAAAGGGAATTTGTTGGTATCAAGGCGAAAGTAATGCAGGAAAGCCAGAAGAATATGCACAGTTATTACCAGCCTTAATCAAAGATTGGCGTCAAAAATGGAATAATACTTCATTGCCATTTTTGTATGTACAATTGCCTGGCTTCATGGATTATGATTATTTGCCTTCCGAAAGTAGCTGGGCAGTATTAAGAGAGTCACAAGCCAAAGCCCTATCTGTACCGAATACCGCAATGACCGTTGCCATCGACCTTGGCGAATGGAACGATATTCATCCAGATAATAAAAAGGATGTGGGAGAACGACTAGCGTTATCAGCTTTGAAATTAGCGTATCATGAAAATGTTATTCATTCTGGACCGAGTTTACTTTCTTCAGAAATAAAAGATCAACAGATTATCTTAACTTTTGATAACATTGGTAGTGGATTAAAAACGAAGGACGGCGAACCAATTGGAGATTTAGCGATTGCAGGAACGGACAAGAAATTTGTATGGGCAAAGTCTAAAATAGAAGGAAATAAAATAATTGTTTGGGATGAAGGTGTTTCAAATCCCAAATTTGTGAGATACGCTTGGTCTGATAATCCTATCAATCCAAATTTAGTAAACGCAGAAGGGTTACCAGCCTCGCCGTTTAGAACGGATAATTAGGAGGATCTTAGTTGACCATCTCAGATGCTTGAGTCATCTTGAATTTAGTGATGAACTTTATTAAAAATCACTAAATTCAGAATGACTGATGTTAATGCTTTTAGATAATTCTATACACTCTCAGAAAATTAATGAGCTCATTGGCATCATAAAAATTGGTTTTACGAAGCATATTTTGTCTATGAGTATTTACGGTATTGTTGGCAATGAAAAGCTTGTCACTAATTTCCTTACTTAAATATCCTTGCCCCATCAATTGTGCGATTTCTAATTCTCGCTGACTGAGCGACTCTAATGGGGTACATTCGTTGGTTTTACTATCTATTTCAAAAAGTTTGGATTGTTTACCTCCAGAAAGAAATAAATGCTGTTTCCCATCACGTTTGACGTTTGTGATTTCAGAAACAAAAGCCACAAAGTAAGTTATCTTACCTGTTTCATCAACACTCAGCGCCATACTCTCTTGGCAAATTCTCCTGATTTTTCCATCATTTCCTTTCATTCTGTAATCATAAATTACCCGAAGCTGATTCATATTTTCGGGTGAAATTTGAGCTGAATAATTGCCAATTTCTCTGGAAATATGTATTAAGCCTGCTTGATCTTCTTCGGGATATAGTTCTACATATCCTTGAACTCCTACTTCATAGAAGTGTTCAGTGGACCAACCGCAAACTTTCTGTACATCGCCTAGAATGAGCGGATATTTCATCGTATTGATGTCTAGTACGGCTAGCGCAGTGCCTTGCATACGTAGTGTTTCATGAAACAGTGGATGAAAGGTCATAAAATGCTGGACTTTTTCAGGTTTTTCTTCCAGATTTCCTGAGTGCCAAAGTTGCTTAAATAGTTCAAAATGGGTAGGTTGATTAGGCATGTTCTATTAATTTTCATACTATATTACTTACCAGTCAGTATTTTACTGAAGGCACTAAGTTGGTATATTATGAAATTATTTTAGCACATCAAAAATCAATCTATATAATCTACTAAACGGTCGATTTTACAGAATTTAAGACAAGATTTACTTCTCAAGAAGCTCTCGGAATAATTTTTGCTACTAAATCTTGACCAAGAAGTTTTACCCTAAAAAATGCAAAAGACTACCTGCAACTATTCGATCAATCAAACAGTTGAGGTAAATCTATTTTGCGTTTTAAGAAAATCCTGAGAAAACTATGCGTAGTACAGGAGGTATTCAATACTCCAAAATCTTGGAGGGTGTGTTAATGAATGCTGCGTGAGATTTCGAGAAAGGCTAATGATAAATCAAAAGATTGAATATTGATATACCACTAATATAAAGTTGTGTAACACAAATTTCAGCTCTTGAGTGAAGAATTAAAATACCTGAATACAGGTATTTTTAAGGGCTTGAGTATAGAACCCTATAGTTAAATAGTATGAAATCAAACCGACCGATATTAATTCTATTTCAAACTTGTATTTTATGGTTGGTCTCCTTTTGTGTTGGACTGGGAGCTAGACATGAAGCTTCGTTTCCTATCCAAGTAGATGATAAGTTTAGTCATCAAATAATTAACCAACAAGCTTATGTTGCCCAAAAATACGCTACTGTTGACACAAACCGATTGTTCAATTTTAATGCTTATCATTTTGTCAAAAATAACAAGTACGAATTAATTGAATTGGGGAAGGCTTATCTGCAAAAGAATGCTTTGATGTATCTGGAAATAGTCAATCGTTCTTCACAAAGAATAGAACTGGTGTTAGAGGCATCACATATCCGTGTAGACGAATTAGAATGCTATTTAATTAAAAATAATAAGCTCATTTTATCAGAAAAACTCCAGCGAAATAAACCCTTGTATCTGAGAAAAAACCCTTATGTTTTTTTTTCATTTCCTATCGAAATAGCTGCGCATGACACTGCAAAAGTGGTTTTGCACTCCACTCGAAATTACGGTTTACATATCACTAGCCTAGATTTGTATCGGAAACCACGATTTTTTGAGCATGCTATTAGCCAGAATCTTAAATCGATTTTTCAGGTTATCTATTGCTTTATTTTCAGCGTTGTACTTTTGTTGTTGGGTTTTTTTTATTCCGAAAAACTGATGATTTATGCAGGCGTAATGATTGGCGTGGCAAACGCCAATATGTTTACCATTGGGTACCTATATGACTTGTTCCCTTTTCCTTCCTTTTTACAATTGAACGCCTCGAATATTGGCTCCTTTTGGATATTGGGGCTCAATGTGTTTTTCCACCCCTTTGCATATGAGGTAGTACAAACAATACCCATAAATCTTAAAAGATATACGCTAGGGGCGAAGATTTTAGTGGTACTTAATGTGGCTGTCATGCTTATGCACTTTCTGCCACCTTGTAATCTTATTTTATTTATTATCACCAATAGCCTTTTTCCTCTTACCTTATTAAATACGCTCTGGGCAATATACCATGCAACACTATTATTTATTAGAGGAAAAAGAATTGATTATCTAATTGCTTGTTTATTGGGTATATTACCTACGATGATAAAAAGCATTTCTAGCTATTTCCTAGTCAACCAAGAAAGCCTAAGCTTGAATAGCGATTATTTTACGCCTTTCGTCGTAATCATTTTGATTTCTTTCATTTCTTTTGAACAGCTTAGAAAAAGTTTGATTTTTCGAAAGATTCATGAGTCGAAAATGGTTATACTCAAAGACGACTTAGAGACCATTCGAAAAAATGAAGTTGAAAATATTGGACGTCAGTTGCATGACCAAGTAGGGAATACACTCGCTGCGGCTTTAGGTTATTTGAATAAGGAGAAAATAGATGTTTCAACAAGTAAGAAAATTTTGGAGGAAGCCATCAACGAGATTAGGTTAATGAGCCATACCTTGGTAAAAGATGATAACCTGTCTTTAACTACCAAAATTGAACGAACCGTTGAGCAATATAATGAGTTTTCAAATGTGAGGGTCCATTATCATGATTTCTCAGAGGGGAAAATCAATCAATTAGACTCTTTAACACAACAAAATATTTATATGATTTTGAAAGAATGTTTACTAAATGTCATAAAGCATTCCAAGGCACAAGAAGCATTCTTACAAATTTTTGAACAAGAAGAAGGATTTAGATTTGTGGTAGAAGATGATGGTGTAGGTTTCGATACCAGCTTGGAAGGGAAAGGAATAGGGTTGCTGAATATGAAAAAGCGCGCCACAATTTCTAATCTCAAATTCAATATTGAGTCTAATTCGACAGGTACAACCACTATTATTGAAACGATGTAAGTTATGAAAACGAAAGTTGTAATTGTAGATGACCATTCTTTATTTAACGATGGATTAAGTTTAATACTCAAGGAATCTGGTGATTATGAAATATTAGCCCAAATTTATGATAGTCGCAAGGCATATAATGAGTGTAACACGCTGCTGCCCCAACTTATTTTGGTCGACTATAATATGCCTTTTTTGGATGGATTGTCCTTAGTAAAGCAGCTGAGAACTTTAGTGCATCGTTCCAAAATTGTGGTCATTAGTATGTATGCCGATCGTCGTGAGATAGAGGCATTCAAGGCTTATGAAATTGAAGGATATTTATCGAAAACAAGTCCCTCGGCTGAAATTCTTTTGTCACTGGAAAAAATAATAAAGGGCGAAAATGTGTTTCAGGTAAAGCAAGAACAGAAAACGAGTTTTGAGAAAGATTTCTTTTCTTTGAAAAAATTACTGACCAAACGAGAAGTGGAAATTCTAAAAGCCCTGAAAAAAGGATATACCTCCGAACAAGTGGCACAAGAGTTATGCTTAAGTTATTACACAGTAGAAACTCATCGGAAGAATATCAATCAAAAACTGAAATTCAATTCTAAAAAAGAATTTTATGAGTTTTTGGACACTATTGAGTTAGAAGAAAAATAGGAATTTATAGCATGAAAAAAATAATTCACAAAAAAGTGAAAGTTGGGGTAATACAAGCAACACCATCACTATTTGATATAGAAAAATCTGTTGAACTTGTCATTGAATGGATAAATAAGGGCGCTGAACAAGGGTGTGAGTTATTGTTATTTCCAGAATCGTTTATCCCATGCTATCCTCGTGGTTTGAGTTATGATGCGATGGTTGGTCGCCGTACCGATAAAAGTCGTGACCAGTGGTTACATTACTGGGAAAATAGTATAGAAGAAAACTCAGAATTTACTCAAAAAATAAATAAGGCAATCGCAGAGGCTAATCTTTTCGTGGGTTTGGGCGTTACAGAGCGAGAAAATGTTGGAGGCTCTTTGCATTGTGCTTTATGGTATTTTGACCAGAAGGGGAACCTCGTTGGCAAGCATAGAAAGTTAAAACCAACAGGTTTGGAAAGATATATTTGGGCAGAAAGTGACGGAAGTACATTGACCACCCTTCAAACCGATATTGGGAAAGTTGGTGGGCTAATTTGTTGGGAAAACTATATGCCATTGGCAAGGATGGCGATGTACCAACAAGGCGTAGAAATATACCTAGCCCCAACCGCTGATTCCAGAGAATCGTGGCAATCGACCATGCAACATATCGCACTCGAAGGACGATGTTTTGTATTAGCGGCCAATCAATATGTCAAAAAATCAGATTATCCAGTCGAATACCAAGCAGATTTAATTGACGAACCAGAAGTCATGTGTGCAGGTGGTAGCGTAATCATTTCGCCAATGGGAGAGGTGCTCGCTGGTCCACTTTGGCATCAGGAAGGACTCTTAGTAGCAGAACTTGACTTTTCGGTTTTGGCAAAAAGCAAATTAGATTTTGATGTAATCGGGCACTATTCTCGTCCAGATGTTTTTGAGTTTAAGGTTAATAAACAGCCGGAGATGAGAAAAGTGTAGCGTACAATTGTACCCCTTCAACACTCTGATCAAAAAACCTATCCTTCGTAATCTCCGATTCTTCCAAGGGAGCGATATTAGTCGTTCCCTTCACATTTTTAAACACCACTACTCTACTAGAGTATGGGTGGTTTTGTGCTGAAATAGTATATAAATAATCTTATTTTATATTCGATAAGCGCAAAGAAATTCCTTTTCTTGTACTTTTTTACAAAATCTCTAGGTCTACCTTATTGAGATAAATTATGTTTGTCCTATAGAAATTATAGAGTTTATTAAAAAGTGTCATATTGACGCATACTCTAATTGAATAAATCCACACAGATAGCATACTAAAAAGAGTAATTTCTGCTAGCGATATTACCTCTTTTTGTACTGTAAATGGCTCAATATGAATGCATTGAGGTTGTAATGTGTTGGGCAAATTGTAAAAACTGATCTAGACGATGTGTAAGTTATATCAAAGTAAGGATTCTCTGAACCTATTCAGAATCCAGTTCATTGTAGCCTTATTGTTGTTGGGAAATATAATCTCAATGCCAATTTTTGGACAAAAAAGTGTTAATCAGACACGAAATGTAAGCGGTGTTGTGAGGGACGAAAAAGGAGAGTTGCTCCCTGGTGTGAATGTGTATGTAAAGAATACCAATAAAGGAACCTCTACTAATCAAGAGGGTAAATTCTCTTTACCCATTTCTTCGGCGGAGGCTACCTTGGTCTTTTCATTTGTGGGTTTTCAAGCACAAGAACTAAAAGTAGGAAACCAAACTTCTCTTTCGATTCGCTTGGTCTCTGAAGCAAAATCATTAGATGAGGTTGTTGTAATCGGATATGGTACCCAAAAAGCTACTGATATAACAGGCTCAGTGGCATCTTTTGATACTAAAAGACTAGAAGAAAAACCAATTACAAGAGTCGAGCAGGCGTTAATTGGACAAATGGCAGGAGTACAAGTACGTCAACAAAGTGGGTTACCGGGTGCTCCACTAAGTATCGTTGTTCGTGGTAACGGCTCCATCAATGCTGGCTCCGAGCCTTTGTATGTCGTGGATGGTTTTCCGCTCGATATTTCTGGGCAAAGTTCAGATGGCTCTATCTCAAATAGTCCATTAGCCAATCTGAGTGCTAATGATATTGAAAGTGTACAAGTTTTGAAAGATGCGGCGGCTGGTGCAATTTATGGTTCGAGAGCGGCAAATGGGGTGGTCTTGATTACAACAAAGAGAGGTAAATCTGGAAAACTAAAAATTAGCTTGAGCGCTAACGGTGGTGTAAGTACAGCCGCTAAAAAACTAGATATATTGAGTCCTGAAGAATGGGTGTCGGTGGCAACAGAGGTGGCAAATACCAACTGGGTTCGTTCTGGAACGGGTCGTACTGCCACTCAAACTAACGACCAACGTCGTGCTATTTTAGGATTAAAAGCAGGTGAATACAATACCTCCTATATGCCTGATGAGCGATGGTCGCAAGCGGGACATCCTGGTTTGACTTATGTGGATTGGCAAGATGAGATTTATAGAAAAGCAGCTTTTCAAAACTACCAATTATCTGCAACTGGTGGTACTGAAAATGTGAGCTATTTCTTTTCTGGCAATTACTTAAATCAGGAGTCAATACTATTAAACTCTGGTTATAAAAGTTATGGTTTACGTGCCAATATTGAAGCAAAGGCAAATAATAAACTGAAATTTGGCATTAATCTAGCACCCACTTATTCTGAAAATAATACGCCACAAGGTGATGGAAAAGATAGTCCTATCATGAATGCGGCGATTATTTCGCCCGTAGTCGAATCGTCGGCTGGGTTGAATACAGGGGCTGGTGAGTTTTCTACTTACAACTGGAGTAGTCCACGATTGGTAAGCCCAGTTGCAATTCTGAATAATTCCATCGGTCTTACCAAAAGTACACGTATCCTTAGTTCGATTTATGCAGAATATACGATCATTCCAAACCTATTTGCCAAGGTTTCTATCAACTACGATGATGTAAACCAGCAAAGTAAAAAGTATGTTTCTGATTATGTTGCTGTAGGTGGTGCCGCCGAACGTATCACCAATCCAGGGAAAAATGCCAGCGGTTCGTATAGTGGTTATCGGAAGCAAAACTTTGTCAATGAGAATACATTGAGTTATGTCAAGACGTTTAATAAAATCCATAATGTATCAGCGGTAGCGGGTTTGTCTTTTAATTCGGTGCATTATGAAACATTTACCATTAATACCGCTGGTGGATTTGCTAACAATGTGGTAAATACTATTAGCAATGCCATTCCAAACTCGGCTGGTGTGACAGTGACAGGTTCGGCTGCTGAAAGTAACAATACTTTGTTTTCGTACTATGGTCGTTTACAATATGATTTTCAAGGAAAGTATTTGGCAACTGCCAGTATTCGTCGTGATGCTTCCTCAAAATTCGGAGCGAATAACCAGTGGGGAACATTTCCATCTGCGTCTTTGGGATGGAGAATTTCTCAAGAAGAGTTTTTGAAAAATATTTCAGTAATCAGTGATTTGAAACTTCGTTTGAGCTGGGGAAAAGCTGGGAATAACAACATTGGTAATTATAGTGCTATTCCAACTTTGGCAGGAACATCCTACAATTTTGGAGGAAATACACCAACTGTAGCGAGCGGACAGGTATCGGCTGCATTAGCCAATCCAAATTTGAAATGGGAAACCTCTAATACCTACGATATTGGTTTTGATGCCTCATTTTTCAAACAAAGAATTGGTGTAACATTTGATGCCTACACGAAGAAAAGTACTGATTTGTTGTTAAACTTGCCCGTTTTGGCAGCTAGTGGTTTTACGACAAGTTTACAAAATATTGGTTCTGTTAAAAATGAAGGTATCGAAATTGCGCTCAATACCAGAAATATAGTGACTCCAACTTTTCAATGGAGTTCTTCTGCTAATATCGCCTTTAATCGTAACGAGGTCATTTCATTAAACGCAGACGGTTCGCCAATTTATATTTCTTCTGCTTACAGTGGAAGTAACCCTCCGTATATCCTTCAGCCAGGGCTTCCTATGTTTAGTTATTATGTGACAAAAACAGTTGGCATTTTGACACAAGCGGATATGGATGACCCTAAAGTGGCAAAATTGAAGAATCAAACGGTTGGTGATGCCAAATATTTGGATGCTAATAACGATGGCGTAATTGATGCGAAAGACCGTGTTGTTTACGGACAACCAAGTCCAAAATTCACTTGGGGCTTTACCAATACATTCAAGTACGGAAATTTTGATTTAAGTATTCAAACTTACGGTCAGGTTGGTGGTTCTATTCTTTCTTATTTTGGTAGAGCGGCTGATTTTAGTGGAAGTACAACAGCGAATATCTTGGGTGTGTGGAGAGATAGATGGTCTGTCGAAAAACAGAATTATGATGCTCCAAGAGGAAAGCTTGCCAGTACCTACACCTTGCCACAAGTAACTTCTGACTGGGTATATTCTACTGATTTTATTCGTATCCAGAATATTACATTTGGCTATAATTTGTCTAGTGTCATTAAATCAAAAGTGTTTAGTTCTGCACGTGTGTATGCTTCGTTGCTCAACTGGTTTGGCTGGGATCAATACAAAGGAGGTGTCAATCCAGAGGCTCAAAATACCAATGTTAGTGGCAATGGTAGCTATCCAATTCCAGGGGATTACGGTTCGATGCCTTTGACTAAAACGGCATCGGTTGGGATTAACCTTTCGTTCTAGTTTTTGAGAAATTAGAAGATTTTATTCAAACTTTCCTTAAATGTATTTTATGAAAAAGTCCATATATTCAATTCTTGCTGTCACAACACTTTTGTTGAGTAGTTGCGAAGACCAACTAGACCAGCAGCCTGTGTCTAGTACCACTGCGGCAAGTTTTTATACTAATACCAATGATTTTACACAAGCTGTAAATGGTGTTTACAGTAAATTAACTTCGTATCCAAGTCAGGTTTTGTGGCTTGGGGAAATGCGCAGTGACAACGTCAATGCGCTTCATGATGGCAACCGTGACTGGCAAGGTGTCAACGATTTTTCGCCCAATATTACTACTACAGGATTTGTACAAACGGCTTGGAACGACAACTTTAACGGCATTTTCAATGCAAACTCGGTCTTACAAGCGCTCGAAACGAAAGGAAGTGTCATTACTGATGCGAGCTTAAAAACTCGATTTGCGGCTGAAACTCGTTTCCTTCGTGCTTTTTACTATTTTCAATTAGTAAGAACTTTCGGAAAAGTTCCGTTGATTGACAAAGCTTTGACAGCTTCAGAGGTGGAAACAGTACCGAGAAGTAGTGTTGCGGAGGTTTATAAATTGATTATTTCTGATTTGGAATATGCAGCGCAAAATTTGCCAGCATCATACACAGGTACCAATATCGGTCGTGCGACTTCTTATGCGGCAAAAGGACTTTTGGGTTTGGTCTATTTAACACGTTCAGGAGCAACCTACAATATTGAAGGGGCTGGTCTGAATGCGAACGAAAATGATAAAGCCTTGGCGTTGTTTAATGAAATTATAGCCAGCCAACAATTTCAATTACTGTCTTCCTATAATTCAATTTTTGCATACGATAACGAGAATAATAAGGAGGTAATCTTTGATGTACAGTTTATGAGTAGCTCCAATGGTGCGGGTTTTCCAAGTCATTTAGTCCCTGTAGCATTCTGGACTGGGCAAGGTATATCTAACTCTTATGGCAATGGTTACGGTTCAAGCAACTTTAGTGTAGCTAAGGAGTTGCGCAGCAGTTATTTGACAAACGCTTCTGATGGGCGTTATACTTTCAATATCCAAACGACTTATTCTTCACCTTTTATCAAGAAATATATTGATATTTCGAAAAAAGGAACAAGCGGTAAAGATTGGCCAATCAACTTTATTGTACAGCGCTATGCTGATATTTTGTTATTGAAAGCGGAGGCTTTAATTAAAATTGGCAATGGCCCAAGCAAAGAAGCGGATGCTCTGGTCAATCAGGTAAGAGCACGTGTGGGATTACCTGCCATAGCGAATGTTACGTTGGAAACTTTATTGGAAGAACGTCGTAAAGAATTTTTGGGAGAAGGTCTTCGTTGGAATGATTTAGTTCGTTCAGGATTAGCGATTTCCAAAATGAACGCATGGATGAAGAATGATGCCATTACGACCATCAACCCAATTATTGCAGACTATTTGATATATCCTGTACCAGCGGTCGAACTTGGTACAAAAGCAGGTTTGTATCAACAAAACCCAAGTTATTATTGATAATTACTCTTTCAATTTATAGATAAAAGGTGTATGACTTTCTTAAAAGTTATATGCCTTTTGTCGTAAACGGAAGTATTATAATCCTTAATTTGTCTTTTGGAAATTATTGAAATCAAATACATAATGCTGAAAAAATATCTTTGGATTGCGATTATTTGTCTAACATCTATCCAAATTTCAAATGCCCAACAATCACCTTGGCCGATAATTTCGAGTCAAACAAAACCTTGGACAAGATGGTGGTGGATGGGCAGTGCTGTCGACTCCAGTAACCTTTCTATATGCTTACGTGCGTATGCAAAGGCGGGCTTAGGTGGTGTGGAAATTACACCAATTTACGGGGTAAAAGGATACGAGTCTCGATACCTCAATTACCTTTCTCCTGAATGGAATAAAGCACTGAACACGAGTATTTCTTTAGCGAGACAAAACGGAATGGGTGTTGACCTCAACTTGGGAACAGGTTGGCCTTTTGGTGGTCCACAAATATCTCAAGATTTGGCTTCAAGTAATTATTTTATCCAAAAATATCAAATTCAAGCTGGACAAAATGAGCGTTTAATGGTGGAGATTCAACAACCACAACAGTACAAAAAAGGAGCATATTTACAGGCACTGACCGCATACGCAGATACAGGAGAAACACTAATTTTAACAGATTTTGTGCAAAAAGATGGCACTTTAGCGTGGTCGCCTGAGAAAGGAACATGGTCACTTTATGCGCTTTTTATGGGGAAAACAGGGCAGAAAGTCAAACGAGCTGCACCAGGAGGAGAAGGGTGGGTCATGGATCACTTTTCTGAAAAAGCCTTCCAACAGTATATCAAACGTTTTGATGATTCATGGAAGAAAGTACCTGAAGTTCGTTCATTTTTTAATGATAGCTATGAAGTCTACGAGGCAAATTTTACGCCCGATTTTTTGCAGAAATTTCAGTATTTGAATGGCTATGACCTGCGTTTTTACCTTCAAGAATTAGCGAGTAATGAGCTTTCAGAAAAAGTTTCGAGAGTCAAAGCAGATTTTAAAGCTACTTTGAACCATCAGCTCACACAAGGCTTCATGAAACCGTGGACGGATTGGGCGCACGCAAAAGGTAAAAAAGTCAGAAATCAAGCGCATGGTTCTCCCGCCAATATTTTGGACTTATACGCACAAGCAGACATACCCGAATGTGAGACTTTCGGCTCAACCTATTTTCCCATAAAAGGCTTACGAAGAGATACCGCAGATATTCGAAAAGTGCACCCAGAGCCACTGATGATGCGTTTTGCACCTTCCGCTGGACATGTGATGGGAAAAAAACTTATTTCTGCCGAAGCGTTTACATGGCTCACAGAACATTTTCGAACCTCTTTGTCTCAATGTAAACCTGAGGTTGAACAACTCTTTTTGGCAGGCGTCAATCATGTGTTTTTTCATGGGACAACCTATTCACCAGCTGAGGCTAATTGGCCCGGATGGATGTTTTATGCAGGAGTGAACTTTTCTCCTAATAATACTTTTTGGCCACATCTTTCAGGGCTAAATTCTTACATTACTCGTTGCCAATCGATTTTACAAACTGGTAAACCAGCAAACGATGTGTTGATTTATTGGCCAATCCAAGATATTTGGCATCAAACAGGCGATGTGCTTCAACAGATAAGAGTTCATGAGGTAGATACTTGGTTATATCCAACGCCGTTTTATCAAATAGCTAAACGTCTGAAAACAAAGGGCTACAGTTTTGATTTTATTTCTGATAAACAAGTCCTTCAAACTAAAGTTGAAAATGGTTTGCTCAAAACTATTTCAGATGCCTCTCCATACAAAGTCATTATTGTTCCTAAGACCAAATATATGCCTTTAGAAACCCTCGAAGCATTGCAAAAACTGGCAACTGCTGGGGCAAAAATTATCTTTGAATCATTACCCGCAGATGTCAATGGGCTCAATCAAATTGAAGAAAGACGAGCAGTATTAAAGAAAATAAACCAAGGTATCTCAAGTTGGGCACAGATATCGAATCTTGATTCGATGGAAGAATTACTGGCAAAAGATGCAGTTGTTACAGAGGAGCTGGTGGCGACAGGCTTACAATATATCAAGCGAAAAGCAAAGGAAGATACTTATTACTTTTTAGTAAATCATACCGAAAAAAATATAGATACTGTCGTGAAAATCAATGAAGTTGGAAAGTCTGTTTTGCTGTTGGATGCCCTTACTGGGAAATATGGCGATGTCCCATTTCAAAAAAATATAAAAGGTGTAAATATACGAATTCAGTTAAAATCAGGAGAAAGTGTATTTGTCTTGGTTCAGAATAAATTAAGTGACAGCGCAAAAAAATGGAAATACGAAGAAGAAATAAACGCCACAGATTTGTCCACAAAGCAATGGTCGCTTACATTTCAAACGGGAGGACCAATACTTCCACAGAATCGTACGCTTAAAAACTTAGATTTTTGGACGAATACCACCGACACTACTGCACAGTTTTTTTCTGGAACAGCCTTATATTCGACTCAATTTGAATGGAAGAAAAGTACCTCTAGGTATATACTTGACTTAGGGCAAGTGGCTGAAAGTGCTAAAGTATTTGTGAACAAGCAAGAAGTAGGTATTTTGTGGTCGGTTCCATTTCAAATAGATATCAGTAAGTATCTGAAAAATGGGACTAACGTTATCGAAATAGAAGTCGCCAATTTGATGGCAAATCGGATTCGCTACATGGATCAGCATCAGATAAGTTGGCGTAATTATCACGAAATTAATTTTGTCAATGCGCATTATAAACCTTTTGATGCTTCAAATTGGAAAGTAATGGATGCTGGTTTAAAAGGCCCTGTGAGAATTATTGAGACGAGATAAGAAAACTGATTTCGTCTTATTTATCATTGTAAAACATTATCTCAAAATATGAAAAAAATACTGCTTCTAGCGAGCTTTTTAGGCTTTGTGAAAATTGAACAAAGCCATGCGCAAACCAAAACTAAAGTGCTCTCAAAACCTAATATTGTCCTCATTATCGCCGACGATTTAGGTTATGGCGATGTAGGATTTAACGGGCAACAGCTAATTAAAACCCCAAATCTGGATAAACTGGCGGCTTCTGGTATGAAATTTAATCAGTTTTATGCAGGTACTTCTGTATGTGCGCCATCACGTTCTGCATTGCTTTCGGGTTTACATACAGGACATACCTATATCCGTGGCAATAAAGGTGTTTTACCTGAAGGACAAGAACCCATCGCTGATTCTGTTGTGACGATGGCAGAAGTCCTTAAAACCGCTGGCTATACCACCGCAGCTTACGGCAAGTGGGGTTTAGGACCTGTTGGCTCAGTTGGTGATCCGAACAAACAAGGATTTGACTACTTCTACGGATACAACTGCCAAACCTTGGCACATCGTTATTATCCCAACCATTTGTGGAATAACGGTCAAAAAGTTGTTTTGGAAGCGAATGAGAATTTGGTTCAAAATAAGATTTATGCGCCAGATTTGATTCAAGAAAAAGCCATTGGTTTTATCAAGGAGCAATCCTCAAAACAACCTTTCTTCTTGTTTTTACCCTATATTTTACCTCATGCCGAGCTAATTGCTCCTGATGACAGTTTGCTACAATACTACAAAAATAAGTTTCAAGAAAAACCTTACAAGGGGCAAGATTATGGCCCTAATGCTACTGGTGGGGGATATGCCTCACAGCAATACCCACGGGCAGCTTTTGCAGCGATGGTAGCACGTTTGGATTGGTATGTAGGGCAGGTAGTTGCTCAACTTAAAGCACAGGGATTGGACAAAAATACTTTGATTATTTTTTCTAGTGATAACGGCCCACACATAGAAGGTGGCGCTGATCCTAAGTTTTTTAAGAGTAGCGGTCCATACAAAGGTGTAAAAAGAGATTTGTACGAGGGAGGTATTCGTGAGCCTTTTGTGGCTTCTTGGAAAGGAGTAATAAAACCTAATTCGGTGAGTAACCATATTGGTGCATTCTGGGATTTGCTACCCACTTTTGCTGAGTTAGCGGGTGCCAAAACTAGAAAAGGCATTGATGGTCGTTCGTTTGCCAATGTATTGACAGGCAAAGGAAAGGCTCCTCAGCATGATTTTTTATATTGGGAGTTTCATGAACAAGGGGGAAAACAAGCAGTAAGACAAGGAAAATGGAAAGCTATTCGACTTAATGTAATTGAAAATCCGAATGCTCCAGTAGAACTATACGACTTAGAAAATGACCCAGAGGAGGCAAAAAATCTAGCACAACAATTTCCAGAGAAGGCACAAGAATTAGGCAAACTCATGACTCAATCGCATACTCGTTCTGCTTTATTCCCGTTGGGAAATCAGTAGGTAAGGGTACAGGGGGTGTTGTAGAGGGAACAGGCACAAAGGCACAGAGGCACAAAGTGTATTGGAGAGAACAGACAAACGTAAACAAGTCACGTTTCCTCTACCACTTCTTTTAACATTTCCACTCTGTGCCTTTGTGCCCGTTCCCTTAGCCACTTTTTCTGAAATAACCACTTTGTGCCTGTTGCCTTTGCCACTTTTTCTGAAATAATCACTCTGTGTTTCTGTGCCTGTTTCTTCTGCCACTTCTTCTGAAATAACCACTTTGCGCTTTTGTGCCTGTTGCCTTTGCCACTTTTTCTGAAATAATCACTTTGTGCCTCTGTGCCTGTTGCCTTTGTCACTTTTTCTGAAACAATCACTTTGTGCCTCTGTGCCTGTTGCCTTTGTCACTTTTTCTGAAATAACCACTTTGTGCCTGTTGCCTTTGCCACTACTTCACAAATAACCACTCCTCCTAATACTTACACCTAGCGTTATCCGCTTTGATAAAATAAGATTTATAGTTTTTGGCTTTTTTGTCCATACAGCCTTTTAAATCGAGAAGTTCGATGTTTTTAAAATCAATGGCATGACTTTCGGCCTGCATGGCGATATAACCTTCTTTTAATAGCATACCATCTTTCTTAATCCAAGCTTCTGCCGATTTTGAGTCAATTCCTGCTTTTTCCCAATTATAATCAGCACTCACAAATCCACCACCTATATGGGGTTTTTCGTAAGTCAATACAGTATCTCCTTCAATAACATGGTGGATAATCGAATCACCTAATACGATCGCTTCCACCTTGACCCATTGGTCACCATGATAGGTTTTCGAGTCTGAATCCGTACAATGGTCAGTCACGATTTTATTCTGCATATATACTTCTGTACCTGGGGTGCAAAGATTTCCCGTATGACGAGTGGTATTTCCGCCCAATCCTCCTAATAGTTGTAGCTCTAAAGAAACTGGGAAACTTTGATTTTGGGTCAAACTTTTGGCTGACTGAGAGTGCAACATGATGCCACTATTGCGTACATTCCACGACGCACCGCCTTTGAGTTGGTCGCCTTGAAAACGATATTCAAAACGAATTACATAATAAGAGTAAGGTTTTTTGTAATAAATATGACCAAATTTATCATTGAAAGATTCATACTGATCATACATCACCCTCATCATCCCATCCTCGACTCTAAAAGTGTTTTTGTAATTAGCATTCAGGTTTTCTCCTGCGATTTTAATATTCCAACCATCTAGGTTTTTTCCATTAAAAAGGCGAATCCAATCTTTTTGATTAGCTTTTGTATTGATTTTCTTTTGAGCAAAAATACCAAAGGTAAGAAGTAGGAGAGAAGCAGTAAAATAGAGTTGTCTTTTCATTTGGGGGATGTTTAGTAGGTAAAAGTAATTCTCTTTATACAGAGAATTAAGTCGATTCATCACCAAATATACTCTTTGTGTTAAATCTAAATAGATAAAATAAGCTAGAAGCTGTTTTTGGCTAATTGTATATTCGTTATTTGAAGTTTCTCTGTTTTCTAAAAAAATCCTACTAAACAGGCATATCTATGTTGTATAATCGATAAAGTTAATTTTACCTGATTTTAGCTCTAGGCTTTAATATTCGCAGATTCCTAAACAAATTAACTTCGTAGTTTTGAGTAGATGATAAATTATGATGTAGAACAAAAATAACCTAGTAATAGACAAAGTCTATTACTAGGTTATCTTCAGTTTTAAAACTGTTTAAAAAAAAAGTCCAACACAAAGTCTTGAACTAGCAACATACTGAGTGGAGTTTTTAAATCACTTTACCACTTTGTACCTCTGCTACTTTGTGCCTTATTAAGCTTTTCTCACAAATTCTGACTTAAGTCCCATTGCACCAAAGCCATCGATTTTACAATCAATATTATGATCACCGTCGGTTAGACGAATATTTTTTACTTTTGTTCCTGCTTTAATTGGTTTTGGAGCACCTTTCACTGGAAGGTCTTTAATGACAACCACAGTATCGCCATCTTGTAACTCGTTGCCATTTGAATCTAAAACTTTGGTAGTTGTACTTACCTCATCGGTCTCTACTTCTTCTGGATTCCATTCGTAAAAGCACTCTGGACAAACTAACAGATTATCGCTAGGATATGTGTATTCACATTTACATTTTGGACATGGTGAAAATTCTGACATGATAATGTTTTTAAGTTATAAATTAATTGATTTGTCAAAGATGGTATCGTAGTGGAAGATACCTGCATCTTAATAGGGCGCAAAGGTACGAATTTCGATTGGGAATTAGATAAAATGTATTTTCCTAAACTAAAACTAGAGATACTCCGAGCTATTGTCTTATTGGAATGAGGCTTGTAAATACTTTTTTACCCCTCATATATTACCAAATTACCCCCTTTTGCCTACATGAGAGGATTGTACTTTTGCAGTATAGATTATTACTCATTTTATATTACTATTTCCCCAAAATACTCTCTGTTTTCAAGTCTAAACAATATGAGAAAAAAGTTAATCCTTTTACTTACTTTTCTTCAAGGAGGTGTTTTCGCACAAAACCCTTGGGAGAACCCCGCATTGATTGATATTGGTAAAGAAAAAGCACATGCCGATTTTATCCTTTATGCTGATAAATCTACTGCTTTGACCAAAAAGCCACAATCAAGCCCCTTTTATCAATCGTTAAATGGTATATGGAAGTTTGTGTATGCCGACCGAATTGCGGATGCACCAACCAATTACTTCGAACCAAATCTGGACGATAGCCAGTGGAGCAATCTTCCTGTGCCTTCCAACTGGGAACGTAAAGGATTTGGTACGGCTATTTATACCAATATTGTTTATCCTTTTCCTAAAAATCCCCCTTTCATCGGTGGCGATAATCCTGTAGGAACATATCGTAAATCATTTACTGTTCCTGAAAACTGGTCAGAAAGAGAAATCCTATTGCATTTTGGGTCTATTACGGGTTATGCTCGTATATATGTCAACGGCAAGTTTGTGGGCATGACCAAAGTCTCAAAATCTCCTGCGGAATTTAATATTAGTCAGTTTTTACAAAAAGGAAAAAACACCCTTGCTGTTCAAGTGTATCGCTGGCACGATGGAAGCTACTTGGAAGACCAAGATTTCTTTAGAATTTCAGGTATCGAACGCGATGTTTTCTTAACGGCTTTACCTAAAACCTCACTTTGGGATTTCTTTATCAAGGGCGATTTGGATGCTAAATATACTGACGGCTTGTTGAGTGCAGAGGTATCTTTAAGAAAGTTTAAAGGAAGTAATATCGAAGCAGGTTCTGTCAATGTAGAGTTGTTGGATAAAACTGGTAAGACAGTATGGTCACAACTTCAGAAAGTAACAAAATCGACGGATACTTTACAAAATGTTTCGTTTAAAACGACGATTAAAAATCCATTGAAATGGAGTGCTGAATATCCTAACCTTTATACTTGTGTTATTTCTGTAAACGATGCCCAAGGAAAATCATTGGGAACAACAAGCTATAAAGTTGGTTTCAGAAAAGTAGAAATTAAAAATGCACAGCTATTAATCAATGGCGTACCGACTTATGTACATGGAGTAAATCGTCATGAGCACGACCCTGTAGAAGGACACGTACCTAACCGTGAATTAATGTTGAGAGATATTCAATTGATGAAGCAATTTAATATCAATGCTGTTCGTGCAAGTCACTATCCAAATGACCCTTATTGGTATGAGCTTTGTGACCAATATGGTTTGTATGTTGTAGACGAGGTAAACCTCGAAACGCATGGTATGGGTGCTGAGTGGCAAGGTAGCTGGGATAAGACAAAACACCCTGCATATCTTCCATTGTGGGCAAATGCACATAAAGACCGAACTGAACGAATGTTCGAACGAGACAAAAATCATGCTTCTGTGATTATTTGGTCACTTGGAAACGAATGTGGCAATGGTCCTGTGTTTTATGAAACGTACAAATGGTTAAAATCAAAAGATAATACTCGTTTTGTACAGTCAGAGCAAGCTGGTGAAAACGCCAATACAGATATTGTTTGTCCGATGTATCCTCGTATCGAGGACATGTTGAAATATGCGAATGATAACACCAAAACTCGTCCATACATCATGTGTGAGTATGCGCATGCTATGGGAAATAGTAGTGGTAATTTCCAACGCTATTGGGATATTATTCGTAGTTCAAAACACATGCAAGGTGGGTTTATTTGGGATTGGGTTGACCAAGGAATGTTGACTAAAACAGCAGATGGTCGTCCGTTCTATGCCTATGGTGGTGACTTGGGTGGCTATTATTTGCAAAACGATGAAAACTTCTGTGCCAACGGTGTGATTGCTTCAGACCGCACGCCACACCCTGGTTTGTTTGAAGTGAAAAAATCGTATCAAAGCATTATTTTCTCAGCAAAGAATCTTGAAACTGGCGAAATCAAAGTTGAAAACCTTTTTGATTTTACTAATCTTAATAATTACGCCTTCAAATGGGTATTGACTAAAGACGGCAAATCTGTAGCAGAAGGAAGTTTTGACGTAAGCTTAGCGCCTAAACAAAGCCAAGATATCAAAATTGACTTGCCAGCTAAAAAGGATAGAGGTGAATATGCTTTGGAATTATATGCCTACACAAAATCTGCTACAGAATTAGTGCCAGCGGGACACGAGATTGCGCGTGAACAATTACGTTTTGACAATAGCTATTATTTCCAAGTAAATCGTCCGAGAACAGGGACTTTAGAAATTTCAAAAACAAATAATCGCTTAACTTTTAAAGCAGAGAATGTAACAGGTACTTTCAATACACAATGGGGTAACTGGGAGAAATACAGCGCATTAGATGGTTCGACTTCAATCAATGGTTTACCTGAGCCATTTTTCTGGCGTGCTCCAACAGATAATGATTTTGGTAACGAAATGCCTTATCGTTTAGGAATTTGGAGAAATGCTCACGCTAATAAATCGGTCTCAAAAGTAACCGTAGGTGAGCAAAATGCAGAGGGCTTAAGTATTCAAGTGGATTACCAGTTGACTGGTATTATCGCTAATTATAGCGTTGTTTACCAAATTTTAAATGATGGAGCGGTGAAAGTTACAGCAAGCTTAGATTTGGGTGACAGAAACCTTCCTGAAATGCCTCGTTTTGGTATGCGCATGAACTTGAAGCAAGATTATAAATTGTTGAATTACTATGGTCGTGGACCTTGGGAAAACTATCAGGACAGAAATTTAGCTTCTTTCTTAGGCGTGTATGCTGATACAGTGGTTAAAGCTGTTGAATCGAATTATATTCGTCCACAAGAACACGGCTACCGTACAGATACACGTTGGATTAAAATTGCCAATGAGCAAGGCAAAGGATTAATGATTGAAGGAGTTCAACCGATTAGTTTTAGTTTGTTGCCATTCAAAACGGAAGATTTAGATCCAGGTTTGAGTAAAAAACAACAACATCCGACAGATATCAAGATTCGTGACGAAAATACTTTGCAGATTGACTTAAAGCAAAGAGGTGTTGGAGGAGATGATAGTTGGGGTGCTTTACCGCATAAAGAATACCGTTTAACGGATAAGAAATTTACCTATAGCTATATCCTTAGTTTGTTTTAGTAATTTGGAGTAACACATAAAGAGGCTAGGAATAATGTTCCTAGCCTCTATTTTTTGTACTTATTTCAACTGAACAATTCCTGCCTTATCTTGATTTCGAGTAAAAATAAAACTAGATTTATTCCGAATTAAAATTGCTTTCATATCTCGAATATCACCTGTAAAAAGCAAACCCGTTTGTTGTGGCTTACTAGCTTGAAAATTACCTTTCCCATTTCCTAGCAGTAATACGCCATGTGAGGCGTCCATTTTGCCAAGCTGCACTCGCCAAGGGTGGAAGTTACCTGTCAACAAAATATCCTTTTTCCCATCTTTATTAAAATCACCAGAACTAATACCCGAAACCCAAGAAGTTTGAGCATCAGACGGCAATGCTTGAGCTTTGAAGATACCTTTTCCTGTATTTTCAAAATAGGTTGTCGCTAGGGTGTAAACAGACTTTGTTTTAGCTTTAGCAAGTTGTTCAGAGGTAAACAAATCTGAAAGACCTGCTTGAGCATAATCATGATATTTTAAGAATTTCTTCCTTATCCATGGCATTTGTGTAGCCGTTTCGTCGAGCGACGCCATTGGGTAGCTTTTGCCTTGAATGAAATAGCAAATCATAGGGTCAATGGTTTCGTTTTGGTCAAAATCTGCGTAAGTGATCGTTAGAGGCTCTTGTTCATTGGCTTTTAGCTGAGAGTTTAGCCCAGCATTTCCAGCAATCAAATCCATATCACCATCATTATCCATATCTTCCAACTGAATTTTGCTCCACATTCCGTGACTTTTTTCTAGGTGATACGCTTCAGTTTTATCAACGAGTTTACCTTTTTGATTTTCTAGAATAGTAATAGGCATCAACTCGCCAGCCACGATAAGGTCAATCCAGCCATCTTGATTGATGTCATACCAAACGGAAGTGGTTACAATACCTAATGATGCCAAAGACTCTGTCTGAACAGGTGTAAATTTGACGATATTCCCTTTGCTCTCATTTTTGAGTAAATAGCTTTGGTCAGCTTCTGGGTACCGATTCGGAATAGAACGTCCTCCCACGAATAGGTCCATATCTCCATCTTTGTCAAAATCTCCTGCCGAAACGCAACTTCCATTGCTTTGCAGATTGGGAAGAGCATTGGCACTTAGACTAAATTTCCCTTTTCCATCATTGATAAATAAGACATCTTGTGAAGCTTCTGGAACTGCACCAAATGCCGCACTGCCTCGGGCAATAAACAAATCGAGGTCATAGTCTCCGTCAGCATCAAAAAATGTCATGCCCATATCCTGATAAACGGATTGTTGTTGCCAAGGCTGAGAAGACGCAGGTTTGAATGTACCATTGACTTGTTGTATCAACAAAACACCTCCTTGTTGACTATTGCCTCCTACAAAAACATCTACTAAACCATCACCATTAACATCGGCAGTGGTGGTAAATGGACCCACTTTTGACAGTTGATAAGGGAGAAGAGTCTGATGTTTGAAATCGACATACGGAATGGCTTTGTGTTCAAAAGAAAGCTGAGATTGGTGGGTGACATCTTCAAAAAGCGCAGCGGTTTGAGGGTATTGATACACACCTTCTTGTGCCGTGGCCTCGGCTACCTGCAAAGTTTGATTAGCTTGCTGATTTGATAAAATACTCTTTTTCCCAGAACTCCAATAGATTTCAACTGATTCAATTTGTGTATTTTGCCCTAGTCCAAAATGTAAGATAGGTTCCACACTACTTTGGAATCCTTGAGCTGGATAGAGCTCCTGCATTTGGGTTTGGTCTTTGGTTTTAACAACTACCTTTGCGCCAATGCCTGTGGTATTAGGCGCATTGCCTCGTAACTGAATTTTGAGAAAATGCGATTGTTCAGGAGAATGTTGATTTTCATAAATTTGAGCCACCTGATTCGTGTTATTGATAATCAAATCCAAATCTCCATCATTGTCTAAATCGGCATACGCTGCTCCTGTACTAACGGTTGGTTCTTCTAAGCCCCATGATTTTGTGGCATCTTCAAACTGAGCGAATTGATTTTGGCTGATATTTCTGAACACATAATTGCTCGTTTTGGTACTTGGCATTTGTTGAATCAATTGCCAAGTATTGAGTTGCTGACCTGAGTTTTGCGCTTTATTGATTTCTTCTTGATAAGTATATTTCAAAAAATCCATATTGGTAAAATCTCGTAAAAAGCCGTTAGTAACAAGCAAATCTTTTCTACCATCATTGTCAAAATCACACGCTAGCGGACTCCAAGACCAGTCGGTGTTAGAAATTCCTGCCATCTGTCCCACTTCACTAAAAATAGGAACACCTTTGTTGGATAATCCCTGATTGATTTGAAGCATATTGCGGGTATTTTGGTGGTAAAAACCACTATCTACCAGCAATTGATAGGTATCATATTCGTCAGGACCTTTTAATAGCTTTTGACGATAATTGGACTCTGGAAGCATATCCAAACTGACAATATCGGCTAGTTCATCGTTGTTGAAATCCACAATGCCCGTACCCATCGAGTTTTTGGAGATATGTCCCATACTCTGTTTGAGAACTTCCTTGAAGGTGCCATTTTGTTGATTGATATACAGAAAGTCTTGCTCATTGTAGTCGTTTGCAACGTACAAATCTGGCCAATTGTCTTGGTTGAGGTCACCAACTGAGACGCTTAACCCAAAGTTTAGACCGCTTCCATGAACACCAGCCTCGACGCTTATTTCATGAAAATACCCCTCATCATTTCGGTACAATCTGTTGCCATATTTAGGGTGACGAGTATTCCTTAATCTTTCAGTATTGAAAAAGGCGTTGTAAAACATATCTGCATGGTTGGCCATAAAACAGTCAAGGTCGCCATCTTTGTCCATATCAAAGAAAGCGACCTGAGTGGTGTAAGTTCCAGAGGCATCTAGTCCATATTTTTCAGCAGATTCGGTAAAGGTAGGTATACCATTGCTTAGTCCATTATTGATATAGAGCTCATTTTTACGTTCCTCATCGGTTCCTGGTCCCGAATAACAAACATAAATGTCGAGTTTCCCATCAGCGTTGATGTCAATCATTGACACACCAGTTTTCCACTTTTTTCTACCTTTTACGCCTGCTTTTTCAGTAATATCTTCAAAGGAAAAAGGACTATTTCCTTGTTTACCTTTGTTGAGATACAATTTATTTTCAACCATATTTCCCGAAAAATATACATCAGCCAGTCCATCGCCATTGACATCGCCGACGGCAACGCCTCCTCCGTTGTACATATATTGGTATTTGAGCAAGTTTAGCTCTTCATTTTCCTCAACAAGATTGTTGAAATTAATCCCAGATTCTTCGGCGCTGACTAATCGAAAAAGAGGACTGTTGGAAGAATTTTTACAGGAAAAAAGAAAAGGAAGAAAAAGAAGTGGTAAAAGTTTTTTCATAAGAGTATATTTGAAAATTTTATTTGGCATTTGTTGAAAAAACAAAATTTCTCATAGCCACACCTTACTTTTCTTCACTAGGCGTGCCCGTCTAACACAAGAAAAGTGACCGCGCGGCGGCCGCAAAAGAAAGTCAAGAAATCCTAAACTCGCCTTCGGCTCAAACAGCAGGATTTCATGAAAATAAATACAAATCTTTTCATTTTTAAGACTTATAAATTAAAAACAAAAGATTGAAATTCTCTTTTAAAAAAAAGGTATTGATAGCAAAACGTATTTCGCCACCAATACCCAATTTGAAGTGCTTAGATCGAAGTAAGTAATGTTACTACCGAACGAGCTGGGATACTAATATTAGACAATTTATTGACTTTTACAGGCTGTAAATTCGCATTTTCAGTCGTTTGATACGCTACTATCTTTTTTGTTTTGATTCCATCCAGATTGATAGCAAGAGCTTCGTTTGAGTGGTTGACGAGCACTACAATAGACTGCTTTCGCTTCAAATCTTTATACGCCGAAACCAATAGTTTATCAGAAGCTTCTTGTGCCAAATCTGCTTCAATACGCTGTGCGCCAGGTCTTACAAAGCGACTAAAATTACCAAACGCCCATAATATTTTACTGTCTTCGTATTGACCATCGGTTTTGTTTTTGTCGATATACACCAAACCATCTTTGTAATTATAAGCAGAAATAGAAGTCCACCAGTGCCAAGCAGAAGCATTACCGTTGACAAGGTCATTGTGGATC
Organism: Flectobacillus rivi; assembly: GCF_030056655.1. NCBI lineage: Bacteria > Pseudomonadati > Bacteroidota > Cytophagia > Cytophagales > Flectobacillaceae > Flectobacillus > Flectobacillus rivi. The sequence continues at coordinate 81,883 of NZ_JASHIE010000019.1, forward strand.
ACTTTGGCAACATATAACGCCGAGTTCATACCTACATCTTTGCCATTGCCTTCGATTTCGCCAGCATTATCACCCAAAATACAGTACTCAGTCATCCAATAATGAAGACCTTCGACTTTAGATACCGTTGAGGCAAGCTGTTTTCTCATCTGACTGGCATCTTTGTAAGGCGATGTGGTAAAATAACTATGTCCGCCGATAGATTTGTTTATATTAGACAAATCTCCTAAGTAATATTTTCCTGATTTCTGGAAAAATTCTTCCACCTGAGAGCCACGTGCTGACTTGTTGAATGGACTATATAGATAATTGAGCTGACCAGCTTCGGCAATAGAAATTTCCGTAGGTAATTTGGCTGCCAAAAGCTTTTTGCTGAGGGCTTTGTTTATACCTGCGATATGCTCATTTTCAAAAGGTGTTCCTTCCTGACCACCATCGCTCCAGTCCCATTGAGGTTCGTTGGTAGCGCTCACATAATCGAAAGTAATGCCTGTTTTTTGTTTAACTCCTTTAATAACCTCAGTTAAGAATTGTGCAAAATTGTCGTATTGCTCAGGAGCTAAATTGGGTTTCCCAGCCGTAGCAAAGGCTTTTTTATTGGTGGTAAACTGAACAGGAGGGGAGTTGGTGAATGCTAAAAATTTATCGACATGATATTTTTTGGCTTCTTCTAAAAACCAAATTTGAGCAGCCTGTTTTTCCCAGTTATACGAACCATCGTTGTTGAGAAAAGATTCAGCTCTGCGCCATTCGTCTTTGATACCACTTTCTTTACCTTGCTCTGTACTACCAGCGCCAACGTTGAAACGCCAAATAGACATTCCAATTCCCTCTGGCTGACCGTTTTTGTCAAAGTTTTGACTAAATAGAAGTTTGGCAATCGCTTTTCTTTTGGCATCAGGCCAATTTCCGACAAACTGAGCCGCCCAAGCGTCCGAACCACCGAAATGTTCAATGGTCTGAAAGGTTTTTTGAGGATTTAATTTTACTAGAATTGGCTGTTGCTGTACTTGAGCAAAAGAGGAAAACCCCAAACCCAAAGCCCCAGTAACTAACCATTTTTTGAACGAATTTTGAAAAGTATTTTTAGATGACATAATGCTGAAATATTTGTAACTAAGCAGATATTGTATTTTAGAAATGGGGTGAATTAGCGATTGTTGCGATTTTTTACAGATGATTATATTGAATATTTTAAAGAAAAAAAACACTCATTCACTCAATCACCAACTCACTCAATTGTAACTATTCAATCCCCCAACCATAGCGGAGGCGACTGATACCTGATTGATTAATGATTTTTAGGGTAATAGAGGTGCCTGTTCCTTCTCTTGAAAATAGACTGTAGCTATCACCATCACGCAAGCCAGGCCAATAGATACTCGCGACTTTATCGTTTCTGAAAACATTAGAAGACGCAATCATGTAGGCAATTTCGTTATCGGATTGCGTACCACCAATATAGTCCTTGCCTGTGCTCATGGCTACTCCAAATTCTGATACGATGGTTCTTTTCGCATAAGAACCCATTCTACGTCTCCAGTCAGACTCCCATTCTGTCAGGGTACGATTCGTCCAGAAAGCATAATTATGTAATGCCAACAAACATTCAGAAAATCTGCTATCGGCTCCGATTCCAGTTACGTCCTCCGAATAGCCTGTTCCTGACAAAATAATGCGTTTGCGAGAAAGTGTAGGAAATCTTTGGAGAAACTCGGCATATACATCGCTCAAGGTTTGCAGCGAATAGCCATAAGGCTCATTGATTACTTCAAAATATACATAAGGATTGTTGCCATAGTCCTGTACTACCTTGGTCCACATTTGCCAAAAGTCGGCACTATTATCAATCACACCATTTTTTGCAGAAGCTGATTCCCAACAGCAAAGTACTACACGTATTTTTTTACTGATAGCCTTGTCAATAGCCCCTTTGTAGCGTGACCACCAAATGTCATTTACAGAAGGAGGGTTAATAGGCAAACGGATTGTATTTAGACCTTTAATATGGTTTTGGAAACCCGTTAAAATGCCTTCAGATTTGGCAAAAACAGTTGCATATTCGTCACCTGCTTCAAGTCCAGAGGGAATCACCCAACCATCGACAAAGTTATCACGAGCATCAGCCCAATTGACGCCTGCAATGCTATCTACTCCGACAGGCGTTGTATTTTTTACCACTGGGTCTGTCGGAATTACTGGCGTATCGACAGAATCTTTAGAGCAAGAGTAAAGTAGGGCAGAGGTAAGAATAAGGGAAAGTAAATTTTTCATAGGACTAGAAGTTAGTAAGAATTTTGAGTGATGAATTGTGAATTATGAGTTAGTACTGTTCGAAGGATTTCAACCAATTGCAGATTTGGGATTTCTGATTTCGGATACATAGAAAAATACCTTTATTTTTTACAAAATCGAGAAGCATACACTTCCGAAATCCAACATCCGAAATGAAGGTTTTATAATCCTTTGTACACTATTGTCCTTGCTTAAAATAGGTTGCCATATCGCCTACGGCTTAAAGCACTCTACAAGACATAAAAATAGAGGATTTGAAAATTATCGATGATATTAAATCATTTTCAAATCTTCAAATCCTCACATTTTCAATTCAAATTAATATCCAGCATTCTGTGTCAATTTGCCACCAGAAGCAAGGATTTCAGCACGAGGGATAGGTAGGAAATAGTGCTTATCTTCAAAATGCCTGCCTGACAACGCTTCTTTACGTGTGTAAGTATAGGTAGAACCGTTTTTGGTTACATCCATACCATAAGCAGGAACATTTTCTGTTACATTGGCAATTTTCCAACGACGAACATCATAATAACGGTGCTCTTCGAAAGCTAATTCAACCTGACGTTCTTTACGGATAGCATCACGCATTTGTGCTTGTGACAAGCCCGTAGGAAGTGCAGGCATACTTACGCCTGTTCTTTTACGGATAGCATTAACGGCATCGTAAACGCTTTGGTCTGGACCAGCAGCCTCATTTTGTGCTTCAGCGTAACTCAACAAAATCTCAGCGTATCTGAAGTAAATCCATGGTTGCGTACCAGCGATATCCCAAGGGTTATCGATTGGCAAAGCATCGTTCATGTATTTTTTCAAATAATAACCAGTTTTTGAAGTATTCCAGTTAGATGGACCGTCTTTACTATCTTTTCCGCCAGGTACAAAGCTTTGAACAGTATTGCCTCTGTAAGCTGCATCGTTAGTCAAAACCGTCATGTAAAAACGAGGGTCACGGTTTTTGTATGGATCTTGTGGGTTGTAACCAGAAGAAGCATCATCGATAGACTTACCATTGTTCATTTGGTACGCATCTACAAAGTTTTGCAAAGGTACGTTACCTCCCCAACCACCAAAACCATTTGGTGCGTTTGAGATTTCTAAACACACGTGGCGAGCTCCACGAGTGTACAAACGTTCGAAGATGATTTCTGGGTTGTTTTCAGCTGTTAAGAATAATTTATCATAACCACCAGTGTATAGTGAATACATACCCATATTCATGACATCTTTGGCTGCGCTAGCTGCTGCTTGCCAAGTACCTGCATTGTACAATGGACTTGCTGCATACAATGCTATACGAGCTTTAAGCGCTAAGGCTGCTCCTTTGGTAGCACGACCTAATTTCCAATTTGAATTGTTATTCGCTGTAGGAAGATCTTTGCTTGCTGCATCTAATTCAGCCAAGATATAAGCTGTAACATCTTTGATAGAAGAACGAGTATAGATTGCAGAATTACTGAAATCTTCTCCTAATTCATATACTTTGTCACCCATCAATACAACCTCACCGTAGTTACGAAGTAAGTCCTGATAACGGAATGCTCTCAAGAAACGCAATTCAGCTGACAAGCGAGTTTTCATACCTGCGCTCATGTTTACCTTCTGAACATTCGCTAAAGCGTAATTGATTTCACGAATACTACGGTAGCTTCTTCCCCAAATAGTACCAGCAATACCTGTGTTTTCTGGAGCTAATTGACCTCTTTGAATCAACCAAGTATTATCGTCATTGTTGTAAATAGACTCATCGGTTACAGACGACCACATCGCGTATTCAAAACCACGGCCAAAGCCTGGAGGTGTACCTTCCGCTTCTTTGTCTGTCAAGCGTACACCCATGTAACGGTTGATTACGTAAGATTCGAAAAGGGTTGAATCGGTAAGGATGGAACTATCCGAAACGCGGTCTGTTGGTACTACATCAAGCAAATCCGTATTACACGAAGCAGTTGATAATAACACAGCAAACAGACAAGAAGATATAGCAATAGATTTTCTAGATTTCATTGTAATAAACATTAAAGATTAAAACTTAACATTGACACCAAGGTTCATAATGCGTTGTTGTGGGTAGAATTGTCCACTTGAACTGTTACCTTCTGGGTCATAATCTTTCACACCTGTAAATGTCAACAAGTTGAAAGCGTTAGTATAAACTCTTAATTGTTTGATATTTAATTTGCTCAATAATTTGTTTGGAAGTGTATAGCCAAATTCAAGGTTTTTCAAACGAACAAATGAAGCGTTGTTCAACCAGAAAGTACTTGGGTATAAGCCACCGTTTACTGAAGAAGAAGAACGAGTGTCTACACGTGGATACGTTCCATTTGGATTAGTTGGACTCCAACGATTGTCTGCCCAGCTACTGTAGAAGTTACCGATTGAACCAGATTCTGGTAATACATATTGGCTAACTTGTGCTTGTCCTGCAAATACTAAAGAGAAGTCAAAGTTTTTGTAACCTGCGTTGAATACCAAACCAAAAGTCATTTGTGGAATGTTTCCATAGTCAGAACGAACTTGGTCATCTGCTGTGATTTTGCCGTCTTTGTTATAATCTTCCAAAATCAAATCACCCAAACGAGCGCCTGTCAAGTGTGGATATTTGTCCAAATCTGCTTGACTTCTGAAAATACCAAGAGATCTGTATAACAAATAAGTATTTAAAGGACGACCTGTTTGACGTTGGTAATCTGGTAAGCCAGAAGCTTCATCGATAAATTCGATTTTACTTTTTGCATACGTAAAGTTTCCAGAAATCATATATCTGAACGCTCCAGAGTGGTTGTACGTCACACTAGTTTCAATACCAGCGTTGCTCACTTTACCGATGTTTTGATCTGGCACTAAAGCACCCGAACCATAAGGGTTTACAATACCTGAAACTCCAGGGATAGAAGCATTACGAGCTGCAAGAATGTCTGAACGATTTTGTTGGAAATAAGTAACTTCAGCAGATAATTTCTTGAAGATAGTCGCATTCAAACCGATGTCTAATTTCTTAGCAACTTCCCAAGTGATATTTGGGTTAGCCAATTTTGTCAAGTCAATACCAGAGTGAATAACATCAGCACCGATTACATAAGAGTTATTGAACGAGTAGTTGTTGTAATACTGGAACTGACCTACGTTGTCATTACCCAAAGTACCGTAAGAGGCACGTAATTTTAAGTCATCAACACTTGTAACTTTGTTTTTGAACCAAGGTTCTTCCGAGATTCTCCAACCTGCCGAGAACGACGGGAAGAAACCATATTGCTTACCATCTGGGAACGTTGATGAACCATCTACACGCATTTGCAATTCTGCCAAATATTTCTCGCTATAGTTGTAAGCAACTCTTGAGATATAACTTCTTCTTGTAAAGTTATAGCTACTACCGTAGTTGTTTTTGTCTGTAGCAGCAGCACCACCTTGAGAAAGTTCAGGCGTTGATGGCGTAGGGTAATTCAATCTTGATGCACCAAAAGTCTCCGAACGGTTTTGACTTTGTTCAAATGCAACAAAAGCGTTTACATTGTGGCGACCCGTTGCTAAGTTGTAGTTCAACTTAATGTTTTGGATTTGTAAAGACGAGTTAGTTTGTGCTTCAGACAAAGTTGCTGCACCAGCCGAACCACCTGTTACCACTTGGTCATACGCATTGGTATTGCGGTTGTACGAATACAAAATGTATGGGATGCTAAATGATTTCGAAAAGTTATACGATTTGTCGATTGACAAAAATCCGTCTACGCTTAAGCCTTTTACAGGTAAATTGTAGCTACCTCTCAAAATTCCGTTGAATACCGTAGTAGGGTTTTTGTTAAGACCACCTAACGATGTACCTAATACTACAGGGTTATTATTTTCAACACCTGTAGAAGGCAATCCATTTGGATAAGTTGCAACTACAGTTGGATAAGCTCTATAAATCGAACGGAACGTGTTACCTGCACTACTGATTGGATACTGACGGTCTTCTTGACGACCCGAGAGAGACAAACTTACTTTGAAATCCTTTGTAACGTTGGCGTCAATATTCGAACGGAAGTTGTATTGGTTGTATTTGGTAGCACCGTTTTTCAACAAACCATCCTGATTAATCATACCAATTGACATGAAATAACGTGTATTTTCATTACCACCGTTTACTGTCAAACTGTGTTGGTTTTGTAATGCAACACTTTGTAAAGCCTCTTTCTGCCAGTTAGTATTTGGGTAATTCAATGGATCAGAACCATTCGCAAACTTCGTGATTTCAGCTGCTGAATAGTGCTGATTCATACCACCTGCAGGGTTGTTGTAGTAGTCAATCTCATTCAAAATTGTTGCATACGTAGGAGCATCTGCTAATTTTGGCAAACGAGTTGGCGTACTAAATCCTTGGTTGAAGCTGTAAGAGATAGTCGGTTTGCCTGTTGTACCTCTTTTAGTTGTTACCAAGATTACACCATTGGCTGCACGGCTACCATAAACAGCTGCCGAAGCATCTTTCAATACCGAAATACTTTCAATGTCATTTGGGTCTAGGCGTTCCAAACCGCCAATTTGTCCTGGAATACCATCCACAACGATAAGCACGTCGTTGTTTCCTGTCGATGCCAAACCACGAATGGTATAGCTCGAACCGTCATAACCAGGTTCACCACCACGGTTGTTCGCAATAAAACCAGAGAAACGACCTGCCAATGAGTTTGATAAGTTTGGCTGAGGGCTTTTCACGATTTCACTACCTTTTACATCCGATACCGAACCTGTCAAGGTTACTTTTTTCTGGGTACCGTAACCTACTACTACTACCTCTTGTAGGGACTTGGTATCTGATACCAATTTTAGGTCAATAACTGATTGATTTTTGATTTCTACTTCTTGTGTAGCATAACCAATGAAAGTAAATACTAAGGTAGAAGCATTGGCTGGAACAGAGATAGAATATTTACCATTCGCATCTGCTGATACACCTTTGCTAGTGCCTTTTACTTGTATGTTCGCACCCGGAAGTGCTGCTCCTTGTTCATCAAGGATTGTTCCTGTTATCTTTCTTTCTTGCGCCAAAGTCGCAAAGGTAGAAAGCATCATCATAAGGCATAATAAGAATTTGGTACTAGATCCAAACAGGTTTTTGATGCCTGTTTTTCCTAAGTCCTTTCCGAAATGGGAGAATAAAGGTTGTCTCATCTTTTAAATGAAAATTGTTTGATTGGAAAATTTGTGCTTTTTGACATTGAAATATTTGAAGCAAAACTAGGATTATGGAGTTATTTTGAGAGGGGGGAAATCCTTATATGGTAGGGGGTAATCAAACAAAAAGCCCTAAAATGGTAAATTTTAGGGCTTTTTTATGAAAAAATGGAGGCTAAATTTAGCTTTTCTTAGGAAAAACATCCTTGTTGAAGGTATGCTGATTATGAAAAGGCTTACGATATTTTTTGATATAAGCGGAAGGATTCATCCCAAATTGTTTGTTGAATTGCTCCCTAAAATACTTGCTGTCATTGATGCCCACTTGATATGCTGTTTCGGAAACAGTATAGTCTGTCGAAATTAATATTTCGGCTGCTTTACGGAGTCTGATAAAACGAATAAAGTTGTTGGGCGACTGTGCACAAATGGATTTGATACGGTTGTAAAGACTCGACGAACTCATCCCAATTTCGGTAGCTAGTACACTTACATTAAAATCTGAATCCATCAGGTTTCGTTCGACGATGGTGATACATTGATCCAAAAACTGTTTGTATTCTGGAGAGATTTTTAGGTTATGTGCTTGTAAAGTTACTTCGTTAAAAAAGTACTGTTGCAAGTCCATACGGCTCTTCAAAATACTATTGATTCGGGCAATTAAAATATCTTTTTCAAAAGGTTTACTGATATAATCATCGGCACCCACTTCAATGCCTTTGAGCTTTACTTCAGAGGATGTACTGGCGGTCAGCAATATTACAGGAATATGATTGAGTTGTTTGTTTTGCTTGATTTCAGTGCACACTTCAATGCCATTAAGCCCTTGCATCATAATATCGCAAATCACAATATCTGGCAAAACTTCATTGACTAAGTCTAGTCCTTGTTGCCCATTTTCGGCATCATAGATTTTGAATTGTGGTTGAAAAATTTGCTTGAGATATGCCCTGATTTGTTCATTGTCATCAATCACGACCATCGTGTTTTGCTCTCCTACAAGCTCCTCTACGATGACCTGATTATTGAGTTTTATAAGTGGTTTAGATTCTATTTTTTCCTCCTTTAACTCATCCAATAAAGCAGATTCGGGTTTAGATTCGAGCACGATGCTATCAATATCCAAATGGTCATATCCTTTGGGTAAACTGATTTTGAAGGTCGTTCCTGTACCTTCCTTACTTGAATACGAAATGTCTCCTTTATGATATTTGATAAAGGTTTTTGTCAAAAATAAACCAATACCAAAACCTGCGGCACGCGTATTTTTGGTTTGATAAAACATCTCGAAAAGCTTTTCGCCAACACTTGCATCAATACCTTTGCCGCTATCTTTGATATAAAAATTGACATATCGAGGCGTATCTTCTATGCTGACAGAAACAGCACCGTCCATTGGCGTAAATTTAATGGCATTGGAAATAAGGTTAAAAAGTGCAATTTCTAACTTCTCTTTATCGCCATATATCTCCAATTGTTCGTCTGTACAAACAAAATCATAATGGAGATTTTTTTCTTTTGCTTGATATGTGAAACATAAAAACACCTCCTCTGCCAATTCTTTGACATTTAATAAGGATACTTTGAGGTGGTCACGTTCGGCTTCTGCTTTTCGAAATAGCAATAACTGGTCTACCAAACTCAATAGTCTTCTTGCATTCCGATACACCAATTGCAAGCTATTCGTATCTTGACTTTCATCTTTCAGTAGCTCCTTAATTGGGTTAATGATTAAGGTCAGGGGTGTTCGGAACTCGTGTGATATTTGTGTAAAAAACGAAAGCTTTTTCTCATTTAACTCTTTCTCTTTTTCGGCTTCAATTTTTGCCACCCGAATCTGATATTTCAATTCTGCCTGATTTTGTCGATAGCGTTGATAGTAATAAATAGCAGAAGCTATAATGCCCAAATAAATCAAATATGCCCACCATGTTTTGTACCAAGGGGGTAAAATAACGACATTGATAGAGGCAATTTTGTCAGACCAAACACGGTCTTTGTTCGCTACTTTTACCTTAAATACATAGTGCCCAGGTTCGAGATAGCGATACGTAGCAGATTTTTGTTTTCCAGCATAGTTCCAATCATTATCTAGCCCTTCCAGTTGATAAGCAAAGTAGCTTTCGTCTGGATACGAATAGTTGATAGCGCCATATTGAATCGAAAAAACTGATTGGTTGGGTTGTAATTCTACTTTCGCATCAGGATTTTGATTGTCAAAAGGTATAAATTCTCGCTGAGGCACGCCACTTTGGTCAATGTCTTTTCCGTATAGCTGAATACCCGTAATTAACACATTAGGCTGATAGGTAAGAACATCGATATTTTTGGGATAAAAAAGATTCCAACCTTCGGTTCCTCCAAAACATAAAAATCCTTTGCGGGGCTCATACAAAACTGACCCACCATTGAATTGTCCATTTTGGAGCCCATCTTTTCTATCATAATTATAAATCTTGTTGGTTTTAGCATCAATTTTTGAGATACCTGCATTGGTGCTAACCCAAATTTGCTGATTAGGTAGCGCTTTGATCGACAGGATAGTATTGCTACTCAGACCATTTTTTTCTGTAAATCTGGTATAAGTATTGGAGTCAAATTGATAACGAATCAGTCCTATTTCTTGAGTACCTATCCATAATCCATTATTGGGGTGATAAGCTAGACTTAATACAACGCCTGATGGAAGAACATCCTTAAGTAATTGGGTAGATTTCTGGGTCTGTGGATTAAATTGGATAATCCCCATGCCGTAAGTACCAATGAGCAAATTACCTCGATGGTCTTGGGCAATAGCGCGTACATCGTTCGAATCAAAATTGCGAAGTTTACTGCTGTAGTTGGTAAAGGTTTGATTTTGAGGATTAAATCGACTGAATCCGCCGCCATTTGTACCAATCCAAATGTTTTTTTGAGCATCTTCAAAGATTACTCTGACGTCGTTGGCGCCGATGCTGTTGGGGTCGGTAGCAATATGTTTGTAATTGATAAAACTGTCGGTATTAGGATCATAACGGTATAATCCACCTGCATAAGAACCAAACCAAAGGTTATTTTTACTGTCATTGAATGCCGATAAAATAGCATTATTGGTCAGGCTTCCTTTGGCTTTACTGGCAACATAATGCTTGAGGGTTTTTCCTTCGTGGGTAGTTTTGTAAATACCATCACCGTCGGTTCCAAGCCAAAGATTTCCCTCATGGTCGGCAGTCATACCGTAGTAACGAAGCCAACTTTCGGTGTTTTGAGTAGTAATTTTTTTCTGAAACTGTAAAAAACGTTGCGGACTATGATTGAGCATCATAATACCTTCGCCATAAGTTCCAAGCCAGATATTTTGGTCTTTGTCGGCATACAAACATTGTACTGAACGTTGGGTTAGTACTCCATTAGGTTCTTTAACCACCTGAATGGGTAATGCAGCGATTTGGGGGTAATTGGGTTGTATTTTGATTTGATATAATCCGCCATCTTGAACGCCAATATAGAGATTCTTTTGTTTGTCTTCCAATAAGGATAGAAAGACTTTGTTACTCGAAAAATTAGCAAAACCGACTTTTGAAATATTATTTGATTTTCTGTCAAAAAAGTAAATACCATCAAAAGTCGCTAACCAAATTTGGTGGTTGGAGTCCTCAAAAATGCTGTTAATGCGATAATTATTGAGTAGTTCTATGTTTTTGACAGAGTAGGGACGTAGTTTATTATTGTTCTGTTGAAAAACACTTATCCCATTGGTATGCGAGCCAAGCCAAACGAGTCCTTGGGAGTCTTCTAAGGTGACTAAAATGGTATTGCTACGCATCCCCGTCGTGTTGGTCATGCGATAGTTAAGCGTTTTTCCTGTCTGAGGGTTAAAATTAAATACTCCATGTAATGAAGACGAAATCCAGAGATTGCCATTTTTTGCTTCAGAAATCGAGCTAATATCCTCATCCATATTTTTGCCATTGTAGAGCGATTGAGGATAGAAATGTTCTTGTGAAGCATCAAATTTTAGGAGCCCTTTTCGGGAAGTAATCCAAAGTTGACCATGAGAATCCTTGAAAACGGTATTGATGTAATTGCCTGGTAAACTAAATTTCTCTTCGGAGTCATGGCGAAAAACACGAAAAGAAATACCATCGAAACGATTGAGACCATCGTCGGTGGCAATCCACATAAAGCCATTGTTGTCCTGCACAATAGAGTTGACAATCCCAAAAGACAAACCATCTTTAGTGCTGTATTTTAAAGCTTTAGTATTTTGAGAAAATTGAGCAATGGAGTTAGTGGAAAAGAACAGAAATAAGTACCAGAATATTTTCATAGTACAAAAATAAAAGAGTTTTTCCCGAAAAGATGCTATTCTAATGGTAATTTATTGATTCCTCCTTAATGAGTAATCCCCAACCATTACTTATAAGCTAGCCTATTTGAGGCTTAGTCTTTAACCCAATTTGCGCACTAATAACTATACTTTCGACAATCGTTTATTACCAAGAATATACATTTAGATGAACTGAGATGATGTTCTCTAAGCCTTGAAAACATGAATGGTCACCTTATTGAAAAGGAATTTCAACGAGGCTGTTTACTCGAATCTTTTTTCGAGAAAGATTCTCATCTTCCATTAATTCAATAACGGCATCTATCGTAGCTCGGGCAGGTAGCCAAGGTGCGGGTAGTTTTCGTAAGGATTGATATAAAAATTGATTCAATGTAGGATTCTTAGTTTTTGAAAACGAAACTTCTCCAACTTTTCCGTTGACTAGAATTTCTATTTTTAAGGTATCATGCTCTAATTTGACGGAACTCCATTTAGAGTCATTTGCCATAGAGGTGAGTAGATATGATTTGATATAGGCTAAGCTCTTTGAGGTTGTGGCATTGGTTTTATAATCATAGATGGCAGAGTCAATTACATAGCTCGCAAAATTGGGCGACCAATCATTTTCACGATGTACCATCGAATAGTCGACTGCGTTATTTTCGAAAGTTGTTTTTTCGTCTTTTGTACTTGCTACTACCCACGAAATCAGGGGTTCCAAAGATTTATCTGGATACTGAGATATACCCAAAAAACCAGCACATAACTCAAGTTTCGTATTTGTTTTTTTGTAATGATTTTCCCAATTAATAGGCACCTTCAAAATTCCAGAAGGGAAATTATCTGTACTTAAGGTAGACTTCAAATACAAGTCATCTTTGAGAAAGGGATTTCTTTTTAATATTTCTTTGGTGATTGTCTCGCCATTAGCATTTCTTTGAGTACTTTCCTCCATCTGTTTAATATATGGAAACAGCTTAATCATCCACCCCGAAATATAGAATCCATTGCAAAATAACGTTGCATTAATACGCTTTAGACAGTAAGCTGTAGGCATTAGGCAAAAAGTTTCTATTACTTCATGAGAAATACTATTTAACTTTTAGCCTATCGCATAAAGCCTAGAGCTTACTGCGGGTAAAATTATTTTAATTTTGCCCACTAACTTAATAACTTAAGTAATCGTGCAGAATAATATTTAATAAATTTTAAATGTAAGATATTGATAATTAAAGTTTTATATTCACAATTCACAACTCATAATTCTGCATTAATACTTAAGCTTAATTAACTTTATCAATTACACAAAATAGAGTTTTTTTCAGTAACCAATTTTTTATCAGCACCGTAGGAGCGACAGTCTTTAATAGAGTTAGTTTTCTGTCGCACCTACGGCGCTTTTACAAAGGACAAGATATAATTCATCACTCCAAACTCATCACTCAAAACTCGCTCAGAGTCCTTTGGCTAAAAATCCGCCATCTACTGCCAAATTCTGTCCTGTGATATAGGACGAAACGGGCATCGCAAAAAAGGCAATCGCCGAGGCTACTTCTTCAGGTTCAGCTACACGATTGAGAGGTGTTCTATCTAAGATTTTTTTGAGTCTTTCAGGTTGAGAGAGCACAGGAACGGTCAATGGTGTTTTGGTGTACCATGGCGAAACAGCATTGACACGAATACCATATTTTGCCCATTCTACCGCCAAATTTCTGGTAAATTGTAGTTCGGCTGCTTTTGTCATACCATAAGGAGTGCCAGAAGCAACATCCACTGACGCTGCTACAGAACTTACATTAATAACACTAGCATCGTGACCTTTTTCCAAAAACTCAAAACATAGTCGCGTCATAGCGATGGCGCTAAAAAGATTTGTGTCAAATACCTTTTGAATTTCTTCAGGCTCATATTCCGTGAATTCTTTTCGGATATTGGTACCCACATTATTCACCAGAATATCCAGCGAACCCCATTCTTTTAAAATAGGGAAAATATACAATTCACGGTCTTCGGATTGGGTTATGTCTGCTGCGATACCTTGCGCCTCAAAACCCAAAGTGCTCCATTCTTTGATACATTCTTGGATTTCATCGCCATTTCTTGCAATGATAAGAACCTGTGCGCCAAGCTTCAAAAACTCGGTGGCTGTGGCTTTTCCTATGCCTTTTGTGCCTCCAGTAATAAGGGCTTTTTTACCCTGCAAATTCCAGTTTGTCATAGTATGAAATATCGAATCTTGTGAGTTGGCGTTTATCAAATGCCAATTCTTCCCATTTGATTTTGAAAATTACTTTAATTATGGTGTGAAATGATAACTAAGGTTTAATATTTCGACGAAATAAAGCTAAAACAAGTTCAGATAACCCTTATTTTTAGCTATATTTGTTTACGAGCTAATCCCTCAATATTACTTTTTTTAGGTAGAGGAACCCTATAAACTTATCACAATTTCACCACAAATTTTGATAGGTCATTCATCAACACGTCTAATACACAACTTATTCATGAAATTATCAGCGGGAGCAGAGTTTATTTACCAAATTAAAGAGCCCACACCTGTCGTTACCATGTTGCGCCCTCGCAGTACTGAAGGACAATTTATACAGGAAGATAGGCTAATTCTGAGTCCCTATACACCCATCGTAGAGTACATAGACTCGTTTGGAAATGTATGTCAACGTATGTTACTTCCCGTTGGCAATGTAACCATTCGTTCGGAGGTGGTGGCAGAGGTTGCAGATAATGTAGATGTCAATAACCAAGCAGCTTATGTATTGATTGAAAATCTTCCCAGTGATACTTTACAATTTTTATTTCCGAGCAGGTATTGTCAATCAGATAGCCCTGTAATCGGTAGATTGGCTGTTGATATTACTAAGAAAATTTGGTCAGGTTATGAGCAAGTAACGGCCATTAGTGAATGGATTCATCAGAATATTGCCTATGAATATGGCGTAACTGAGTCGAGCACAACCGCCTTAGATATTTTGGATTTGAAAAAAGGCGTATGTCGTGATTTTACGCATTTAGCGATTTCTCTTTGTCGAAGCATCAATATTCCTTCGAGAATGGTGGTTGGCTATGTGAAGGAATTAAAGTATATCGATTTGCACGCATGGTTTGAGGTGTATTTGGGTGGAAAATGGTACGCTTTTGATGCTGTCCAAGATTGTACTACAGGAGGAAGAATTGTTATTGCCTATGGAAGAGATGCCACTGACGTAGCATTGATTACGCAATTTGGTAGTTCTGAATTACTAAACATGAAGGTCTGGGTTGAACAGGTATAAAACCTGAAGTATTCCGAATTGAGTGATTGTTTTAAAATTTGTATGCAGGCGGTAGAAACGTAGTGCGTTGTGTCTAAAAGGGTTTCATCATAAATTTTAATATTAAAAACGGCGTTCGAAATACTATTTTCGAACGCCGTTTTTGATTCTTTATTTTTGAGTGACTTTTTTAGATCTAAAGTAGAAAGTCTCCATCCATTAAATCTATAAAGAAAAATCACTAACTCGTTCAATCACCAATCACTCAATATACCTACAATAAATGAGGTCTTTCCTTTTCAATTTTTAAAATCAATTCGCCAAAAAGGGTATTTGCCCAGGCAAACCATTTTCTTGTAAATTTGGACGAGTCGTCTTTATCAAAAGACTCGTGCATAAATCCAGTACCTGCGTGCGTATTTTTAATCATTTTCAATTGAGCAGCAATTTCTTGATCGTTGGTAGATGTCATGGCACGCATCACCAAACCTATATGCCAAATGTTGTCAACTAAGGTATGAGGACTACCAATTCCTTCAGCTGCTTTTCCTTTGAAGAAATAAGGGTTGAAAGAACTCAATACAAATTTTCTTGTATTTTGATAAATAGGGTCGTTTACGTCCACCGCACCCAAATATGGCAAGCCAAGTAAATTTGGCACATTGGCATCGTCTTGTAACAAATGGTTGCCAAATCCGTCTACTTCCAAGGCATATATTTTGCCAAAAGTTGGATGGTTATAAATGGCATATTCTTGAATTGCTTTTTTGACTTCAGCAGATAGCGCTTTACATTCTTGAGCAAATACTGAATCTTTCAAAACTGTTTCAGCGATTTCTCCTAATTGTTTAAAAGACACTACTGCAAAAAGGTTGGCAGGAGTATAAAATGGAAAAATAGTAGCATCATCAGACGGACGGAAAATGCTATGAATCATACCAATAGGCTTTGTTGGATTGCCATAGCCATTGCCCGGTACTGTATCTGTAGACCAGAAGGTATTACGTCCGAATTTGTAGCTTCCTCTGCTATTTTTACGTTGTTGTTCTTTACAAATTCTCAAAACGCCTTTCATCGCTTTTGACCAATCAGCATCAAAAACAGAGGTGTCGCCTGTGGTTTTCCAATAATGATATGCCAAACGGATGGTGTAACAAACAGAATCTAATTCCCACTTACGCTCGTGAAGTTCGGGCTTCATATCTGTTAAATCTTTGGTCCACTCACTGTTTCCTTTTTCGGTGTAGAAAGCGTTGGCATAAGGGTCGATTAATAAACATTTTGCTTGACGACGAACGACTCCTTCCAACAATTTGCGAATATCTTCATTTTTTTTGGCAAGAGGTAAATATGGCCATACTTGGGCAGTACTGTCACGCAACCACATGGCATCAATATCTCCTGTAATCACAAAGGTATCAGGCTTACCGTTTTCAACTTTGTAATGAACAGTTGTATCCAAAGTATTGGGAAAACAGTTTTCGAATAACCAAGCTAATTCTGGGTCTTTGATTTTTGATTTGAGTCTAGTAATCGTTTCTTCTACTGCTGGACTCGAAAAATTTCTTTTGTCGGCGCTAACACGTACAACTGGGAAGTCGGTTGCACCATAAGAGGTGTTTGAATAAAAGGCCAATCCAAGACCTGCCAGTGAGCTGTTTTTGATAAAATGACGTCTGTTCATTTTTAAATAGTTTTTAAAAAGGGCTTAAAGGAAGGACAAATGCCATTCCCTTGGTTTTACAGAAAATGAGTGATTTTGTAACAAAAATTAAAGCGACAAAGTTGTCGAAAAAATCATTTTATGGAAAGATATTACCAGAATAAGTTTTAGGAATGTCGGAAGAACAAATAACTCACTTGAATCATGTTTTACTAAAAATTAAGGTGTATTCCATATTTCAGAAATTAGAAATCTCAAATAGATAACGGGTATCTTATCGTAACCACTTACTCAATTACCATTATTTGACAAAATCTGAGCTTACTTTGACCGTTTTTAGATTAGATAATTGATTTTTTAATTTCTGAATTGTAATCCTTATGAAACCAATATTGAGTCTATTTGTAATTTTTTCGGTGGCATTGTTAGCCAGTTGTGTAACACCCACGCGAACGGTGGTTGTTGATAGACGTCCACGAAGAACGGTAGTAGTTCAACAGCCAAGGGAAGTCATTGTTGTAGAAAAACCTGGACGAGGACGTGGTCGCGGTAAAGGTAGAGGACATTGGCATTAATGGCTTTTAAACAAAACATGAGCCATCCCTAATTGAGTGAATTGAGATTGAGTGAGTTAATGAGTGATTATTCTAAGCTGTAGAGACGCAATGCATTGCGTCTTAAACCGAGTCAGCCGAGCAGAATAATATCAAAAAAGCGGTCAGAAAATCAATTTTCGACCGCTTTTTTGACACTATATTTCAAAATGACACTTCTTTAGATACAAGGCATTGCATCTCTACGACAGAAATTGATTTTAAAATAATCACCAAATCACTCAACCACCATTCACTCAATATCAGACTAGTGCGAATCACGAGCAACCTCACTGCCAGATTTTCCTTTCAAAAAGCTCATATCAGCGCCCAAATGCGCCTGCTCGACATGGTTGATATATAAACTGACATATCCTCGGTTGATGTTAAGGTTAGGTGCTACCCAATTATTGCGCCTGTTTTCGAGCTCTTCTTCTGATACTTCAAGCGTAAGGCTTCGATTGTCGACATCCAACTCTATCCAGTCGCCATTTTGTACAAGTGCAATATTGCCACCAGCCGCAGCCTCAGGCGAAACATGAAGAACGACCGTACCAAAACCTGTACCACTCATTCTGCCGTCCGAAATACGTACCATATCTTTAATACCTTTTTCCAATAACTTTTTAGGCAAACTCATATTGCCAACTTCTGCCATGCCAGGATAACCTTTAGGTCCAACATTTTTGAGAACCATCACCGAGTTTTCATCAATATCAAGATCGGGGTCATCAATCTTAGCATGATAGTCCTCAATGTTTTCAAAAACTACCGCTTTTCCTCGATGCTTCATCAAAGCAGGAGTCGCAGCAGACGGTTTTATGACTGCACCATTTGGTGCTAAATTTCCTTTTACCACTGCAATTCCAGAATTGGGTTTAAAAGGATTCTCTAGTGAACTAATGATATCAGAATTGTAAATTTCAGATTGTGTAACATTTTCAGCTACAGTTTTACCATTTACCGTAATCGTATCTTTATGTAAATGCTCTAGCATTTGTTTCATGACAGCAGGCAGGCCTCCAGCATAATACAAATCTTCCATAAAATGTTCCCCAGAAGGTTGGAGGTTTGCCAATAGAGGAATATCTTGAGAAAGTCTATCAAAATCATCAATCGATAAATCGACGCCAATACGACCTGCAATTGCTAAAAGGTGAATCACAAAATTGGTAGAACCGCCAATCGCTGCATTTACCTTGATGGCATTTTCAAATGCTTCTCTGGTCAGTATTCTACTTAAGGTCAAATTTTCCTGCACCATTCCGACGATACGTCTGCCCGAAAGTTGAGAAATTACTTTTCTTCTGGCATCTGCTGCTGGAATAGCCGCATTGTTGGGCAAGGATAAACCTAAAGCCTCTACCATGGTTGCCATTGTGGAGGCAGTTCCCATCACGGCACAATGTCCTTGTGTACGTGCCATACAGGCTTCGGCTTCCACAAATTCTTCTTGGGATAATTCCCCTAATTTGTACGCCTCCGCAAATCGCCAAACATCTGAAGTGCCTATATCTTTGCCTTTCCATTTGCCTTTCATCATGGGTCCACCAGAGATAACAAGGGTAGGTAAATCTACGCTACAAGCTCCCATAACCAGCGAAGGGGTAGTTTTATCACAACCACAAAGCAATACTACGCCGTCGATAGGGTTGGCTCTGATAGATTCCTCGACATCCATACTTGCCAAATTGCGATAGAGCATGGCGGTAGGTTTGATGAGCGTTTCGCCCAGAGACATCACTGGAAATTCGACAGGGAAGCCACCTGCTTCGAGAACGCCTTTTTTGACGGCTTCGGCAAGATCACGAAAATGAGCATTACAGGGAGTCAGTTCTGACCAAGTATTACAGATACCAATGACAGGTTTTCCTTCAAAGAAATCAGATGGAATCCCTTGATTTTTCATCCAAGCTCGATAGATAAATCCATCTTTGCCTGATTTGCCAAACCAGTTTTGAGAACGAAGTTGATTTTTTTTCATGTTAAATAGTATTTGTTTTTCGGGATAGATGCTAAATTAATCTTTTCTGGAAATTATGATTAATTTTAGAGAGATTCAATTCGTAATGAAATCCAAAAGAGATAATTGAATTAGAGTATGTTTGAAGTTTTATTTGGTATTTGTAAAAGAAATAGAATTCCTATCGACACTCCTTACTTTTCTTCACTAGGCGTGCCCGTCTAACACAAGAAAAGTAACAGCAGCGGCGGCCGCAAAAGAAAGTCAAGAAATCCTAATCGGAGTGGCGACCCACCTCGCCTGCGGCTCAAACAGTAGGATTTCATAAAATTTAATACAAACTTTTTCATTTTTAATTACTTAGAAAATTTAAACATGCTCTTAGATTATATTCTCTACGTTGCATTATTTTTTACATAAATTTGCTTAGCGTACAGCCTATGGCGTACCGCTTATAGCTATTACTTACCTCCCCAAACACCCAATGTACAAAACATTTGAAACCGAACGGTTAATCTTAAAACCGACAGACCTTGAAGATGCTGAATTTATTTTGGCTTTGTTGAATACTCCCAAATGGCTTCAATTTATAGGAGATAGAAATATTCATGATGTAGAGGATGCTATTCATTATATCAACAGTCGTGTGTTGTATCAATACGAGCGACTGGGATATGGCAATTACACCGTGATTCGTAAAGAGGATGGAGTCAAAATTGGCAGTTGTGGCTTGTACGACCGTGAAGGCTTGGAAGGTATCGACATAGGCTTTGCCTTTTTCCCAGAGTATGAAGGAAAAGGCTATGGGTTTGAAGCCGCTTCAAGGATGTTGAAGGCTGCTATTGAAGATTTTTCTCTTAAAAGAATCAAAGCTATAACCAATTTGGAGAACTATGCTTCACAAAAATTACTGGAAAAAATTGGACTCGTTAAGGTAGATAAAATCATATTACACAACGATGAATTATTTCTTTTCGAACTGAATGTTTGAAAAATATAACGCCTTATGGTTTCAATTTTGCTTTAATAAGCTTGCCTACTGCATAAAGCTGATAAAATTAATTTTCTATAAAACTATTTCTCTTACCCATGAAATCAATCGTTCTCTTACTCACAACATTAATTTTTTGCTTTTCTTTAAAAGCGCAAACTATTCATTATTTTGAATCTTTTGATCATCAGCGAATAGCCTATGAAGATACAGGTCGAGGCAAGCCCGTACTTTTATTGCATGGTTTTATCAATTCAGGTGCCAATTGGCGTCGAACACAGTTGTATAAAGATTTGATTGCCAAAGGTTATCGTGTTATCGTGCCAGATATGCGAGGCAATGGGAAATCTGACAAGCCTCATGAGGAGAAATTTTATCAAAACAATGCCGAAACTAAAGATATGATCGCATTGATAAAATCTTTACAGATTAAAGAATATACAGTGGTAGGCTATTCAAGAGGAGCAATTATCGCCGCTAAATTATTGAGCTTGGATAAACAAGTCAAAAAAGCAGTGCTGGGAGGAATAGGACAGCATTTTACTAATCCAGAATGGGATAGAAGAAAAATGTTTGAGGAGGCTTTTTTAGGTAAAGCATATATGTATCCAGAGGCACAAGGAGCCGTAAAATATGCCAAATCTATTGGGGCCGACACGTTGGTATTGGGGTATTTACAACGTTATCAACCTGCAACTTCGCCCAAAGCACTGGCAAATTTTAAAGGGAAAACGATGATTATCAACGGTGATGCCGATTTGGATAATGGTGACCCGAAAATCTTGCAAGGATATTTTAAAAATGCAAAATTGGCAATTGTGAAAGGAGACCACAACGGAACTTATCGTACCGCCGAATTTTCAAATGAAATACTGAAGTTTTTGGAGGAATAGAAGTAGATGTAGTAAAGTTTCAGTATGAAGATACCAGCGTCGTATCTTCATACTGAGACATTTATTCAATGCCTATTTTTTCATAACGTTGTTTATAGTCTGTTGGAGACAACCCTGTAATCTTCTTAAAAACATCTCTGAATGCCTTCGTGTCGCTGTAGCCAACGTCAAACATTACTTCAGTAATCGTTTTTCGACCACTTTCTAAGGCTTTCTTTGCGGCTTCTATTCTTACTCGCTGGACATATTCAATTACTGAATTATTAGTTGCTTTTTTAAATCGTCTCTCAAATGTACGGCGACCAAGGTTATGCTGTGCCGCTAATTCTTCAATCGTAATGCGCTTTTCAAAATGCTCTTCGATAAATTCCTGTACCAACTTTATAGCGGAATCATCATGCATTTTTTGTCCGTGAAAAATACTGAACGATGATTGACTTTTACGGTTGATGTCTAGTACGAAAAACTTGGAAGCCAAAACAGCTAATTCTCGACTACTGTATTTTTCGACTAAGTGCAACAAGAGATTCCAGTATGAATTGGCGCCTCCACTCGAATACAATCCATTCTGTTCTGTAATAATTCGATTGTCCATCAAGGTTACCTCAGGGAACATTGTTCTGAAATCATGGGCAAATAACCAATGCGTTGAACAAGATTTGCCATTGAGAAGTCCTGTCGAAGCCAATAAAAATGCTCCTAAACACAAACTTGCCACCTCGGTACCTTCTTGATAATTTTTACGAATCCAAGGTAGAAACGATTGATTGAGACTAATGGCATCGGATAAATTTCCACTCAGGGCAGGAATAATAATCAAGTCTGGTCTTTGTGCTTCTGAAATAACAGCATCAGTGTGTATAGAAAATACACCATTGGCGACTTTTACTTCTTTGCTTTGACCAACTAATTGAACCTCAAATAAAGGTTGCTGACCTGCTTGAGACAGAAATTGGTTGACAGCTAGTAATAGATACCGAGGGTCGGCAACTGCTTCTATTACAGCAGTTTCGGGGACAATGATAGCTACTTTTTTCACAGATTTTAGGTTTGAAGTAAGGTTTTTGTTTACTTACAAATGTAAAAATTAATGTTGTCGTAAACAACCTTTATTTTGTCGTATTTACTATCTGTGACTAATTTTTGTAGACAGTATTTTTGTAGAAAAGAAACAATAAATAGATTTTCTGATAAAACATATTCAAAACTAAAAAACTTATGGCTTCTAAAATCTTTGTAAATCTTCCTGTAAAAAATCTTCAAAAATCTATTGAATTTTTTACTCATGTTGGATACACTTTTAACCCTCAGTTTACTGACGATCAGGCTACTTGTATGATAATTTCTGAGAATATTTTTGTAATGTTGTTAGAAGAATCAAGATTTCAGACTTTTACGCCAAAACAGATTCCTAATGCTCACGAAACCTCCCAAGTGCTTATTGCACTGGATTCAGAAAGTAGAGAGGAGGTTGATGCTATTTTGGAAAGAGCACTAGCCGCAGGAGGAACAGAAGCTCGTCCTGCTCAGGATTATGGCTTCATGTATGGTCGTGCCTACAATGACCTCGACGGACATATTTGGGAAATTGGCTGGATGGATATGGAGAAGTTTATGGAAATGAAACAGTAATTGAGTGAGGAGATAGGCAAAAAAGGGATAGTTTACTTCTTTATTCAAGAAGTAGGTGTTTCCGCATCTTTCCGAAATTGATTGAAATTCTTCGTACACTACTAATAGTATGTTTAAAAATTTTATTTGGCATTTGTTTAAAAAAACAACATTTCCTATCGACACTCCTTACTTTTCTTGTCTTGACACAAGAAAAGTAACCGCGCGGCGGCCGCAAAAGAAAGTCAAGAAATCCTAAACTCGCCTGCGGCTCAAACAGCAGGATTTCATTTGAAAAAACATAAAGTCTAACTCGCAATACCGCATAAACACTTAATTTCTCTTTATTTAACATGAAAAAAGACAAAATTATTTTCTGGGTTACTACCACGCTCATTTTCTTATTCGAAGGAGTGATGCCAGCGCTTACTTCTCAAACCGAATTGGCAAAGGAGGGGATTAAGCATTTGGGGTATCCTGAGTATTTTGGAAACGCCTTGGTGGTATTCAAAGTATTAGGAACATTGGCATTGATGATTCCACAGGTCCCTAAGCGATTAAAAGAATGGGCTTATGCAGGTTTTGTATTTGACTTTCTTTTTGCCAGCATCAGTCATGCCGCCGTGGATGGCATAGGTGGTGAAGCATTTTTCCCTTTGATTGTTTTAGCTATTTTGATGGTTTCGTATTTTTATTACCATAAATTGGAGGATGGAAAAGCATAAGTTCTTAAGCGTAGACGAGTACGAATCAAACTTTCCTGAGGAGGTTCAACTAATTGTGGGTCAAATTCGAGATTTGATACGAGCAATTGCGCCAGAAGCACAGGAATGTATTAGTTACAATATGCCCGCGTACAAGTTCAAAGGCGTATTAGTCTATTTTGCGGCCTACAAAAATCATATCGGATTTTATCCGACTGGTTCAGGAATCAAACATTTTGAATCTGAGTTAGGTCCTTACAAATGGGCAAAAGGTTCGATACAATTTCCTTTAAATCAGGAGATTCCTTTTGATTTGATTCAAAAAATTGTAACTTACAGACTAGAGGAAAATAGGAGTAAATAAAACACAAACCCTTGCCATACTTGGCAAGGGTTTTCTATTAAAAACAATATTCTAAAATGACCATTCCTCTGTATTCAGGTTTCATCAATTCAAAATCATGTAAAATGAGCGTGCCAATTTGTTGAAATCCGATTTTATGATAAAATCCAATGGCATCTTTACTGCTATCCATCGCCTTTAAGACAACACTTTCTTTTCCTTGTTTTTGGGCTAATTCAAAAGCAAATTCCATCAATTTACGTCCTAACCCAAGCCCTTTGTAGGACTGATGAAAGTAGATTCTTTCGACTTCGAGGGCACTACTTTTTTCTGAATAGTCATAATTTAATTTCAAATATCCTACAGGCAAGGAATTTATCGAAAGAATGAAATAATCTGAATTTGGATGCATTATCTCGTTATAAATTACCTGTTCGGCGTATGATTTCTCAAGATACCAATCCTTTCCTCCCTCTAGCCACAAATGAAGATAATGTTCAACATAAATACTTTTACACAGCGCTGAAAGGCGTTTGCTATCCTCCAAGCTTGCTTTCATAATTTCATAATTCATGATGAAGTATTAAAGAGTTTTTGTTAATCGAAGTTCGTACTGCAAGTTAGGCATAAGTTCGTAATAGCAGACCTTTTGACCAGAATTCGTTAGGAATTGACGTACCAAAAAGTTTTTCTCGAAATATAAGGAATCATTACCACGATAATTAAAAAGGTTTGTTCCCATGAGCGGAGGCAAGGCAAACGAATGTAAATGTTCTTGCTGTAATTCATAAGCTTGAACGACGTATCCTTTGGAGGTTAGTCCAAACAGATATATTTCTGGCGAATTATTTAAATTGAAATCGCCATCCACAAAGTACATTTTTGTAGAAATACTGTTAATTTTTCGTTGCCATTTCCTTGAACCATAACTAATAGTAACGTTGCCTTTTTTATCCACACATACCTTATAAAGCGTAGTGTTAGAGTACCATAACCACAGACAAGAATCTGATTTCGCTGGAGTAGTTTTGGACAGATCAGGTAAGGCATTCTTGATATTTTTTTGGATAAAGCGTTCTTCTTGATGTTCGTTCCAAAAAACATAACAAAGCATTCCTGTCAATAAGGTTGCAACACAAGAAGTAAAGAAGGTGATTTTTTTCATTTTTTCAGGAAAATATCGGCATTATCATGTAAATTTACCCAGAATGATTTGAATAATCGAAGAACTAAAATTTATTCAAATCGACTATTTTTGACAGATACCTTCTCATAAACGATTCTCCCCGCAAAATGAAGAATTTACGTAGAGTAAAGTATCATTTATGACGAAACAAAGCCATAATACCTATGAACTGTACTTCCTTAGACCAACAACTTTGTCACGTTGCTTTGGAGAATAGCCCGCTATTTGTTGGAATCTACAATCCAGATACGCATAAGTTTATCTATCTCAACAAGACTGGGCTAAAAATGTTTGAATTAGAAAATCTGGAGCAAGCCAATGACTTTTTCTTGGAAGGACTTCGCAACAATGAAAGTCTCATTCAGTGGGAACTTCAGGTTTCAGAACATCTAAAAACTTCAGCTGAATTTTGTATTGACGACAGTTTTACGAGTCCGAGTGGTACTAAATTTTGGGGACGTATTCAGGTAAAGTTACTTCAAGAACCAGATACCGCTAAGGGTCATTGGTTGGTTAATCTGTCCGATATTCAAGCGGAAAAACATACGCAGATTCAATTTTCGGAAGGAGAGGCTCGTTTTGAGGCTTTGTTCATGCACGCTGCAATGGGCATTGTGATGATGGATAAAAGTAGTAAAATCGTCTTAACCAATCGATTTGCTAATGCGCTTTTTGGGTATGATTCCAATGAGCTTATTGGTATGCCTATTGAAACGTTACTTCCGACGGCATTGGCAGGTACCCATCGTCAACATACCGAAAAGTATTTACACAAACCTCAAATTCGTCCAATGGGTATTGGCTTGGATTTGAAAGCTCGTAAAAAAGATGGCACTTTATTTTCGGTAGAAATCAGTTTGAGCTTTTTTGAGCAAAATGGTAATCAGTATTTTATCTCCTTTATCAACGATATTACGTACAAGAAGAAAATCGAAATGGAGATGATTCTGAAAAACCAAGAGATAAAAAAACTCAATGAGAGTCTCGAGCAGGAGGTCATGAATCGGACAAATGCGTTGGTAGAAACACTCAAGGACTTGGAAGAGTCGAAGCAAGAGCTCGAATTGGCGCTGAGTAAGGAAAAAGAATTGGGTGAACTAAAGTCTCGTTTTGTGGCTATGGCTTCGCACGAATTTAGAACACCACTGACCGCAATCTTATCTTCAGCTTCTTTAATTTCTAAATATCCCAAGACTGAAGACCAAGATAAGCGCGAAAAGCATATTCACCGAATAAAATCGGCTGTAAGTAATTTGACAGATATTTTAGAAGAATTTTTGTCAGTAGGAAAACTTGAAGAAGGAAAAATTGAGGCACATTTAGCCTATGTTGAAATTCCTGAGTTGGTAAATGATACCTTGGCAGATGTGAGCAATTTGCTGAAGAAAAACCAAAATCTACGTTTTGAGCACTCAGGTGAAACAGAGCTTCTTACGGATAAATCCTTGTTGCGAAAAATCATCATCAACTTGTGTTCCAATGCGGTTAAGTTTTCAGGAGAGAGCTCGTGTATTACAATTCGAACACAAAAAATGCCTTCTCATTTTGTCTTAAGTGTACAAGACGAAGGTATTGGCATATCGGAGGAAGATCAAAAACATTTGTTTGACCGCTTCTTTAGAGGTGTAAATGTTACCAATATTCAAGGTACTGGATTGGGTCTACATATCGTTGCCAAATATACAGAGTTGCTTGGAGGAAAAGTGAGTATTTCGAGTAAACTCAATGAAGGTACAACGGTAACTGTGCAGTTGGATTTGGCTTGATTTAGCCTTTCCTTGAGCTCTTTTCATGAAATAGTCACACGAAGCGGAGGATGACTAAAACTCCACATTCTTAGCTCATCATTCAGTACTAACACAGATTTACCTCAATATTCAATAAAAATCATTTGTTAAAACTTGTCTTAACACAACAATTAAACTTTATGAAGAAGATATTACTTATCGAAGACAGCGATGACATCAGAGAAACCACCGCCGAGATTCTCGAATTGGCCAACTACGAAGTAATTACCGCAGTTAATGGTAAAGATGGAGTTGAAAAAGCCATTCAAAGTCGTCCTGATATTGTCATTTGTGATATTATGATGCCTGTGCTTGACGGTTATGGAGTATTACATATTTTTAATCAAAATCCTGATCTACAAGGGATTCCATTTATTTTCTTGACTGCTAAAACAGAAAGAACTGACTTTAGAAAAGGAATGGAAATGGGCGCAGATGACTATCTGACAAAGCCTTTTCATGAAATCGAATTATTGAATGCGATCGAAAGTCGTTTGAAAAAAGTTGAACAACTTTTGCATGGAGCAGGAAAAGTGGCTCACGAGCATTTGGAAGAACTCTATTCGGAAGCGAACAAATACCGAGATTTAACAGATTTATCGTCCGATAGAAAGGTATCCACTTTGAAGAAAAAACAAATTGTCTATTCTGAAGGAGACGAGCCGATTAAGTTTTATTTCTTAAAATCTGGAAAAATTAAGACCTACAAAACCAACCGTGATGGAAAAGAGTTTGTGACGGGGCTTTACAATGAAGGCGATTTCTTTGGTCATATTGCTATCATCGAAAATACAGATTATCAAGAAACAGCAGAGGCATTGGAGGACTCACAAATTATCGGTATTCCAAGAGGTGATTTTATGGAGCTTTTGTCTAAAAATCAGCAAGTTGCCAATAAATTCATCAAATTGTTAGCTAATAATATTGCCGATAAAGAGACATACTTATTAGGCATGGCATACAATTCTCTTCGCAAGCGTGTGGCAGACGGTCTTCTGTTGTTACAGAAAAAGTATAAGGCAGAAGAAAGCACGAAATTTACCATGAAAATTTCGAGAGACGATTTGGCGTCCATTGTGGGTACAGCCACAGAGTCACTGATTCGAACACTGAGTGAATTTAAAGCTGATAAGTTAATCGAAATTAGCGGTAGTGAAATTACGATTATCGACGAGAAGAAGTTGGCTAATTTAAGAAATTAGGAGAGGACTTCAAGCAAAAAATTAGGCGTAGAAACACAGTTTCTACGCCTTTTTCATGGCTCATGACTACATAAATTCAAAAATTGAATATCAGTTTGTGATTTTTCAAAAGAATATTTCAGTAGCCTGAGCTATTAAATTGTTGGTAAAATCCTGATATCAAGTACCATTCGTGTTTGCCGAATTGCCATTCCAGGAATTTCATTGATTCGACAAAAAGAACGTCTAACGGTTTAATTAATGTTTTGCTAAAGTGGCAAGCACAGGAATGCTTGAGTGGTTGATTACCGTTTCGGTTACGCTACCAAATAAGAAATGACTCAGTCCAGAACGAGCTTTTGTCGACATGACGATGAGATCAGCTTGTAAATCTTCGGCTGCATGAATTACGCCATTACTTGCACTGTAGTCATTATAAATCACAAACTCATGATCGGTAAGATTATGCTCCTTCTCAAAAGCTGCCATCTTCTCGTTGATGGTTCTGGTATCTTCAAAACCATCTGAAGAGTTCACATAAACCACATAAGTTTGTTCAATTTCATGGCTTAAAGTCTTAATGAGTTTATCATCAAAAGGCGTTTCAAAATCGACAGCAAACATTACCTTGCGTGGGTAGAATGTCGAAATTGGCTCTTTGATAACCAACACAGGGCAGTGCGCATGTCTTACCACACTTTCAGAATTGGAACCGTCCAAAAACTCTTTCCAGCCAGTGGCGCCTTCAGAACCCATCACGATTAGGTCAATATCGGTTCTTTCAGAAATCGCCTCGCCCAGTTCCTCATAGTCATCTGTATTGTACACTACAATGCTGATTCCGTCGTATTTAGGTGACTGGATGATGTCTTCCAATTGCTTTTGCGTTTGATTATGAATCGCTTCATTGGTTTCTACATCGTAGGTCGTAATGGGCGCTTCAATAAAATCTATGTTTGGAAGAATAATAAAATCTTTGTGATATAGAACAATTTCGGCCGAGGTTGCACGAGCAAACATGGCTGCTACATCTAATGCTGCTAACGATAGTTCAGAGAAATCTGTAGGCACGAGTATCTTTTTCATGACTTTTTATAGATTTAATGGAAAAACATAAACTTGATTTTAGTAAGAAGAAGTTATTAATTAATAATATATCTGTTGTTTGAAGATACTCACAATCAGTAGGATACTAATCAAAGTAACTCGTAGGGATATTATTAATTTCACCCGCCGTAGACTTTAAGCATTACGCAGAAGAATAAAAGTTTAAGAGTGTAATATAAACATTTATGCCTGCTGCCTAAGGCTTACAGCCTAAAGCGTCCTAATGCAATCTTATTTTGCCTTAGAACTTTGCTACTAATATATCATTGATATACGGTAAAGTTGCCGTTTTTCTGATATTAAAAACATGACAATTGTCATGTTTTTGAATGAAAGCAGTCACGCTAAAAAGATTAAAATTCGTCATGACAATATCCTAAAGATGGTCAATTGCCAAAGCTAACCTAGTTTTCTGCTAATTTTATATCGAAAGTTTTATTCATACACTTTCTCATGAAAGGCCAGATAATCACACATTTTGAGCATAAAATATCTTTGGGCCAATTCGTATTCATAGATAAGGGTATTGAGTAAGGATTTTTCAAAAACAAGTACATGTGCATTGGAAAGAACCTTAACGCCATATCGATGTTTTTTATCTGAGAGCATTTCTTCCAATCCCAAGAAGCACCTAAATCCATCGATAACAATGGGTTTGTTATGTTCATCTCGAAGTTCAAAAGCACCATCTTTCAGATAAAATACAAATTCGGCATCTTGTCCTTTTCTATACAAATACTCACCTTCTTTGAAACTTAATTCTATACCACTCGCTAAAATTTTACGTTCCGTTTCTCTCATTGTTTCTTTGCTTGCTATGAGTATGCTAAGTTAGGCGAGATTGCAAGCCCTTGAAATGATAATAGTCACTGGGCAAGCTGACATAAAAATTAGTCGTACATACTACTAATTTTTACTAATTTCTCTGGGTTCAAAATGGTGATTTCACTACCATGTGTTGTAATAATGCCGTCTTCTTTAAATTCTGATAAAAAGCGAATGACAGTTTCCTTGGCAGTGCCAACAATCGATGAAAGATCTTCTCTCGATATAGAGATTGAAAAGGGAGTTTTGCCTTCTTCTTGATAAGTGCTTTTTAGTAATAATAATGCCTCTGCCAATCTCTCACGCACAGGTTTCATTGCCAAATGAATCAACTTATCTTGTGTATCACCCAAGGCACGAGCGAGCATTTTCATTAAATCAGTCGAAACTTTTACGTTTTCATCTACCAACTTATTGAACTCAGAAGCAGGAATAAAACAAACCTCTGTTTCGTCCAAAGCAATAGCCGAAGCTGTATATTTAGTATTGTCTATCAGCGAGCGATAACCCAAGGTGTCTCCCTTTTTGGCAAGTCTAATAATCTGCTCTTTTCCGTCTGAGCCCATTCTACTTACCTTTACCTTACCGCCATATACGCAGAAAATACCCAGCGGTCTGTTTCCTTCATGAAAGATAACCTGACCTTTTTTATAGGAGTTAAAGCATTTGCTTTCATTCAGTTCTTCCAACTCGTGAAGATGACACTGTTTGAAGAGTGAACTATCTTTGAATTGGCAACTTTGACAATGTGGAGCTTGCGGTTTCATATATAACACTGATTAGATTGATAAATATCACTCTGCGAAGTTGCAAAAGGTCAGTATCGGAAAATATGAGTTTTATCAGTTTTTGACATCACCTTACTCATATTTACTTCAGAGGTCAAAGGCAAATTTTGGAAAAAATTGTAGAGGCCATGGAAACGCTTACTGACGAGGCTCTGGTGTGTTATCATTGTGGTAACGACTGCCCAGACACCCACATACATATCGAGGAAAAGCATTTTTGCTGCGAAGGTTGCAAAACTGTTTATGAAATACTTGACCAAAATAATCTTTGTAATTACTATGACATTGAAAAAATGTCAGGTAATAGTCCGCAAATGGCTCATTTTGAGTTTTTGGATAATACCGAGATTACCAATCAATTATTAGACTTTAGAAGTGACAAAATTGCCAAAATTAGCTTTTATATTCCTTCCATTCACTGTTCATCTTGTTTGTATCTTTTAGAGAATATGTACAAACTTCATGCGGGTGTAAAGCAATCAAAAGTTGATTTTTTGAAAAAACAAGTGGCGATTACTTTCAATCCTGAAGAGCTCACGTTACGCCAATTAGCCGAAATGTTGACTTCAGTTGGCTACGAACCGCTGATTAGTTTGAATGACGTGGTGAAGGAAAAAAACAAACCTTCTTACAAAAAACTATTGACGCAAATTGGTGTCGCAGGTTTTTGTGCAGGTAATATCATGTTGTTTAGTTTTCCTGAATACCTAGGTTTAGATGACGTGATGTACAAAAAACTCTTTGGGCTTTTGAGTATGGCATTGTCAATTCCTGTGGTGGCATATTCTGGTTCAGATTATTTTGTATCAGTGTATAAAAGTCTTAGAAAAGGGATTATCAATATCGACTTTCCGATTCTTCTTGGGATTTTGGTCGCATTTTTTAGAGGTACTTATGAGGTTATCTTTTTAGATGGAGCTGGTTATTTTGACTCCTTATCAGGCTTGATCTTCTTCTTATTGATTGGTAAATGGTTTCAGCAGAAAACGTACAGCTTTTTGTCGTTTGAAAGGGATTACAAATCCTATTTTCCTTTAGCTGTGACTCGATTGACTCAAGGAAAAGAAGAGCCCATCTCTTTGAATGCTTTGAAAAAAGGAGATAAAATTCTCGTAAGAAATGGCGAACTTATCCCTGCTGACTCATTTCTGTACAAAGGCAATGCACAAATAGATTACAGTTTCGTAACAGGTGAATCTGCCTTGGAAGCTAAAAAAGTAGGTGATTTCTTGTATGCAGGCGGTCGTCAGGTAGGGGAGACACTCGAAATGGAAGTATTGAAAGAGGTATCTCAAAGTTATTTGACCCAATTGTGGAATAATGATACTTTTCAAAAAAGCCAAGATTCTAAAGTCAAAACTTTCTCTGATTTAGTAGGGAAATACTATACAATTTCAGTATTGACAATTGCAGCCTGTGTCTCTATCTATTGGTATTTCCACGAGCCTTCAAAAGTAATCAATGCTTTTACTGCTATTCTGATTGTAGTTTGTCCGTGTGTGTTGTCGTTGAGTTATCCTTTTGCTTTGGGAAATGGTTTGAGAATTTTGGGAAAACAGAATTTTTATCTCAAAAATGCTGACATTATCGAGGCTATGGCACAATGTGATACCATTGTTTTTGATAAAACAGGTACCCTAACAACCTCGGAAGGAAGTTTGCCAACTTTTCATAGTCAGCGACCTTTGAATCAGTTTGAGGAGATGTTGGTATCGTCTTTGGTAAGAAATTCGACACACCCGATTTCACAAAAAATCAAATACTTATATCCTGAGCCTACTTTTTTAGAAATAGAAAATTTTCAGGAGATCACTGGACAAGGTTTGAAGGGATTGTATGAGAACCACCAAATCAAATTAGGTTCGTTTGAATTTGTGAATCCAGACGGGAAAAAACCTGAAAAAGGCTTTAATGCAAGTGTTGCCCATCTCAAAATCGACCATGAGTATATTGGCTATTACTCGTTACCAAATCATTATCGTGCCGATATAGAGAGCCAAATTCGAGAACTCAGTAAAACCTACCATACCTATTTGTTATCGGGTGACAACGAAGCGGAGCGTAATCAATTGAAAAGCTGGTTCTCGGATGAAAACAACCTGAAGTTCAATTGTACCCCACAAGAAAAACTTGATTTTATCAAAAAACTACAAGCTCAAGGCAAAAAAGTAGTCATGGTGGGCGATGGACTCAACGACGCAGGAGCTTTGAAACAATCTAATGTTGGGATAGCCATCACCGACGATACGCTCAACTTTACGCCATCAAGCGACGGTATCTTAGAGGCTAACTCTTTGCATAAGTTTACTGCTATTTTCAAGTACAGCAAATATGCCTTGCGTTTGATACAGTTCAGTTTTGTGGTATCGCTCATTTACAACTTTGTCGGTCTGACCTTTGCAGCCTCTGGTACTTTGCATCCTGTAGTAGCTGCAATACTGATGCCTATGAGCTCATCGACCATGGTGATTATTGCGTCTGTAGGGATGATTTTACGTGGTAAAAGTCAGTTTAAGTACTGATTTTTGTCAACTCTACAGATTAGATAGTCTATTAAATTTGTTCCAAATTCGTAATGGTTTGGCTAATGATAGTGTACGAATCGTTCATCGGAAAATTGCTTTTTTCCTTGTACCGTGTTGTGAGCAAATGGCTCGCCTGCTGGCTTTCTGAGCGGTTTAACCTGTATTAGTCAAACATTTACCTAATCTATAAATCCCAATTACATGGCAATTTTAATTTTTTTTGTAGCACACTGGTATCTGTCATTATTCTCGCAGACATTCTTCTTGCACCGCTATGCGGCACACCAAATGTTTACGATGTCTAAGGGCTGGGAAAAATTTTTCTATGTTTTTACCTTAATTACCCAAGGTTCGTCTTTCTTGAGTCCAAAAGCTTACGGTATTATGCACCGCTTGCACCATGCTTATGCTGATACCGAAAATGATCCGCATTCACCAAGCTATTCAAGCAACTTGTTTGATATGATGTGGAAGACTAAGAAGATTTATAATGATGTATTGTATGATAGAGCTGACATTGATCCTAAATTCAAAAAGAATGTACCAAACTGGATGTTTTTAGAAAAATTAGGTGACCAATGGTTGATGCGTATTTTCTGGGGTACACTTTACACATTGTTCTATATGAAATTTGCTACTTCTCCATGGGAATATGCTTTGTTGCCGATTCATTATTTGATGGGACCTGTGCATGGAGTAGTGATCAACTGGTTTGCACACAAATATGGATACATCAATTTCAAAGTAAACGATACAGCTAAAAACTTACTTCCATTTGACTTCTTGATGATGGGTGAGTCATATCATAACAATCACCACAAATTAGGTGGTCGTGCCAACTTCGGTGTAAAATGGCATGAGTTTGACCCAACGTATCCAGTGATTTTACTGTTGAATGCCTTACACATTATTAAGTTGAAGAAAAATAACGACTTGAATTATATGTAATATCAGGAGTGAAAGAATAGGCTTTAGTCAATAGACTTTTGTAGTGAATTGACTAAAGCCTATTCTTTGACCTGAAACAAAATATGCTAAATGTTTAAAGATATGGGGAAACAATTTGAAGCAAAGACCTTTACGCTCGGTGAGCAGATAACAGACGAGCAGCGTGCTTTTTTTAACGAATATGGATTTTTACATTTCAAAAACTTTTTGTCTAAAGATACTGTCAAATTGTTTTTGCAAGAAGCCCACAGAGTAGAGAAAGAGTGGATTGATAAAGGAATCGAAAAAATGAATGGTACGCCGCTGAAATTTGGTAAAGACCCAGCAGGCAATCCCATGATTCAGCGTATGTGTTTTCTTTCGACACATAGCGATATATTACATCAATATTTGCAAGACCCACGTTTGAAGGCGCTTTTGACTTTGTTAGAACCCAACAATAATCGTATCGCGGAGGTAGAAAAGGATGGATTAGTGTTTAATCATTATATCAATCAAGACAATAGTAAATTCTCTCAAATGGGTTGGCATACCGATAGCCCACGAGATTTATTTTTGGGGCAAAAGATTTTGAAAATGCTCAATATTGGGACTCATTTGGACGATTGTCCTTTTGAGAATGGTGGTTTGAGAGTACTGCCAGGCACACACAAATTGAGCAAAATGAAGGTTTTGTTTTTGAAAAAACAATTCATCGACCATAATCCAGACCCAAATGAAGTTGGTTTGGATATCGAAGCTGGAGACTTAACGGTACACGACGGTGACCTTTGGCATAGGGTAGAAGTTTGCCCTTTTACCGGCGAAAAATCCCGTCGCCGTGTCATGTATTTCCCGATTATTCAAGGCAAATATGCACCAAAAGACGAAAACAGTTCGACGCCATTTTATCACCGCTTGGCGAAGATTGTTCAACGATAATATTTACTGACACCAATCAATACAGTGATGAATTTCGGAGTAATTTAAAATTCATATCAATCCAATTTTGTTAATACTAAAGCACAAGGAAAACATCCATTGACCCGTTTTTAGGCAGTTTGTGGTGTTAACTTTGTGCTTTTTTTCAAGACTTAGTTTAATACTTAGTCTTGGACTAGTGGTTTTTTCAGGAATCAATCTTTTCATCAGCGCCGTAGGTGTGACTGAAAGCCAACTATCTTGAAGTCTGTCGCACCTACGGCGCTCAAAAAGGTTTTTCTCAAGAATTATTACTACCAAACTGTCGCTCCTACGGAGCTTTTACAAAGAAGAACAAGGTAATTTTGTTTATTTGATTTTATTTTGTACGATTATTTAGTTTTCTGTGAATATCTTAAAGGATGTTAAAATTTCACAAGTCATTGACAATGAAAAAGCATGTATCTGTTTTTCAGAAATCCTATTGTTTGAGCCGCAGGCGAGGTGGGTCGCCACTCCGATTAGGATTTCTTGACTTTCTTTTGCGGCCGCCGCGCGGTTACTTTTCTTGTGTCAAGACAAGTAAGGTGTAGCGAAGTGAAATTTTGTTTTTCCGATACGCGCCAAATAAAATTTTTACACATACTCTATTTTCAATCTAGACATAAGCATTTATGCCATTCAAAAAGAACTTTTTTAGCGATTTGAGTGTCAAAAGATTGATAGACAACCCAATATTTTAAGCTTTTAACAATGAATCCAGAACAACATATAGATACCAATACACAAAACCCCAGAGTGAAAAAGGCTTTGGAAGGACGTGAGGATGTCGAACTTCTTGTGAATACATTTTATGACAAAGTACGAGATAATCAAATGCTCGGACATATCTTCGATCATGTAGCAAGAGTGAATTGGCAAAAGCATTTACCTAAAATGTACAATTTTTGGGAAATGATATTGTTTGGTACTGAAGGATACGATGGACATCCGTTACGTCCACATTTTGTAATTAATTCGGTGCATCAGCTTACCATTCCTCATTTTGAGCAATGGCTGAGTTTGTTTTTTCAAACCTTGGACGAACTATTTGAAGGCGAAAAAGCTGAAGAAGCCAAGCAAAGGGCCTATAATATAGCCAATGCATGGGCACATAAGATTGATTACATGAATAAACTGAATGATTCTCCTACGATAGAAGTATCGCAATCATAGTCTTGATAATAAGAAACTTACCCCAAAAGGTGCAAGAATAACTCTTGTGCCTTTTTTTATGCTCCTCCTCAAACAAGCCTTTTTTACTGACTTTTGTCATAAAACAGACTAATAAATACGAGTAACCCCACTAACATTCCTCATAGCTGAACACAGCAGAAAGCCCCAATTTTGAAGCATAGAAACACAGAAAAACACAAAAAAATGCAAATCATCTTCATCATGATCGGAATCAGTTTGGTGATGGCGCTTGTTTTTTTAGGTGCGTTTTTTTGGTCAATGAAAGACGGACAAAACGACGATTTACATACTCCCGCTATGCGTATTTTGTTGGACGACCAAAAAAGTACTCCGAAATAAACTAGAAATCAAACGTTGAGTCAGACTCAATCGACGTAGTAAAATGGGAGGGTAGAATCGCCAAAATTCGCTCTCAATCGCAATTGTTCTCGTAACCAATTTATAATCTAAAAATATGTCAGCTATCAGTACACACATCGAACGCTTTGAGTACGACAATAAGATTGTCCGAAACTTTGCCGTTGCGACGATTATTTGGGGGATTGTGGGCATGTTGGTGGGCGTTATTATCGCTTCTCAACTCTTCAAGCCTGAGCTTAATGTTACGCAATATGGTACATTCGGGCGTATTCGTCCTCTACATACCAATGCCGTTATTTTTGCTTTTGTAGGAAACGCTATTTTTATGGGTGTTTACTACTCCCTACAACGCCTCTGTAAAGCCAGAATGTTTAGCGATTTTCTTTCGAAAATTCACTTTTGGGGATGGCAATTAATTATCGTAGCAGCAGCCATTACTCTTCCATTAGGTTTAACAAGTAGTAAAGAATATGCAGAGTTAGAATGGCCAATAGATATAGCTATCACTTTGATTTGGGTAGTGTTTGGTATTAATATGTTTGGTACTATTTTCAAACGCCGCGAACGTCACTTATATGTAGCTATCTGGTTTTACATTGCAACATTTATTACAGTAGCAGTATTACACGTAGTTAACTCTTTCGAACTACCAGTTTCAATTTTCAAAAGTTATTCTTTGTATGCTGGTGTTCAAGATGCTTTGGTTCAATGGTGGTATGGTCACAATGCAGTAGCATTTTTCTTGACAACTCCTTTCTTAGGATTGATGTACTACTACTTGCCAAAAATGGCGAATCGTCCCGTATATTCTTATAAGTTATCGATTTTGCACTTCTGGGCTTTGATTTTTATCTATATCTGGGCTGGTCCTCACCACTTATTATACACTAGCTTACCAGACTGGGCACAATCATTAGGTACGGTATTCTCGATTATGTTGATTGCTCCATCTTGGGGTGGTATGATTAACGGTTTGTTGACTTTGCGTGGCGCTTGGGACAAAGTTCGTGAAGATGCTATCTTGAAATTTATGGTAGTTGGGGTGACTAGCTACGGTATGGCAACTTTCGAAGGACCTATGCTTTCGTTGAAAAATGTAAACGCTATTGCTCACTTCACTGACTGGATTGTAGCACACGTACACGTAGGTGCTTTGGGGTGGAATGGTTTCTTGAGCTTTGCAATTCTTTACTGGTTGCTTCCTCGTATTTATCATACAACGATTTACTCTAAAAAATTGATTAATGTACACTTCTGGTTGGGTACTTTAGGGATTATCTTCTATGCTGTACCAATGTATATTTCAGGTTTTACACAAGGTATGATGTGGAAAGACTTTACGCCAGAAGGAACTTTGAAATACGGTAACTTCCTTGAAACTACGCTACAAATTTTACCAATGCATGCTATGCGCGCCTTTGGTGGTTTGATTTACTTGACAGGTGCTATTTTGATGGCTTACAACTTGTTCAAAACAATGGCGCAAGGTTCTTTGGAAGCAAACGAGCCAGCAGAAGCTCCAGCTTTGGAAGTAGCTTACACTCCAACAGGAAGCGATACTTACTGGCACCGTTGGTTCGAACGCAAACCAATTCCATTATTGGTAGGTTCATTGGTAATGATTTTGGTTGGTACTGCCGTAGAATTGATTCCTACTTTCATGGTAAAATCTAACGTAGAAACGATTAGTGCTGTTCAACCATATACTGCACTCGAATTAGAAGGTCGTGATTTGTATATCCGTGAAGGTTGTGTGAGTTGTCATAGTCAAATGGTTCGTCCGTTTAGAAGTGAAACAGAACGTTACGGTCAATATTCAAAAGCAGGAGAATTTGTATATGATCACCCATTCTTGTGGGGTTCAAAACGTACGGGTCCAGATTTGCACCGTGAAGGCGGTAAATATCCAGACTCTTGGCACTATCACCACATGCGTGAGCCAATTTCAATGTCGCCAGGTTCTATTATGCCTCCATATCCATGGTTGTTAGAACAAAAATTGAATACTGCTGATATTGAGGCAAAAATGAAAGCGATGCAAAAATTGGGTGTGCCGTATGACGCTTACCAAATTCAAAAAGCACAAGAAGATTTAAAAACTCAAGCAGATGGTATCGCTGCCAATCTTGCGAAGGAAGGTGTGAAAGTTTCTTCAGATAAAGAAATCATTGCATTGATTGCTTACCTACAAAGAATAGGTACAGATATTAAGAAAACTGAAACTGCGGCAAACTAATCTAAGTGAAGAGTTGTGAGTTTAAAATTCATAATTCTTAATTCACAACTCACCACTCCCTTGCTGCCTTAAAAAATCTAAAGTCATGTTTAAGCAATTTATTGACAAAGTAGATGGCGCTGATGTATATATGATTACCTCGTTTCTCATATTTATGGCCTTCTTCGTTCTTGTAAGTATTTATTTGTTCATTATGGACAAAAGCTACTTGAACAAAATGCAAAACCTACCCCTTGAAGACAGTAACCAAAATGAGCTTCAAGATGTGATTTCTATTTGATAACTTTCTAATTGATAACCAATCCGATGAAGCGATTATCTATTTTAGCAATATTAAGTCTGGTCTCATTCTCGATGTTTGCGGCCGAAGAAGCCAAAAACACTTTTCTTCCAGGACTTAAATCAGGTCAAGAGCTTTTTGTAATTACCTTACTTGGCTTAATGACCATGATTTGTGCAGTGATTATTGTGGTTACGCTCAATCTTAACTCACAAATTAGAAATATTTTCAAACCAAAAACTGAAAGCTCAGAGTTTGAACAGGCGATGCAAAATCGTACTTTCTGGCAAAAATTCTGGAGCTTGAAACCAATCCAGTTTGAAAAAGACCAGATTATGGAGCACCAATACGATGGTATTGCTGAGCTTGACAACCCAACTCCTCCATGGTTTATGTACCTTTTCTACATCACGATTATCGTTGGTATTTTCTATTTGATTGGATACCATGTAATCGGAAATGGTAAAATTATGAACAATGAATATACCGAAGAAGTAACCATTGCTGAAAAAGCACGTGAAGAGTACATGAAAAAGTTTGCTAATTCGGTAAACGAAGACAATGTAAAAGTATTGACAGATGCCAAAGGTGTTGAGGATGGTAAAAGGATTTATACTCAAAACTGTGTGGCATGTCACGGGGCGAATGGTGAAGGTGTTGTTGGTCCAAACTTAACAGATGAATACTGGTTACATGGTGGTACGCCAAAAGCTATTTTCCATACTATCAACGAGGGTGTTCCTGAAAAAGGGATGATTTCTTGGAAAAAAACATTGAATCCAATTCAAGTGCAACAAGTGTTGAGCTACATTGTGTCGATTCAAGGAACAAAGCCTGCTAATGCTAAAGCTCCTCAAGGAGATAAGGCTGAAGCTGCTGTTAGTATGAAGTAGTAGGGCTAACAGAAATGAATAGCCTTTAATGATAAAGTTATTACGATTCGGACGTTCGAGACTTATGGGTAGTGCATAAGCCTCGATGCGTTCGAATTGTTTTTTAAAGAAGATACATAGTTTCACTTGATTAAGGTTACTAGCAAAACAATATTTGATTAAATAGAAATGTAAAATTCGGGATATTAGAAATTTACATTCACAATTCACAACTCACAATTCAGCATTGGTATTTACTATTTCTAATTCACTTATGTGCTGAAATTTAACTCTTAAAATTATGAAACCTCCTAAAATTGATACCACCGAATTTCGTGATCATCTTTCTAATGTCACCGAAACAGGGAAACGTATTTGGATATATCCACGTATTGTGGTTGGCCAGTTGTACAAGCTTCGTACTTATTTTTCATGGCTTTTGTTGGGATTTCTTTTTGGAATACCATTTGTAGAAGTTAATGGTGGACCATTATTTCTCTTTAATGTAATTGAGCGAAAGTTTATATTTTTTGGCGTAACCTTTTTTCCTCAAGATTTCCATCTAGTAGCTTTTGGTTTGCTGACATTTATCGTTTTTATTATACTTTTTACCGTAATTTTTGGTCGCGTATGGTGCGGTTGGGCTTGTCCTCAAACCATTTTTATGGAAATGCTTTTCCGTAAAATCGAAAATTTTATTGAAGGTGACTACAGAGCACAACAACGCCTTGATGCACAGCCTTGGGATACTGAAAAGATAGTGAAGAAAACTTCGAAGCATGTTATTTTCTTCATTATCTCCTTCCTGATTGCCAATACATTTTTGGCCTATATCATCGGTAAAAGAGAGCTATTTTCTATCATTCTCGATAATCCACTGAATCATATTTCTGGATTAGTCGCTATTGTCATTTTTACCTTTGTATTCTATTTTGTCTTTGCCAAATTCCGTGAATTGGTTTGTATCGTAGTTTGTCCTTACGGTCGTTTACAAGGTGTATTACTAGACAAAAAATCTATTATTGTAGCTTATGATTTTCTTCGTGGCGAACCTCGTGGCAAAAAGAAAAAGGTAGAAGAGCAACCCAATCCATTGGAAGAGCTAAAAGCATTGACAAATCCTAACGCCAACAAAGGACATTGTGTAGATTGTAGTATTTGTGTGCAAGTATGTCCAACGGGTATCGATATTCGTAATGGTACTCAGCTCGAATGTATTGGCTGTACAGCTTGTATAGATGCTTGTGATGAGGTAATGGTAAAAACCAATCAGCCAACAGGCTTGATTCGTTATGCGTCATTAGATGGTATTGAGCAAGGAAAAAAATTGTCGTTTAACTTACGGATAAAAGCCTATACAGGCGTATTAGTAGCTTTATTGGGGATTTTAGTATATATGTTGATTACCCGTAGCGACGTCGAAACAACACTTTTGCGCACACCAGGCTTAACATATCAAGAGGAAAAAGGAAATGTTTCTAACTTGTATAATATTGAAATCTTGAACAAGACTATCAATGCTATGCCAGTTTCGTTGCGAGTGAAAGATTATCCTTCTGCTCAAATTAAACTAATCGGTAAACCTCTTCAACTCAATAAAAGCGATTTGACAAAAGGTTCTTTCTTTATCGTTATTCCTAAAAAAGAGTTGGAGTCTCCTTCGATCAAACTCAAAGTCGAGATTTTAAGTAATGGGCAAGTGATAGATGAGGTAAAAACCTCCTTCCTTGGTCCGATGGAGTAGTTATATTTCTAATTTAGTGATTTACAATTGAGTGAATTAGTGATTTTATTTTACTTGTAGAAACGCAATGCTTTGCGTCTCAAACCAAGTCAGACATAGCATAGTAAGTCATCCCTAATTTTGACATTTAGGTTATTCTCTAAGTTTTCATCAAAAAAGCGATCGGAAAATATTTTCCGATCGCTTTTTTGATTCTACTATGCTAGATATTACTTGGCTTAAGACGCAATCATTGCGTCTTAAGCTGCCAGAATACAAATTTTAAATTAATCACTCATTCATTCAATCGCTAAATCACTAAATTAGGAATGACTCATGTTTGATACTATATTTCAACATGATACCTCTTTAGACGCAAAGCATTTCGTCTCTACGAGTGAAAGGTAGGTTTAAAAAAAAACACTCATTCACTCAATCTCCAATCACTAAATTAGAGATTTCTATCATCTTGTTTGTTTAGTTTTTAAAATAGAGTAAACCGCAATAGCTACCCAAACGACATTGACCAAAGCAGAAGGATATGCTTTATGAGCAATCGTATTTACGATAAAAAATACCCCACCAATCATATTACTCCAAATATATAAGGGCTGGTCTGCACGCAGTTTCCCTTGAATATTAAGCGCATACGCACCTACAATCAACACTGAGCCAATCCAACCTAAGGCTTCTACTAGAATATCAGTCCACAACATTGTTTTTGATTTTTAATGAATCAGCAAAAATACTAAATCTAACACAGACCGACAAAATGAGAAGAGAAGGATAATCTTTATCTATCCATTTACACGCTGAACACGGAAGTAGGTTATGCCAAAATTGAGAATTTGATTATACGGAATAAACAATTTGTCACAAAACAGATTGTATTCATGATGCTGGTTCTTTTTAAGGATATGGCTAAATTCTGTGTTATGTTTATCGATTACCTTTCTTTTTACCTTACCAAGTTCAATCAATTCGCAATGCCCGTCTTTATTGAGCTGATAATCCAATAAAAAACCAGAATACACAAAAAAGTCATTATCAATTTTGACACAAACATTCATGTAGGTCAATATCTCTTCCGTATCTTTCTTCAAGAACATTTTTCCTGAAAAAACATAGTGAAAAGCATTATCGAATTTTAGCACTAAAAAGCGTTCGTCAAGTCGTAACGACAGCACCAGCCTCTGAAGCAAACTACCCATAACGTAGCTAAAAAGTAACAAACAGGCATTGTAACTAAAAATTGGAATCAAATGCTTCTGTACTTTTGAAAGTACCACTTCGTCAGGACTTGATAGTAGCTTTGGTAACAAGCGAAAATCAACGTAAAGCGATGGATGAAATTTGTTAATGATCAATATACCAAGACATTGAATAACCATCCCAAATCCCAAAGTGGTAGCGATTTCGGCAAAATTACTGGCTCGTAAATGATAATTAGAAAGATGAATCGGAGAATAAGCTTTTCGGAAAAGTCCCCCTGGAAGAATAAAGAATAAAATAATCAGCGCAACGCCGTAGGTGATTCCTGACATAAATGCAGTTAAGGTTTACAGGAAAATCTGTAAAAGAGGTATTTGCTAAATTTCGGAAACTCGTTCAACACGGAAAGAGCCCTTTGTTCCAGAAATAGTAATGATATTTTCGCTATTTCTCTCACGGTCGATAGCCGTTAATAATTGCTCAGCCATGTTGGCATCGGACAAAATCAATTTTGAGTTTTTTCCCAAAACTGGATAGTCTGATTCTGCTGAACCAAATAAAAAAGCCATGATATTTTTAAGAAGAGCCATAATCACGTAGTATTTAACATCATTCAAAATGGAATCTAAACAAATTTACATTCGTATTGCTAATATAACTATTTTTTGAATAAAATATTTTGTAAAGGACAAGTAAGTTTGGAGTCTTGAATCATGAGATTTTGGTGTATTCTACTGTAAATGAGATAATTACCTTTGGTGGTAACTGAGGCTCGACTTTTGCGAATGTAATAGGTTGATAACTAATGTTTTGTAATTGTTCCTCATAATTCTGCACTAACATTAAAAATAGATGGATGCTAATTACTT
This sequence comes from Flectobacillus rivi, assembly GCF_030056655.1. Classification (NCBI taxonomy): domain Bacteria; kingdom Pseudomonadati; phylum Bacteroidota; class Cytophagia; order Cytophagales; family Flectobacillaceae; genus Flectobacillus; species Flectobacillus rivi. The sequence goes on from NZ_JASHIE010000019.1 coordinate 125,712, forward strand.
TGTGCGTGTTCACTTTTCACTTTGATTCTTAGCCTTTACCTTTGTTTTCTTATTTCTTACCGAGGACTACAACCAACCATGATTGAAAAAAAATTATTAGCATACTGGAAAACGTGTTTGGCGCAAGCCATGAAAGCCTATATTGATGTAGAAGTAAACGAAAAGATTCGTTTTACTGCGGATGTTTGGCGCTTGGGAATGATTGATGAACAAGTATGCGAAACATTTTTTCAGGAACAAGAAAAAAAACGTAACTACGAAAAAGGCATTCGCTCAGACAAAGATCCTAAATGGGAACGTCCCGAGGCTTTACAGCTACTAGTTTCGCCCAGCTATCTCGAACCCCAGCGAGAGGAGCATCTGTTTTTTACACCAAAACCTATTTATCCTTTTTGGTTTCCGATTTTGCTGCATCGAGGAGGTCATTTTTCGATAGTTGATGAATACTATCCAATTGTTCCTCGGGAATGGATGAGTCCAGTGGGGAATGAAGATACCGATTTTGTTTTCTGTCAATTAGACTCGCTTGAAGAGCTGTTGTCGAATGATAGGAATACTTTTTTACGTTGGGAAAATTATGTTGAATACCTCGAAGAAAGCTTTTTCACTTTGCGAGGACAAGCCATAGATGAGTTTTCGGAAGATGATTATCGTGTGGTTTATGAAACTACGATAGTCGTTCCCGAAAAAGATATGCAGGCGGGTGCAGCCATTGTATCCTTGTACGAACATCTCGAAAATGCCAAGCAATTACCTTCCTTATTGAAGGATATGATTGGTTTGAAAGAACAAAAAAACTTTACCTCACCTGTGGTAGTTTCACAGTGGTTGGAAACCCATTTACAACATTTGGGACAAATGGGCGGTGCTTTTCCTTTAAGTATTTCTCAACGAAATGCCTTGGCAACGCTCAATCAAGAACGAAAGTCAAAAGTGTTTGCCGTGAATGGTCCTCCAGGAACAGGTAAGACTACATTAATCCAGAGCATTGTTGCTAATCAAATGGTGCAAACTGCCATTCAAGGTCAAGATCCTGCTATATTGTTGGCGTGTTCTGCCAATAATCAGGCGGTGTTGAATATCATTGAAAGTTTTAAACCTGTTCGTGCTGAAGGATTTCAAGATTTACAAGAGCGTTGGTTGCCTGATTTAGAAGGATATGCTACGTATTTGCCAGCAAGAAATAAAAACGAAAAAGAACTCGTCAATATCAATTATATGAAATTGGACGACTCTGGACTCTTTGCTCGTCTCGAAGAAGAAACCTATGTAGAGAAGGCTGAAAGGTATTTTCTTAACATGGTCGAGCGATATACCCACAAGCGTACAGATGATATATCGGAAGCTTATTTTTGGTTGCAAACGGAGATAAAGAACCTTCAAAAATCACTAGAGGAAGGAAGAATTTTATGGAAAATCGTTTGTGAAAAAATGGCAGAATTTACCCAGCGTTCGATAGACCCGAAACATTGGGCTGATTTAGAAGAAAATCAGGATTATTGGGTGGCCATTGAGAGTAGTATCGAAGACCAACTGTATCATATTCAGGCTACTGCCAGACCGATGATTCGACAAACGGTTTTGAATTTAGAACCACTAAAAGATACGTCCAGAAGTCGTTTGAAAAGTTTTTTTGAAACAAAATTGAAGTTGATTCAAGAAGTCGTGAAAGCTTGGGCTGTATGGGAAAAATGGAAGCGTCAGTACGGAATTTTCTCTAACCCTTGTACGGATGAGGAAAAAGTTTGGGAAAAGGATTTTTTGAAGCTACGACAGTTTAATAGTCGTAACCAATATTTTTTTGACGAAGTAGATACCCAAATTAGATATAAAGCCTTTTTACTGGCAATTCATTATTGGGAAGGGCGTTGGCTTGAAGCTATCACCGACCAGCTCAAAAATGAGTCACCCAATAAAGGTTTGGCTGGTCGCAAACTCATGTGGCGTACCCGTGCCATGCTGACACCTTGTTTTGTGAGTACCTTTTTTATGGCGCCTCGTTTTTTCTCGTATCTCAAATTTGCAGGAGAAAATGAGGATGGAACTAAAAAATGGGAAACACCTCCCATGTTAGAGTTTGTTGATTTTCTGATAGTTGACGAAGCAGGTCAGGTAAGTCCAGAGGTGGGTTTGGCAAGCTTTGGTTTGGCAAAGCAGGCGGTAATTGTTGGCGATATTCAGCAGATTGAGCCTGTTTGGAATACCATTTTTAAAATAGACTTAGGAAACTTACTGAAAAACGAATTGATTGAAAATGAGCAAGATGCGTTTTTAAGTAAACTACAAGAAAAAGGTTTTACGGCCTCAAGTGGCTCGATTATGAAAATGGCCTTGGAGGCGACAGATGTTTTTGACCCGATTAGTGCGCAAAAAGGAATTATGTTGTTGGAGCACCGTCGTTGCCATCCTGCCATCATTAGCTATTGCAACGATTTGGCTTACAAAGGACTTCTGAAGCCTATGAAATTATCGGATGCCTCCCAACAAATTTTTCCTCCAATGGTATTACTCGACCAACCAAGTAGTTCGACTGTAAGAAATAAAGAGAGATTTAATGAAGAAGAAGCAGATGAAATTTGTCGCTGGTTATTGACCAACAAAAGTACTATAGAAAGGCACTATACCGAAAAAGCAAAGCAGTATAAGCGCATCGAAGAGTTGGTTGGGATTATAACACCATTTAGAGGTCAACGAAAAATTTTATATAAAAAACTAAAAAAAATAGGGATAGATACTCACCTAATGAAAATAGGCACGGTTCATGCTTTACAAGGAGCAGAGAGAGAAATTATTGTTTTTTCTCCCGTGTATGCCCAAGATGATGCGGAGGTATTCTTTTTTGATAGGAAAAACCGACCAAATATGCTAAATGTAGCTGTGTCAAGGGCTAAGAGTAGTTTTGTAGTGATAGGGAATGCTGGGGTTTTTCAGAAAAATCCAACTTCACCCTCAGGAAAACTCTATCAGTATCTTTCCAAAATTTAACTTTTTTGCTTTGCTTATAGCGGATTGGTTATGAAGTGAAACCCGAATTATGTTGAACTTTGGAATGAAATTTTTGCGTTAATTTATGGAGTGTGACTAATTTTTCAAGAGACCTTACGTTTGAAAAATTATGGCACTCCTCTTCAGAAGAAAATATTGTTAACTAAATGCGTCCAAACGGGTAGTTTTTTCGTAAATAAGATTTTGGCAAGATTTCGTACTATCATAACCACTAATTCCCCGATACGAAACTTCCTAAAGGGCTATCACAGAGCCGAATTTTGTTAACCAGTACACTTCTGCTTCAAATCTATATGAATCAATTCAATCAACATAACGACACACATCTTACCACAACTTCAGGGTTTTCAGAGTTTGTTTATGAGTTTTTTATTAAAGATTTATGGACTTGCTCAATTGATAACCTTGAGAGTTTTTGGTTTGCGCCCCAATTAGTAAAGTTTTTGGGCTATGAAAGTGTGCAAAATTTGGCTCATCATCCCGAAGCATTTCACCCCGAAGATAAAGAAGAATGTATTGCCTCGTTGAAGCATTTTGTACAAATGCATCAGCCTGTGTTGGTCTTGGAGTTCAGAGCCAAGCACTTTTTTGGTGATTTGATATGGATACGAGCAAAGTGTGGCTGGAGCGACAATGCTGATGGAAAGGAAATGATGGTTTATTTCGAAAATATTACTTCCCTCAAAATCCAGCAAAAAATTCAAAATAACTTAGTGCTTACAAGTCAGTGGGGAAACAACGAAGGACAGCTACAATTATCTAAAGAAATCGTTGCCAAAAGTAGTCAGATGGCTAATATTGGTGCTTGGCAAATAGAGTTGCCAGGGTATCAGATAAAGTGGACCAAAGAGGCTAGAGAAATATTGGAGGTTCCTGTTGACTTTGATTTAGATGTAGAAGGAAGTTTAAGCTTTTATAAAGACCCACAAAGCAAATCTGTTTTATTCGAAGCATTCAAGTCCACCGTCGAAACAGGTATTCCGTTTGACATAGAGCTGCATATCGAAACTTTTACTAGTAAGAAAAAATGGATTCGTATCATTGGTGAGGGAGAATTTGAAGGGAAAAAATGTAAAAGACTTTATGGTACATTTAAAGACATCACTAAGGAAAAAGAGAACGAAGTAGAGATAAAAAATACCAACAAACTCTTCAAAAAACTTTCTAACCAAGTGCCTGGAGGTTTGTATCAGTTGAAACGATACCTCGACGGGCGTATGACAATTGTGTACTGTTCGGAGTCGTTGTTTGATTTGTTTGAAACTTCAGTAAAATACAAAGAAACAAGCTATGTGGAGGCGTTTTCGAGAATTCACAATAAGGATTTAACAGGATTATTAGCCACTATTGAAGAGTCTTATCAAACTTTACAGGTAAAATCTATTGATTTTCGTTTGGTTTTACCACAAAAAGGAAAAATTTGGGTTCGTAGCGAATCTACACCAGAGCGTGTGGAAGATGGCGTAATTTGGCACGGTTACTTACACGATATTACCAAACAAAAAGAAGCAGAATTAGAAATTGTTCGTTCAGAAGCAAAGTTTCGAGCGTTGTATGATTCTACCAGCGATGCGGTTTTGGTACTTTCTCAGTATAAATGCTTTGATTGTAATCCTGCCGCAATTCGACTTTTTGGGGCTAAATCTAAAGAATCTCTTTGTCAAAAATCGGCTCTTGACTTATCTGCTTCATTTCAAAAGGATACAGAGAATATTGCGGATACATTAAATGAACATGTATTACAGTGTCTGCAAAATCAAAGTCATCAGTTTGAATGGATTTGTCAAAAACAAGAAACTAACGAAACCTTTTTGGCAGAAGTATTTTTGTCAAAACTTAATATTGAAGGCGAACAGTTGATTCAAGCAGTTGTGCGGGATATTACCTCACGCAAGCAAATAGAGCAACAATTACATAATGCCAGAGAGCACGCTGAGGCAGCCAGTAGAGCCAAATCAGAATTTTTGGCAAACATGAGTCACGAAATTCGCACTCCTCTGAACGGTGTGATTGGGTTTACGGATTTGTTGATTAGGACGGGTTTGAATGAAATGCAAAAGCAATATGTGTCAACGATTCACCATTCGGCACATTCTCTCTTGGATGTAATCAATGATATTCTTGATTTTTCAAAAATAGAGGCTGGCAAACTTGAACTTTCGTATGAACAAATAGATGTCTTCGAATTAGGAAGTCAAGTGGTGGATTTGGTAAGTTATCAAGCGCATCAAAAAAACTTGGAGGTATTGCTACGTATTTCGCCAGCTATTCCGAGGTATTTGCAGGCAGATGCTGTTCGATTAAGACAAATTTTGGTGAATCTTTTGGGCAATGCGGTCAAATTTACCCATCATGGCGAAATAGAGTTGAAGGTGGAGCTTGTAGAGGCCATAGATCTAAATCACAACATATTAAGGTTTGCTGTGCGAGATACAGGCATTGGTATTGCACCTAAAAATATTGTGAAAATTTTTGAAGCTTTTTCTCAAGAAGATGCTTCTGTGACAAGACGATTTGGTGGAACAGGTCTTGGATTGACTATATCTAATAAACTGTTGTCGTTGATGAACAGTCAGCTACAATTAGAAAGTGAGTTGGATAAAGGGAGTACGTTTTTCTTCGATGTCGAGTTCGAAAGTCATGAGGATGAGGATATTGCCTTTGATTTACAAGGAACTTTTTCTCATGTCTTGGTCGTTGATGATAATAGCAGTAACCGTGCAATTTTGGAGGAGATGTTGGGTATTTCTGGTATTTATGCTAAATCTGTAGAATCTGGAACCAAAGCTATTCAGTTCTTACAAGAAAGACCAGAAGATGCTGATCTGATTATTATGGATTACCACATGCCTGAAAGAGATGGCTTAGAAACAATCCGAATTATTCGAGAAGAGTTACGCTTGAATATACCAATTATGCTTTTGCACAGCTCGTCAGACGACGATGTGGTGATAAAAACTTGTGAGTTGCTTGATGTTGCCAAAAGAATGGTGAAACCTATTACCATTCATAAGCTATATGAGGCAATACTTCAAATAAGTGGACGTTCTAAAGACAATAGCATTAACTTTGATAGAGTCAGTGGTGACAATAATCTGATGAAATCAGGGGATTACACAATTCTGATTGCGGAAGATAATAATGTGAATATGTTTTTGGCACTGACTGTCTTAAAGGCAGTACTACCAGAAGCTCATATCATAACTGCTGAAAATGGTCGTGAAGCTGTAGAAATGTACGAAAAACACGCACCTAATTTGATATTAATGGATATTCAAATGCCAGAATTGAATGGCTATGAAGCTACCCAAATCATCCGAAGTAAAGAATTTATTAAACACACACCAATCGTTGCGCTCACAGCAGGTACAGTAAAAGGCGAGCAAACCCGATGCTTAGAGGCTGGTATGGACGATTATATAATGAAGCCATTCGTGAGGGATACCCTCGAACGAGCGCTCAATAAATGGCTCAAGATAGAACAGAACATGAATAATCCGATTGAAACAGCCTTACTTAGTTCGATTGACACTCAACATTTAGATTTTGCCGATTTGTCTAAAAGAATGGGAGACGACCCCGAACTTGCCAAAGAAGTATTAGAAATGGTACTTGTGCAGTTTGAAACCATTACAAGTCAATTCCAAATGCTAATTGATGACGAAAACCTGATTGCTCTCAATAAATTAGGACATAAAATGAAAGGAACCGCTCTATCGGCAGGTATGCGAGAGTTAGGAGTGAGAGCTGGGAAAATAGAAAAACTAAAAGTATTTAATCCGGAAGAATTCAAGAGTCTTTTAGATGAATTTGATGCTGAAATAGAAATAATAAAGCCACTCATTTATCAGATTCTCAACAGCTAAAATAGCATTTTGCCATAAGGCTATCTCTGAAAAGGGATAGCCTTTTTTATTTGCGGTGTGTAGTCGATGAATTTTTGTTTTCATTCAGAAAGTCTTTAAGTTTGAAGAATAACTAAACATTTCAAAAAATACCACCCATGCAAGAGCAAAATTTTCAAAATCACTCCAAATATGTACTTGGCTACCATGTAATCACGTCAGTGTTGTTATTAGGAGCGCTGATTACCGCCATTATTTATACCGTCAAGAATGGCAGCGAACAGGCTGTACTCGCAATAACACTCCTATTGACAATAGCAGCGCTTTTAGGGGTATTTTGGTACACAAGAGTGTTTGCGCTACGTGCACAGGATAGAGCAATTCGTGCGGAAGAAAATTTACGTTACTTTGTTCTTACAGGTAAACTTTTACCATCAAATTTGCGAATGGGACAAATTATTGCCTTAAGATTTGCACCAAACGAAGAACTTATCGCCTTAGTCGAACGAGCAGCTACAGAAGCACTTTCTGCAAAAGAAATCAAGCAAGCTATTCAAAACTGGAAGCCAGATTATCATCGAGCATAAGAAAATACTTTAGTGTGAGTGCCTAGTGAGGTAGACTAAAAGTTTGAATATGTTTCATAGAAAACGATAGAAAACATTTTGCCGATCGCCCATAGCTGACAGCCAAGTGCCCAATAACTTACCAATTTTATCACCCAATTATTTCAATTCTATAAATACTTATGAAAAAAAAATCAATAACATGGCTACTTTTTTCACTTCTTATTACACTGTGTTTAGAAGGAAAAGCGCAAAAAAAAGTACCTCTTTTTAATTCAGAACAACTGGAGATTTCTTGGAAAGTTACCGATAATGCTTTTGAAGGAAAACGACAATATGTATCTGTTTTTACACTAAAAAATACAGGTAAACAGGCACTTCCAAAATCGGGTTGGAGTTTGTATTTTAACTATATCCGAGATATAGACCCTAATTCTATTTCATCCAATATTGCTATTGAACATATCAATGGTGATATTTTCAAATTGAGCCCTAAAGCTAATTTTGCTGGACTAGAAGCTGGAAAAACCTTAGATATTAGTTTTCTATCTTCCGAAATTTTTGTCAATATAGCCGATGCACCATTTGGATTATATTGGGTCAATGAGCAAAAGCCAGAGGAAGGGAAAACGATTCAAAAATATAATGTAATAGCTCCAACTGAGGACAAAGTCGGGTATTTGACCTCCGCTCAATTGTATGAGAAAAATGCCTTGATTCATCAACTCAATGCCAATGATTTGCCCCCAATTTTTCCTACCCCCCAGTTTTATCAAAAAACTAATGGAAATTTTGAGTTAAATGCAGCTACTTCAATTGTTGCACCTTCAGAATGGAAAACTGAAATCAATTATTTTCAGGAGGATTTACAAAAGGTTTTGGGTAAAAAATTACTAGAAACTTCTCTGGCAAGTGCTAGTTCGATTGTATTTAAAAAACAAGCCGACTTGGCTGAGGAGGCATATCATTTGAGTGTGACGCCAACACAAATTACCATTAGTGCTTCCAGCAGAAAAGGGGCTTTTTATGCTATCCAATCGCTCAAGGACTTATTTCCAGTCGCAGTTTGGAAAAATAGTGTGGAAAAAATCCAGATTCCATGCTTGAAAGTGGAAGATGCACCACGATTTGGTTTTAGAAGTTTGATGCTAGATGTAGCAAGAAATTTCCAAAAACCTGCTGAGTTAAAACGTGTTTTGGATTTGATGTCAACTTACAAACTGAATGTATTGCATTTGCACTTTATCGACGATGAAGGTTGGCGATTGGAAATTAATGGTCTACCTGAATTAACAACGGTTGGCGCCAATCGTGGGCATTCATTAGATAGTAAAAACTTCCTTCCTGCTTCCTTTGGCGCAGGCCCGAATGCAGGACAAAGTTCAGGTAGTGGTTTTTATAGCAGAGCAGAGTTTATTGATATCTTGAAATATGCCACAGACCGCCATATTCAAATCATTCCTGAAGTGGAATCTCCTGGGCATGCCCGTGCTTCGATCAAAGCCATGGACGCTCGATATGAGAAATATAAAGCGCAAGGCAATATGGAAGAAGCCGAAAAATATTGGCTTCGTGACCCTGAGGATAAATCGCAATATCGTACTGCACAACTTTGGACAGATAATGTAATATGCGTGGCTCGTCCATCTGTTTACACTTTTCTCGAAAAAGTAACCGACGAAATTATTGCCATGTACAAAGACGCTGGCGCACCATTGACAACTATCCACTTTGGTGGAGATGAAGTGCCTGCTGGTGTTTGGGAGCAATCACCGCTTTGTCAGGCATTGGTAAAAGCTGACCCGACCGTTGACAATATTGATGATTTGTGGTATTACTATTTTGGGAAGATTAATACATTTCTCAAAAAGAAAGGACTGTTTTTGTCTGGTTGGGAAGAGATCGCCATGCGTAAAACGCAATTGATGGGACAAAAAACAATGATTCCTAATCCTCGTTTGGCAAATGAAGGTTTTCAGGTAAATGTTTGGAATAATATGATTGGTTGGGGCAATGAGGATTTACCATATCGCTTGGCGAATGCGGGCTACAAGGTGATTTTATCCTGTGTCAGCAATATGTATTTTGATTTGTCTTACCAAAAAACGTACGAAGAGCCTGGCTATTATTGGGGTGGCTTCGTAGATGTCGATAAACCTTTCTACTTTATTCCTTTTGATTATTTCAAAAACTCGACAGAAGACAGAAGAGGTAATCCAATAGAACAAAGTTATTTTGTTGGAAAAGACAGACTAACAGATTTTGGGAAAAGTAATATCGTCGGAATACAAGGATTGCTTTGGAGCGAAAACGTTAAATCGCCAGAAAGGTTGGAATATATGTTGCTTCCCAAAATGCTAGGATTAGTGGAAAGAGCTTGGGCGCCCGACCCTCAATGGGCACAAACTGCCGACAATCAGCTATCTAAAAAGCAATATCAAGAAGCTTGGAATGTGTTTGTTAATACCATTTCTCAAAAGGAACTTCCTAAGATCGAATCTTTATCAGGAGGCTATCAGTTTAGAATACCTACAGCAGGCGCAAAAGTGGAAAATGGTAAAGTACATGCCAATACCCAGATGCCTTCCTTTGAAATTAGATATACTGTAGATGGCTCGGAGCCAACTGCCCAAAGCAAATTATACACTGAGCCGATTTCTGAGAAAGGAATTATCAAATTGAAGGTGTTTTCCCCAAATGGAAGAGGAGGTAGAAGTATAGAAATCAAAAATTAATTTGCTCTGATATTAGGAATATCTTGACAGTAGTATCAAAAAAGGCGTTCGAAAAACTATTTCCGAACGCCTTTTTTGATACACCTCTTTAGACGCAAGCATTGCGTCTCTACAGCGGGAATACTAAATTTTAGAATAATTACTCATTCTCACAATTAAACCTTTCCGATTAACTAGGAATAGTTTCTACCAAAATTTGATTTCCTTTTTTGTCAAAGTAAATACAAGTCATATCCTCTAGCGATACAATCCATTTTTCAATACCAGATTTGGCGCAATCTTTACAAAATTGGTAATAGTCTGTTTTTCCAGCTTGATGAGCTTTGAGGTCTTCTGCAAAAATGCTTGGAGTACATTCATCTTCAATGAGTAGTGCATCATATACGGGCTCAGATGAGGTTTCAAAGTTGTTTTTACCCCAGTAATTCGTGTGACTATCATTTACCCAAGTTTCAAAACCTACAACCCCAAATGCCTTGATTTCTTGGATGTATAAAGGAAAATCTGCGCCAGATTTTACCTTTTCGTGTGCTTCATTGATTTGTTTTACTGTAAACATGTTCGATTTGTTTTAAGTTTGATAGCACAAAATTCGGCATTTGATTTTTCCAGAAATTGTAAAAAATCGTTGATTTTGGGTTACTTATTATTCATTTCCAACTTGGCAAGAAAGTCGCTAAACATCAAATAATTATCGATTTGAGTATAAACACGAATATTTCGTCCATCATAATTATATTGATATTGCCCATCCGAATTGATTTTTGGAGCCTGTTTTACTACATAAAAACTTGATGAAGGGTCTGCCTCAAAATAGGATTGCAAGGCAGTAAAAAGAACCAAAGGACTATCTCCAAGGATATAAGTTTCGCCAATGCGCCCAACGCGACTCATGAGCGTATGAAGCTCCTTGTACAAATACTCGCCCAATTTACCCTGTGGTTTGACTTTTGTCACCAGATGCGAATATGGAAACAACGCCTGACGATATACATTTCTTGGAATTTGCCAGAGTTTTACTGCTGTTTTGTTAAACACCGCCATAGCGGCGTTAGGGTCAATATTGAGATTATATTCCACTTTTGAATACCCAGGCGGCGGTAAAGCAATATCCGTGTATTCTGGTCCACCAATCCAAATCAAAGTAATTTTTCCAGCAATTTCAGGCTTCGTTAATAGTGCCGAAGCTATCTCTGTGAGTCCAGCACCACAAAGTACATAGAGTGGCTGTTTGGTATCGGTACGCAAGGCTTCGTTGATAATCAGGTCTACCCCAGCACTTTTTACAGGCGTATTATCGTCTGTCATACCTGTATTTGAGCCAGCGACTACTGGCACTTTTCCTTCCAAATTCATGATTTGAAGAAGTTCTTTAGCTTTTTTTGCAGCGTTTTCTGCCTGTGTGGTAGAAGGATCAAATCCATCTTTGACACTCAAATGCGAACCAATAATCCCACGAATATCAACCGAAGGCGATAATAATAAGTGTGCCATTTGGAACAATCCATCGGGATCACCACTAAAATCATTATCGACAATGACACGCATACGAGGTTTGATTTCGGAAGGAATAGTCTGACAGAAAGGAGTAAGACTAGCTATTACTAAAGAGAGGGACAAGATTATTTTTTTCTTCATGAGATCATAGGGGGATTTGTTTACTAGAAAAGAACGCTTTCTTTGGATTTTACTGAGAGTGGCAGTGTTGTAAGATGGAATAATTATGGATAGAGGAATTTTAATACAAAAGAATATGTTGGAAAATTAATACATTCTTTGATTTTTACAAACATGAGCACAAAATCTGTAGAAGAGTTTTATAATGATGTTAATATTCCGCTTCCTGAAAATTTTAAAAAGGAAATCGGTCATTTTAATGTATTTGCTATCGACGAGTTTATCCGTGGACTTCGAGAGCGCAATATGATGCCATACAATCGACGTTCTTATTACAAAATCAGCTTGATTATTGGTAAAAATCGTGCTGAATATGCTAACAAAGTTTTTGATATTGAGGAAAATGCATTGCTTTTCGCTACTCCCAAAATACCTTATCATTACCTTCCTCAAGATGAGTTTCAATCAGGGAATTTCTGCGTTTTTACTTCCGAATTTATGCTGAAAAATAAGGTAGGTTTTCCCATTGACGAGCTTCCAATTTTTCGTCCTGATGGATTTCCTATCTTCAAGCTTTCTCCTGAAGACGTAGAGGAGGTTTCTTATATTTTCAAGAAAATGCACAAAGAATTATCCTCCGACTATGCTTTTAAGTATGATTTGTTGCGAAACTATGTCATGGAACTGCTGCATTTTGGTCAAAAACTACAACCTGCCACAGCATTGTATTCAGCTCACAACGCTTCAGACAGAATATCTTCTTTGTTTTTAGAGCTACTCGAAAGACAATTTCCAATAGAATCACCACAGCAAAAATTACACTTACGAAGTGCTAAAGATTATGCTGACCGCTTGGCTGTTCACGTCAACCATTTGAACAAAGTGTTAAAAGATAGTACTGGCAAAACTACCACTGAGATAATCGGCAGTAGAATTGTCCAAGAATCTAAAATACTTTTGAAAGAAACCAATTGGAATATTTCTGAAATTGCCTACAGTCTAGGGTTTGAAGAGATAGCGCATTTTTCTAATTTCTTCAAAAGACAAACGTCTTTTTCACCTGCTCAATATAGAATTTAGCCATTGTTTGAATTTTGCAAATAATGCTTTTCTTTTTGCAAACAAAAGTGTTGAGAGATGTCACAACTTTGTAACATCAAATTTAACACTTACAACAATGAGCAAAATAGCATTAGTTACAGGCGGTAGCCGTGGTTTAGGAAAAGATGAGGCTATCCAATTAGCCCACAAAGGATTCGATGTAGTGATTACCTATCAAAGTCAAAAAACTGATGCTGACGCTGTGGTTGCCGAAATTCAGGCAATCGGGCAGAAAGCAGCAGCTATTTCTTTAGACATTTCTAACACGTCAAATTTTGACGCATTTATCGCTGAGTTTCAAGGAGTATTAAAAGCAGAATTTGGTACAGATAAGTTTGATGCACTCATTAATAATGCAGGCGTAGGACATTATAGTGCTTATACAGAAACGACCGAAGCTGATTTTGATAAAATGGTGAACATTCATTTGAAAGCACCTTATTTCTTAACTCAAAAACTTTTACCATTAATGAATGATGGTGGAAGTATTTTGAATACTTCATCAGGTTTGGCACGTTTTTCTTACCCTGGATCTTCGGCGTATGCGATTATGAAATCTGCAATAGATACCCTAACCAGATACCAAGCGGAAGAACTCGGTAGTCGCAAAATTAGAGCTAATTCGATTGCTCCTGGCGCTATTGCGACAGATTTTGGAGGAGGGAATGTTCGTGATAACGTGGCGCTAAATCAGGCTATTGCCTCAAGAACAGCTCTAGGACGAGTAGGTTTAGCAGATGATATTGGAAGCGTGGCTGCATTTTTGTGTAGTGACGACGCCAAGTGGATTAACGGTCAGCGTATCGAGGTTTCAGGGGGAATTCATAATTAGGACTGTACGAAGGATTTCAAACTATTGCGGATTTGGGATTTCTGATTTCGGAAATGAATTAAAATACTTTTATTTTTTACAAAATATAAATAAAAAAGTAGGTTCCATTTTCGAAATTCAACATCCGATGTTCAAAATAGATTGTACTTAAAACGCTTCGTACACTACTAACGAATAATAGCCATATTGGGACAAGCATGAATAATCCTGAGTTGTAAAACTAGGATTATGCTCCAACTTTTCATTAAAAAGCGGTCGAAAATTGTTTTTCGACCGCTTTTTTGATATTACTCCGCTATGGCTATCTCTGCTTAAGACGTAAAGAATCACGTCTCTACAGCCTAGAATATGCATTCATTTACGCAATCTCAATTCACTCAATAAGTTTGTGTTTTAAACCGTCTCTTTCTGAAAATTATATACATCTATTCGAAAATTCTGTAACAATTCTCCTCATAACATCCTCTAATTTTGTATCCAAGAAATCGATATGACATGGAAAATTTAGAGGAACATACTACAATTCATATTCAAGTCCCTGTTACAGGAATGACCTGTGCTGCCTGTGCATTAAGCGTAGAGAAAGTCCTAAAAAAGCAGGAGGGCGTTGAAAATTGTGCTGTCAATTTTGCCAACGAAACTGTTCAATTGACGATTGATAGCGACAAAACTTCTATCGAAAAACTACAGTCCAAAGTACAATCTGTTGGTTATGATTTGATTTTGCCTTCGGATGATACCCGAACTCAGGTTGAGGCATACAAAACTCAAAAACATGATTCTTTAAAAAGAAGCGCTATTGGTTCTGCGATTTTGGGCATACCTGTTTCTATTTTAGGCATGTTCTTTATGAATGAACCGTGGGTGCCTTGGGTGTCTTGGATTTTATCTACGCCAGTGGTTTTCTATTTTGGAAAAAACTTCTTTTTCAACGCATGGAAACAAGCGCTTCATGGGAGCGCCAATATGGATACACTCGTGGCTGTCAGTACAGGAGTAGCCTACTTTTTTAGCGTTTTTACCACCCTTTTTCCTGAGTTTTGGCACCATCGAGGCTTGCATGCCCATATCTATTTTGAAGCATCTGCCATTGTGATTGTTTTTGTGTTAATTGGAAAACTTTTGGAAGAAAATGCCAAATCTAACACCTCTTCGGCCATCAAAAAGCTCATTGGTTTTCAACCTAAAACGGTTTGGCTCATCGTTAATGGCGAAGAACAACAAGTGCCTATAGACGAAGTTCGAGTAGGGGATAGGGTAGTTGTTAAACCTGGGGAACGTATTGCCGTGGACGGAAAAGTCCTATTCGGACATAGCTTTGTTGACGAAAGTATGATTTCGGGCGAACCTATTCCAGTAGAAAAGTCGAAGGGAACAAAAGTCTTTTCTGGAACTATTAACCAACAAGGAATTTTGAAGTTTTTAGCTGAAAAAGTAGGTTCTGAGACCTTATTATCCCAAATCATCAAACGAGTACAAGAGGCGCAAGGCAGTAAAGCGCCCATTCAAAAGTTGGTTGATAAAATTGCCAGTGTCTTTGTGCCTGTCGTATTAGGAATAGCGATTGTCACCTTCATTTCATGGATGGTTTTTGATGGAACGAATGCTTTTTCCTATGCGCTAATTACCTCTGTTTCGGTGTTAGTAATTGCGTGCCCCTGCGCATTAGGACTGGCAACCCCTACGGCAATTATGGTCGGGATAGGCAAAGCAGCCGAAGAAGGAATGCTGATTAAAGATGCTGAGAGTTTGGAATTAGCACATCGTTTAGACACCATAGTTTTGGATAAAACGGGCACATTGACCGAAGGAAAACCAAGTATCAAAGACAGTTTTGGATTAGAGGACAGCCACATAATTGACCTATTTGTGAGTGTAGAACAAGCCTCTTCACATCCATTAGCACAGGCTATTATTCCATTTTTGAAAGAAAAAAATGGTAAAACTCAAACTTTGAGTCATTTTGAAAATGTTGTTGGGAAAGGAGTAAAGGCTGTTTTGGAAGAAAGTACCTACTTTTTAGGAAGTGTCAAATGGATGCGTGAATTGGGGATATATCAAGAAAATCAATTATATCATCATTGGCAAAACTTGGGATATACCACTGTATTTTTAGCGAATGAGAAAGAAATATTAGCTGGAATTGCCTTAGAAGATACCATAAAACCTGATGCAAAAAAAGCGATTTCAGCCTTGCAAGAGTCTGGAATAGAGATAGTCATGCTAACGGGAGATAATCACAAAACAGCCCAGAAGGTAGCGCTTGAACTTGGAATAACACAATTTAAAGCTGAAGTACTGCCAAGCGATAAATCTAAGATTGTCAGAGAATTTCAACAAAAAGGTAATGTTGTCGGAATGGTAGGTGATGGTATTAACGATTCGGAGGCTTTGGCTCAGGCGGATGTCAGTATAGCGATGAGTAAAGGTTCGGACGTAGCGATGGATGTCGCAAAAATTACCTTGATTTCAGATCAGTTAACCAAAATTTCTGAGGTAATAAACTTATCCAAAAGAACACAGTCCATTATTCAACAAAATTTGTTTTGGGCTTTTATTTATAACATCATTGGGATTCCAATAGCGGCTGGGGTGTTGTTTCCGATCAATGGTTTCTTAATGAACCCGATGTTGGCGGGTGCAGCGATGGCATTTAGTTCAGTATCAGTAGTGACAAATTCTTTAAGATTGAAAAAGTAAAAAAGGAGAAATCATCTCAAATCAATAGTTAAATTATAAAAACAAAAATCATGGAAAAATTACAATTTAAAACGAATATCAATTGCGGGAACTGCGTAAGCAAAGTAACCCCTTTCTTAAATCAGGTGGAAGAAATCGAAAACTGGAAAGTTGACACCTCAATTCCCGAGAAAATATTGACTGTCGAAGGTGAAGACCTTTCAAGTGAAAGAATCAAAGAAGTGGTAGAATCTGCGGGTTTTGAGATAACTGTTATTGCATAATTTGTATTTAGTGAGTTGAGATTGAGTGAATGAGTGATTATTTTTTTCACTTGAAATAAAAGTAGAACAAAACCCTATGCCCTTGCTAGTGCTGGATTCTTATCCAGCACTAGCAAGGGCATAATAATATTTTTTTGTTACAGGATATTGATAACTAATTATTTAGTTTTATCTTGGTGTGTCAAATACACTAAACTAAAATTATCCTAAAATGAAAAAAGTTTTATATCTATTAATCGCATTTATCTGCAATTCCATTGTTAGCATTGCTCAAAATTTTAATCAAATTCAGTTTGTCGACGATTATTCAAAACTCTTTCAAGTTACTGTAGAAAAAAATAAAGAATCTTCATTCGTATTTATTTTTCCAAATAATAAATTAGATACCTCTGATGTATTTTCAGACTTGACTAACAACAACACGCTTTATTTGGATTATATTCTTGAAAATTACTCATCTTTTGAAAGGTCTAAGTTAGTTGATTATAAAAATGACATAGTAAGGTTGAAGGAGGTATTCATTGAAGAATTAAAAGAGGATAGCTATTTTCAAAAAAATGTAAATCCCCTCCTGTATTGGTATTTGAACTCAAAGCAGCGTTCAGGCGCAGGTAAAAATATTGGACTTTTGAAGAAAGAGAAAATTTCTAAAGAACAATTATTTACAATAGCCAGTAAATTCTTTCATGCCGTAATGGTAAAGCCAGATAGTAGTGTCTATTTTAAAGTTTGTGTAGGACTCAATGGATTCAAAGGGAAGCCTGTTACGAATGAATCTCATCCTTTAGTAGAGGCATTTTGTTTCATGACAGTGATGGACTTTGCTCAAATTGGCGGAACAAACTATTATCAAGATTTTAAGTTAAATGTAAAAAAGCTTTCCAAGGAATATTTAACATTAAGTTCTGAACAACGTTTGACTCTGATTAGAGAAAAGATGTATCAAATTATGGAAAATAATGAAGATTTAAAGAAAATTCTTCTGAGCGAATATGAGAGGAAAAAGAATATCTTAAGTTTTGAATTAGAATGACATTGTTTCAACCTTCCAAATAAATTTCAGACAACGTTGGTCAAAATACCAATAACGGCTAAAGTCAAAAAGCGGTCAAAATACAATTTTTGACCGCTTTTTTAATAAACTTATCCCCAAAATCGAGATGTCGCTATCATTTGTGCTATAGACAACTATTTCGATTAGGATGCGACTTAAGTCGCACCCTAATCGAAATAGCTATTCTTTGGGCTTAAACAATCTTGCTGTATAATCTAAAAGCTTTTGATCGCCTGCATCTCCATGCCCAGGCACCACAATTTTAACTTTTGGATAACGGGCTTTTACTTCTAAAACGGTTGAAGACCAAGCTTTCAAATTCGCATCTCCAAGGTAGCCTCTGGTAGCACCCAATTCCTTGATTAAACATCCACCAAACATAATCTCATCTTTGGGGAAATATCCGACTACATTATCCACGGTATGTCCTTCGCCAATAAACTTTATCGTTACATTTTCATGACCAATCGCCAGCGAAAGAGAGTCTTTGAAGCCATTTTGAGGTAAAATTGAATCGTTCTCCTTGGCCAATGCGATGGTTTTTTCATTGGCATAAGATGGTATTTGATATTTGTCAAATATTCCCAAACCTCCCAAACAATCATCATGGAAATGCGTAGGAATAATCGCTTTAATCTTACATTTTTGGGTTTCAGTCAACCACAGAATGAGTTCTTCAGAACCTTTATCATCAGTCGGTGTATCGAAAATGATTGCCTCTTTGTCGTCGACTACCACAAGACCATTACAAGGCACATTGCCAAAATCATTAGTTTTGAGATAGGAGATATGTTGATATGAATTTGGCGCCAATTGAAGAATGATTAGTTTATCAGATTTATAGACCTGACGCCTATCAAAATCTTTCTTTTTTAAAGAGGTACATTGAAATGTAAAAGCACATAAAAGAATAAAGCCTGCGGTTCTAAGAATGGAGTTCATGTTGTTGCGTATAATTTTTACAAAGCAACGAAATTTTTGTGTTTATTAGTATTGTAGAGGCATATTTGCCATTGCTGGTCAAAATAACTACACTATTTCACATTCAAACATTTCTTCCCCATGCAATTAACAAAAATACAACAAGTATTAATCGAAAAAATCATTAGAAGACCTCAGGTGGATAATACTCTTTATTCTTATGTTTTTGATATAGAATCTCTGGAGCAAACCATTGGCAGAAAATTACCACAGCCCTTATTAGAACTATTGGCGTTATATGATAACATCGGAGATGATATCCCAGTAAATACCGATGTATTTCTCTACGAAGAAGAGGAAGATCCCTTTGGTAATTTTGTAAGTCCATTTGAGTGGGAAGGAATCTATCATTCAAATATGGAGGATTATGAAAATTATAAAGAATTTAGTGAGTTTGTACCTTATATGCCTGACCCGAATGATTATTTAATATTTGGATTTACAAGAATAAGTGCCTCAATAGCCATAGGTTTGAGAAACGAGATAGAAGGGCAAATTTTCTGGATGAATTTTAGAGATCTAGATAATTTTAATTATTTCAAAATTGCAGATTCCTTCCTTGAATTTGTAGAGATGCTTTAAAAGAATACTTATTTTATACCAACTAAGTGTTATATAAAACAAGTATTTTACAGCCATTGTCGGTCAAAAAACCTACGATGGCAGAATACGATTTTTATTCTATTGATTTCGAACAAATATGATAATGTTAGAATTAATTAATGAAATAGAAACTGACTTTTCAGATAATATTAAAAATATTATTGATGAATGCCTTATTGATGCGTACAACTCTATTTGTGTTTTGAGGAGCAAACTTTTGGAAAAAAAACTTGAAAAGGAATTTTTTGATGAAGTGAAGCTAAAGTTTATTTCGAATTCTTTTGATCCAAATACACTAGTCCTCCAGTCTAAATATACACTCAAGTATGCGGTGTGTATATCTCGATTTTGGAGGTGTTACTCTTATAAAAAAGGAAATTTTATAAGTAAAGGAGAATACAATCTGTTTGAAAAAATGGAAAACGATGATTTAATTGTACATAGAGCACTATATGATGACGAATTAGCATTGATGCTTAGACGATTGGAAGAGATGTTTGTTTCAAGTAATCAAATATATGCACTTATAAGGTTACACAATATAAAAGCAAATTACAAGAGATAATCTTTTACAGCCATTGTCGGTCTTTTGACCTACAAAAGACGCCAAAGCAATCACCAAAATAACGCTTATTTTCCATTCGATTAATTACTGACCCTCGTATTGTTGTTCACAGTACCAACAATGGCTGAAGTAGTAACCCCTGAAATATTACCAAAATATTCACAGCTATGAAATATTACATTTTTGCACCATCAATGAATAAAAAAGTGGTTGGTCATTATCATCAAACAGAAAGTGTAGTTTACCCAATAGAGCTCTACAAGCCACCTTACAGCGGGAAATTTACAAAAGGAGAATTCCTTGATTTTAATCCAGAGGTACAAATAACCCTTCACAAGAAAGCTTTCTTAACAGATTTTATAGATGGTAGCCCACTAGGATTTGGGATTTTTGTTGATGACAAAGTGAAGGAGCTATTAAAAGGTTTTCATTTACCCCCTCATAAATATCATCCAATTAAAGTTATGCATAAGGGAGAACAAATAGCTGGATATTACTGGCTTCATTTTTTTGTTGATTTGTATCAATTTATAGACAGAGAGATGAGTTTCTATGAACTAATTGATCAGAGTACAAAAGAGGTATCCCTAAATGGTAAGATTGAATCAGAAGGTCAAATGTATCAGATTTTTAAAAAATATGGGGGTAATTTTCGAATAAATATCGAATACTACTTCATGAGTCAAATGCCTAAATATGATTTGTTTGCCAATAATATTCATGTGGGTTATAAATATATGTCCGAAAAATTGGTTGATATGATCAAAGAGAAGCAAATTACTGGTTATGATTTTGTAGAGGCTAAAAATCTGTTTTTTGAGATAGAAGAAAATGGGTAAGTAGTTCATAGTTTTGCCATTATTGTTTTTTATCAACAATGAAAGAAAAGACCAGCAAATACTGAAAATCTTTAATATTAGGCACCCATTTAGGCAGTTTTAAGAATTGTATCCCCTTCCCTAAAAACTATGATTTTATTTAACACACTCAAACACCATTTACCCAGCATTATAGATTTTATTGCAAATCAGACCGTAGATTCGGAGGTGAATTTGTCGAAATTGGGCGATTCGTTGATGGATTTATACACAGGTCGCCTATCGTTAGACTCAATTATTGAAGAGACATTATATTTTTTGAAAGAGCAGGGGATTACCTCTGAGGAGGATTATCGAGTCTTTTTGGAGAAACATCAGGGTTATGCAACCTTTCAGTTATCGGATACTTCCAAGTGGGTATTTTTATGGGGTAATGAGCCTGAGCGATATGTGCATATTCACCCTGCAAGATATTCTCCCTTCACTATACGTATCAAGTCAGCCACCCTCAAAACTGCGGTGATGCTTAAAATTCGTAACGTACAACAGTTTGATACCGATTCAATTAATACTGCAAGAAAAAGTATTGGGTTGTCACCAATCAAAAGTATGGAGAAGGCTACCAATATTATCGAAGCCATGACTTTGTTGGAATCTACATAGGCGTAGCTAAATTTGCTTTAGCTACTTTCTCTAATATCGAAGCTGTTTAAATTTTTTAAAAAACATATTTTATTGATTAATTCTTCGTCTTACTTTTTAACTAGGCGTTCCCGCCTTGATACAAAAAGTAACCGCAGCGGCGGCCGCAAAAAAATCAAGAATTTATAATCGGAGTGGCGTACCACCTCGCTTCGCTCAAACAGTATAAATTCATTGCTTTCTCGAGCAAGTTTATGAAAGTTTAAACAGCTTCATCGTTTGCTAAGAGACCAGCAATGGCTTAAATGTATTCTTTATATTGATAAATCATTAGCAGTTGCTACTCCAGAATTAGTAAGAATGCTAGAAAGAATCACAAAACAAGGTGTTACAATAGTTGCATATTCATTGGAAGAATTAAGGAGTATATTAAAATGAAAAATGGGTAGACTTGCACATTTACTTAAAAACTGGGAAAATCATTCTCCAGAGAAAGTATTGATAGATACTGTGAAAATTTGTTTTCGTAACGGTATCAAATTTGAGTACCAAAATTGGAATAGTTATTTTTCAAATGGGTCACTTAAAAACACCGAGATTAGATTAGAGGAAGATTCTAAAAATGATGAGAAGCAAGGTTTTTTGTTATCAATTCAAGGCGTAGAAATGGAACTTATTGAGATTGGGCAAGATAAAGCATTTGATTATCTAATTCCAAATAAAAACTTATGTAGTTTAGCATATATTGAACCAGTCTGGCAAGAAAATTTAGAATTGATTTTTTTATTTATTTACGAGTATCTTAACATTAATCGAGACGATTATTTTTGGTTTGAAGGTGAAGATATACTTTCATGGGAATCCATACAGAATTTTAAAAAGGATGGTTTTGAGAGTTTTTTAAAGGTTGTTGGAATCCCCGAGGGTTCATAGTGTTCCACAAAATACTACAGAAGATAGGTGAAATTAGCTTGTGCCTGACAATAGAACCCACAGCAGCCGAAAAAATACAGATGATGAAGTTATAATTTTTTTTATCCCAAATTATGAAGTTTGTATATATTTTAAATCGTAAAAACAACTTAGTGGAATTTTGTAAAATTAATTCTGAGAGGTATGATGTTTTAATTAGTTTAACTTCATTTACACTGAAAGAAGGATTGTTACCTGTTGAGTTTGATATTTATAAAATTGAAAATTTAATAAATACATTGTTATATGAAAGGAGTTTAAAACCGCTAGATATTCCAGATTATGAAGGGCGGTTTTCAGAGGATGAAATTTTTGAATTTAGAATATTCAAAGAAATTAATTTAAAACTTTGTAATACAGGATTCGATAATAAAATTATTTTTTTAATAAACATTTATGAAAGTATTTTAAAAGATGAATCTCCATATTTTCTAATGTTTACCAAGTATTTGGGCGCTGTTGGTAGAAGAAATGGGTAATACTCATGATACGACTTATCAAATGCTGTTGATTATTACAAAAAAGTTGATTTTTTAATTGACGAGTTGCTGTCGCTCGTATTGTTGGTCAAAAGACCAACAAGGGCTGAAATAGAAATTATAAAATTATGAGCATCTTTAATTGGTTTAAACAGAAAGAGTTTATTTATAAAGAACATTTATCTTCGACTTTCCCAACGATAGAATTTGAAATGTGTTTTAAGCTAAATTCATTGAAGGTTTCTGATATACTTTCTTTGGTGGAATCTCCCAATATAGGATATACACTCACTCGATGGATAGGAGGTTTTGGAGATATGTCTTTACAAGAGGGGATCAAAAAGGCAATGAGAATAAACAAACACCTTTTTTTTGAAAAATGCCATCTTTTTTATGATGATGAAATGCAAAACAGATTGACTATTTGTCCAAGTGGACCCAAAGAATTACCTGGTTGTGATAGAATAATATGGAAAGGGGAAAAAGGAAAACTTGATTTGACCTTATTTGAGCCATTTTTTAAATTAAATGGTTTTGTTTGTGCCTACTCATTTTGGCAGTTTGATGAATTTATTCAAAATGAAGTTTATTTAAGAAACTACGAACTAAAAGGAATTCCTGTAAATAAGAAAAAGATATATACAAAAGATGGAGATAAATGTATCACAATTGAAGGGAATCCAGGTAGGTTAAGACAAGTTCGGAATATGGTATTAAGATCATGCTGGAGAATGTGGTTTTCAAACAATTATTTTGAATTAATTGACAAAGAAAAAGTAGAAAAATTCAATTATTGTAATAAAAATATTCTTACAAAGAATAATGTTCGATTTATTGAACTGTACCCGAATCCATTTGAATCTGATAATCCTGAAAATAGAATTATTCAGAAGGAATTCAACAATTTAGTAGGTATTGAAGAACTACATAAGGCATGTTGGGATAATTATAATCCAATTGGTAGTCTCTATGATGATTCTCAAGATGATGATGGAAAATGTTGGGATTAATAGTATCTATCTATTAGCCATAGTTGGTTTTTTGACCAACTATGGCGGAAGGTTTTATTTACACCTGACCATTATACTTTGGGTCGAAATCTACCATCCACTCTATACCGTATTTATCTCGAAACATACCGAAATACGAACCCCACGGACTATCTGCTATTGGCATTTCGACATTTCCTCCTGCTGAAAGTCCATTAAACAAATGATCTGCTTCTTCTTTACTTTCAGCACTTATTGAGATTTTACTTCGATTCTCTTGCTCATTGACTTTTCCTAGTACGTTTGGCACATCGCTTCCCATCAATACGTTGGTCTTGCCGATTGGTAAAGCTATCTGCATTACTTTATTGGCTTCTTCCTCTGGAAAAGGTTGTTCGGGGTTTTCTAAATCTTTGAATCTTGCAATCATAGCGAATTCGCCGCCGAATACAGATTTGTAAAAATTGAATGCCTCCTCAGCATTGCCGTTATAATGTAAATAAGGATTAATGAGTGCCATAGTATAAGAGTTTAGTTGTTAACATGTTTGGTTGGGAAATGCCCAACTTACACTAAGTTAAAAAGAACTTTTGCTTTTCACTATGATTGAAATGAATATTTGAAACCAATAAAATAAAAATAGGCAAAGCAATCATCATCAATTGCTTTGCCTATTTTTAAAAGTTAACCCAATGACTACAAGCCATATAAGCCACCTGCAACGGTTATTTTCTCTCCAGTAATCCACCCAGCATCATCTGAGGCTAAAAAAACTGCCACTTTGGCAATATCTTCTGGTTGTCCGATTCGTCCTAGTGGTGTTTTAGAAATCATGGCTTTTTCTGCATCACTTCCTGTGATACCTGCGGTGATTGTTCCTTCTGTTTGGACTCCGCCAGGAAGTAGTGAATTAATACGAATATTTCGTCCGCTAAACTCTTTAGATAAGGAAATAGTGATGGCGTCTAAAGCTGCTTTTGTGGCAGAATAAACCGACATCATAGCAGGAGGCGTTGTACTTGCACCCGAGCTGATATTGATAATTACACCTCCTTTTTCATCAAATTGCTTAACTGCTTCGCTGATAGTTAACAATGAACCTAATACGTTGGTATTGAATTGTTGGTGAAAAGAATCTTCCGAAAATGTCTCAATTGGAGAGAATTGGTATATCCCTGCATTATTGACCAAAATATCTACTTGTCCAAACGCATTTTTTGTTTCCTCAAAAAGCTGACTTACCTCTGTTGCTTTGGATACATCGGCTTTAATGGCGATAGCAATGCCACCATTTTCGGTAATATTGGTTACTACTTTTTCCGCTCCTTCTTTACTTGATGCATAATTTACGACTACCTTGGCGCCCTCTGCGGCAAAATATTTTGCGATGGAGGCTCCAATACCTTTTGAAGCTCCTGTTACTATTGCCACCTTGTTTGATAACTTGCTCATGATTGTTTTCTTTAAAGTTTGAGTGGCAAAGGTATATGTTGTTAGTTTATTTTAGTAACTTGGTGTCAAAAAGTAACAGTATCATTGAGGTAATACAGTAACACTTTAGTAACAAGGAAAAATATGAAATGTGAAGAATATCAAGGGGATGAACACAAAAAAGCAATGCTGGCTGTCCAAGATTCGATGGATGTGCTGAGCGGAAAATGGAAAATTAATATTATATCTTCAATTTGCTATTACAACAAAAGACGATTTTCAGACATCTTGAATGATGTCAATGGTATCTCCAACAAAATGTTGAGTAAGGAATTGAAAGAGTTGGAAACTAACAAAATTATCAAACGCACTGTGCTAGAAACTCAGCCTATTACCGTGCAATACGAACTTACAGAGCATGGAAAAACCTTGCAGACCATTATCAGAAACCTAACTGATTGGGGAAGACGACACCGTCGCGAAATAATTGGGAAATAGCTAGTTAAAAATTGGAAGCAATAACAAATGTTTATAAATGAAAAGCCAAACTCTGAGCAAAAGAGTTTGGCTAAATAGTTTTTTGATAGATATCCTTATTGTTCCATGACATATTCTAAAATATCGGCAGGTTGACAGTCCAATGCTTTGCAAATAGCCTCTAAAGTACTAAAACGAATTGCTTTGGCCTTACCTGTTTTTAAGATGGAAAGATTAGATAAGGTCAAATCAACTCTTTCTGAGAGCTCATTAAGCGACATTTTACGTTTGGCCATCATAACATCTAAATTTACAATAATCGGCATATTTTAAACTGTTAAATCGTTTTCATTTTGGATTTCTACTCCTTTTTTAAATATCGTGGCAATCACTGAAATAACCGCTGCCATCAGGATAAACGCCTGACTATCTGCCCAAAATGGATTTAGATTCTCAACGAGATAACCGTGATGCTGTAAATTTTTGGCAGATTGCTGGGCTATATAACTACCGATACCTATGATCAATGTATAGTAGCTAATTTGTGTGATTTGTGCAGAAGTAAAATCGTTGAAAGGTTTTGATAAATTCAGCTTACTCATGAGTTTGATGACGACATAGAATAGATAAGCTTTTAGAAAGGCAATGACTAAAATAAAACTGTACATACTACCAAATGCCCATTTACTTCGTCGATACATGTCGCTTAAATCTAATTTTTGATATAGATTTTGGACAAACTCAGGTTTGTAAATGCTAAAAAAAAAGTTGGTTACCAACCCACCTGCTTCGATACATAAGCCAACAAAGATAATCCATGCGACCACATGTAAACTTTTAAATACAAAGTTGTTTTTGCTTGACATAATTTTAAGAAGTTTAAGTTATGTCATAAAAGTAATAAATATTTATTGATAAACAATAAATATTTATTTTTAATCAAAGGTTTATTTAATGTTTTATTACGGTTTATCAATAAATTGATACTTCTATCGATATATTATACCTTCACAGGTAGCAAGAATTTCCAAATCGATAAATAAGCTAACATGTGTGAAAATAGTTGTCTAAAATAGGTTACCAATGTAAAAACTGGACACAGAAAATTATGAGGTAAATGCTTAAGCATTACCACCAACAATACCCATAATATGAAGGAAGCCAATCAAATAGGTTTCCATTAACCCTAATTGAAATATTATTCTGTGGAGAGTTTGAGCTTTTGCATTTGATTATTTGCGTATTTGTAATTTTCATCATCGAAACATACAAATACTATTTTTTCAAAATAAGGTTGCTCCATCACAAATCTATATACGGTTTCAAATGCAATTTGCGCCGCCAATTCCTTTGGAAATTTATAGATGCCAGTACTAATATTGGGAAATGCAACTGATTTACAATGATGGTCTTTTGCCAATAGTAAAGCCTTGGTATAGCAAGAGGCAAGTTTTTCAGCTTCATGCTTATTACCGCCGTTCCAAACTGGTCCTACGGTATGAATTACGTATTTGGCAGGAAGTTTTCCTGCTGTGGTAATAACAGCTTCTCCAACTTTACACCCGCCTTGTTTTGCGATTATTTTACGACAATCCTCTAAAATCGCCGAACCTCCTGCACGATGAATAGCGCCATCAACGCCACCGCCACCTAATAGGGAAGTGTTGGCTGCGTTGACGATTGCGTCAACTGACATTTTAGTAATATCAGCTTTAACTATTTCGATTTTAGTAGACATTGAAGTCATTGTCGTGAGTTATCTATTTCTATTATACTAAGAAATAAATTTTCATGTTATTTTATTAAACTAGCCCAATTCAAGATTTCTGGGTAAAGCTCCTTCACTTTCTTACGATTGTCCAGAGAGATTAATTTGTCAGTAAATTCTCTAAATTTCAAATATTTACGTCGGTTTACCATCAAATCTATCCTTGAGTCAATGATTTTTAAAGCTGCTTTTTTATCGAAAGTTTGACGTACATATCTACAAAATACAGCATGAGTCATATACTCATTAAATACAGATAAGGCAGTTGAATATCGCTCTGTATCACCTCCAGCACTTGCCCATATCTCTCTATTACTGAAGATAGATTTTATTTGATGTTGGTATTTAAGCGATAGCTTATTCACGTAATTATGGTCTATCTCAGTGAATACTATGCCAGAAGCATATCCTATTCTCTCTTTTCTATTGGGCATTTTTAGCGTTTCGAAAATCTCAGGACCACAAACAAACATAACAGATTCTGTGAAATAACCTTTTCCGAAAGGTAGAAAAGTTAAAAAGTTTTGTGTACTGTGAGTGGCACGGATTAGTGGTGAATACACTATTTTGTAAGCATTGAATTTGTTATCAAAGTTCTGTTCAAGCCAAGTCCACATTTTACGTACAGGCATTAACTTCTGCTGTTTTTTGATAGACTTCGTGTAATATGAATTATGATCAGCAAAGAATTTCCTGTAATTGGAGGTTTTAGCAAAATCCTCTATTTCAGGAATTAATTTTTCAAAAAGACTCGAAAAACTTCTGTCATCGTTGCCCATTATATAAAAGTAAGGCTCTTTTCTGATGATTTTGTCTCCTTCAAATGAAAATGCTAGACTATTCTCACGAAAATCATAATATGCTTCGAAGTAATTTTTCTTCGTGGAATCGATGGCTTTGAAAACAGAATGACCTAGAAAAGGCGAAAAATAGTTGAGTACTTTTTGATAGTATTTGGAACTTTTGTTAAGATTATTGGCAGTTTGCCCTCTCTTAGATAAAGTCCAAACAATATTAGCAAGCTCGTAAACCTCTGGTATGTCGAAGTTGACCTTTTGGGAGTTTTCAGTAATATAATCTGCTGAAAAGTACGCTGTCACGGCATTAACTCTTAGTCTGTGGGTGAATTTTCGTCCGTTTAATTCCATTGGGACAAATATCTGCTTAGCAAATGGGAAGTTAGAATAATTAATTCTTACAGTATCATGACCACTAATAATTAAATAATAGGCATTTTTGACTGCATCATTACCCATATCTAGCGTATCGCTATCTATATTTTTGAAGGTCTCTGGTTCTTTCCAAGTGGGATAATATAACTTAAATGAATCTGATTTGATTGAAATGGTTCGTGGGTAAATGACTTTTACACTTTTGTCTTGTGCCAGTAATGATAAGCCTGAAAGTATCAGGGAAAGCAGGTAGAAATATCTCATGGATAAGGTGTGAAATTGTTAATTTAGATTTATTGACTGTATAGATGATAAATAGTATTGCAAAATAAAAATGTATAAGTGGAACCACAAATTACTTTTATGAATAATTAAGTGAAATTAAATTGTTTTGCCTGCTTTAAGGCATAGAATAGAGGTTAAAATGAGTTTCTCATAAAAAAGAGAAGCTTTTACCTTATGCCTATAACTTACTCTACCCGATGATTTTTGGGAGAAAAAAGGAAAAGGTTGAATTTTGTGTTGCAAAACGACCAAAACCAACCTTTTCAGATGAAAGAGTTCATCCACTACAAAGTTACTAAAATCTTGTTTACGATTCCACTGGCAACAAATTTAGCCCGTAAAAAAACAATTTCTGACATTCTGTTAGGACTGATTGAAAGTAGAAAAGTTCAATTCCATGAAATAGCCCTTCACGTCGCAGGTAAAGCAAAAACAGCCTCAACTGAGCGTCGCATTCAGGGATTTTTTAAGGATTTTAACTTTGATTTCTGTAAAGTTTGTTGTGCCCTAGCCTTATTTTTACCCCAAAAGAAAGTTTTTCTATCTA